>CADBSM010000052.1 GCA_902797315.1 uncultured Pseudomonadota bacterium | reverse complement strand
TAGTGAGTTTTTGACGTATCGCGAGTTAGCCGACAGATTAGTGCCTTATGTGAGCAATATGGGATTTACGCATGTTGAATTTTTGCCTTTGTGCGAACATCCGCTAGATGCTTCATGGGGCTATCAGGTCACAGGTCTTTTTGCGCCGACCTCGCGTTTTGGTACACCGGAAGATTTTAAGTATATGATTGATAAGTTTCATCAAGCTGATATTTCAGTGATTATGGACTGGGTTCCGGCTCATTTTCCAAAAGATGAACACGGGCTATGTTGTTTTGATGGAACCTGCCTTTATGAGCACGCGGATCCAAGAAAAGGAGAACACAAAGATTGGGGTACAAAAATATATAACTATGGACGTACAGAAGTAAGCAATATTTTGTGCGCAAGTGCACTTTTTTGGATGAAAGAATATCATATTGACGGTTTGCGAGTTGATGCTGTAGCTTCGATGCTTTATTTAGATTATTCAAGAAAATCGGGAGAATGGATTCCAAATCAATATGGCGGCAATGAAAATATTGAAGCTATCTCTTTCATTCGAAAAATGAACGAATTGGTATATAGCCAAAATGAAGGTGTTCTAACGGTTGCAGAAGAATCAACTGCTTGGCCGATGGTTTCTCGTCCGACAACAATGGGGGGACTAGGATTTGGCTATAAATGGAACATGGGTTGGATGAATGATACGTTAAAATATATTTCGCATGAGCCAATACACCGAAAATATCATCATGGTCTTTTGACCTTTGGTTTGTTATATGCTTTTAATGAGAACTTTATTTTACCGATTTCTCATGATGAGGTTGTTCATGGAAAAGGCTCTATGCTCTCTAAAATGCCTGGAGATGAGTGGCAAAAATTTGCCAATTTAAGGGCTTATTACGGTTTTATGTGGACGCATCCGGGCAAAAAACTTTTATTTATGGGTTCAGAGTTTGGTCAAGACTGGGAGTGGAATGAAGCTGAAAGCCTGCGTTGGCATTTGCTTGAATATCCGATGTATAAAGGTATGCAAAATTGTGTGCGTGATCTTAATTTGATGTACCAAGGAAATTCTGCCTTATTTGAAGAAGATTTTGATTACAAAGGTTTTGAATGGATTGAACATTCAGACTGTGATGACAGTGTTGTTTCTTTTATCAGAAAAGGGCACGATCCGGACAATTATCTTATTGTCATTTGCAATTTTACACCGGTGGTTCGTCATAACTACCGAATTGGTGTGTTTGAACCATGTCGATATCAAGAAATTTTTAATAGCGACGATCCTTCATATTGGGGAAGCGGGGTAAGAAATGAGGGAGAAATTTATATTTCGATGCAAGGATGGAATATGAAACCCTACTCAATAGAAGTTGTTTTGCCGCCACTTTCAACCATTGTTATTAAACCGATTAGGTGAAAATATGAAAGACATTAAAACAAAAAAAGGGTTTTGCTATCCGCTTGGCTCAACATTTGATGGCCAAGGAACAAATTTTTCGATTTTCTCAGCGCATGCTACCAAAATTGAGCTTTGCCTGTTTGACATTCAAGGAAAGAAAGAACTCAAGCGTATTGAAATTTTAGAAAATGAGTGCGGTATTTGGCATGTTTATCTTGAAGGTATAAAACCTGGGCAACTGTATGGTTATCGTGTTTATGGGCCATACAAACCGCAGGAGGGTAAGCGTTTTAATGAACATAAGCTTCTGATAGATCCTTATGCCAAAAAACTATACGGAGAACTAATTTGGCATAAAGCTATTTTCGGATATGACACTGACAGCCCCGAGCAGGACTTATCTTTCAGTAAATTAGACAGTGCTCCTTATGTTCCCAAGAGTGTTGTTGTTGACGATACTTTTGATTGGCAAAATGATGAAAGACCGCATATTCCTTTTGAAAAAACAGTGATTTATGAATTACATACCAAAGGCTTTACAGCTCTTTTTCCAAAGGTTCCATCTAATCTACGCGGCAAGTTTGAAGCACTTTCAGACAAGTCTATTCAAACTTATCTCAAATGGTTGGGGGTGACATCTGTTGAACTTCTTCCGGTTCATGCTTTCTTCCCCCACCAAAAAGGACGAGATCGTGTGAATTATTGGGGTTATGAAACACTGTCATTTTTTGCGCTTGAAAATAGCTATTTAAGCCGTGATAGTATTGATGATTTTAAGAGTATGGTCAAAACGTTTCACGAAAATGGCAAGGAAGTCATTTTAGATGTGGTTTATAATCACACGATTGAAGGCAACCACCTAGGTCCGACACTTTGTTATCGAGGCATTGATAACGAAACTTATTATACGCTTGATAAAACAAATAAACGTTTTTATTATGATTCTACGGGGTGTGGGGCTTCTTTCAATGTTCAAAATGTAAATGTTTTGACATTGATTATGGATTCCTTGCGATATTTTGTAAAACAAATGCATGTTGATGGTTTTAGGTTCGATTTAGCCACATCTTTAGGGCGCGAAAAAACAGAGTTTAGATATAACAGTGCATTTGTGCGAGCTTTGCGTCAAGATGAAACGTTGCGAGATGTTAAACTAATAGCTGAACCGTGGGATGTTGGCATGGGCGGTTATCAAATCGGCGCTTTTGCTCCAGGAATAGCTGAATGGAATGATCGTTTTCGTGATGTTGTTCGGCGTTTTTGGCGGTCAGATGAAAGACAAATAGGTGAACTTGCAAGTAGAATCAGTGGTTCAAGCGATATTTTTGGCTATAATAATCGAAATATGTGGACTTCTGTTAATTTTATTACAGCACACGATGGCTTTTGTTTGCGAGACCTTGTGAGCTTTGAGAAAAAACACAATGAAGCCAATGGTGAAGACAATAAAGATGGCAGTAACGATAATTATAGCTCTAATTCAGGGCAAGAAGGTCTCATCGTTTCTCAAGAAATTAAAACAAAAAGATTAAAACGTGCAAAAAATTTGATGGCAACATTGCTTTTGTCTTTTGGCACACCAATGATTGTTCAGGGTGATGAATTTTTCAATACACAATTTGGATCAAACAATCCTTATGCCCAAGATAACATTATCAGCTATTTGGCGTGGGACGCTATTGAAAAAGAGGGCTATGAGTTTATTTGTTTTGTAAGACGTTTAATTAAACTGCGTCAGCATTTAAAAATTTTTGAACGGACTCGCTTTTTCAAGGGACATCAAGAGAAAAATACGCATTATAAGGATTTAGCGTGGTATACAGAAAAAGGACATGAGTTCACCGCTCATGATTGGCAGGAACATAGCAGAAAGGCATTATCATATTTGGTATATGAAAAAGACACGTTACTTTATGTTGTCTTAAATGCATCAGACCAAGAAATAAGCTGGAAAATGCCACCACTCAAAAAGGCAAAAAAATGGGAGGTTCTTATTGATACTTCAGATTCATTTTCGCCATCTAAACTTCAGGGGTCTGCTGTTGTTAACATTCCGGCCCAAAGTGTCATTGCTATCAAAATAACAGGATAAAACAGATGGAAAATAAGCTTTATGAATTGTGTCAAAAAATAGGTATTGCAGCGAGTTATCGAGCTATGGGGACAAGCGATTATCTTGTTGACGATGATTTGCTTAAATTTTTTTGCAAAAGTTTGGGCTATGAAGCTTCAAATCAAGATAGTTTAGAACAATCTTGCCTGAGGATTGATTCGATGCCATATAAGGAAGCAGTCAAGCCAATTTATGTTGTTCGTCAAAATAGAGTTTCAATTGATATTTTTTTAAAAAAATCAGAAAATCAGGAAATACATCTTTTGATAACGCCTCAAAATCAAAAGGTGTTTAAGGAAATTTCTTTTAATCAAACACTTATACAAGAAAAACAAATCGGTCAAAACATTTATCAACAATGGGATTTAAGTTTTCAAGAAAAAGTAGACATTGGCTATTATGCGCTTCAGGTAAAAGTTGGCAAAACGAAATATGACAGTACACTTGCCGTGGCACCGCTTCAATGCTATGAGCCATTACAAAACACTCAAGACAAGCTTTGGGGTTTTGCTGTGCAACTTTATTCACTTAAAAGCAAACGCAATTGGGGAATTGGCGATTTTTCTGATTTAAAAGAATTTGCCGGAATTTGCGCAAATATTGGTGCAGATGTGATTGGACTTAACCCGCTCAACGCGCTGTTTCACGATTTTCCCGAAAATGCGAGTCCTTATTCATCGATCAGCCGACTTTTTCTCAACCCGATTTACATTGATGTTGAAAAGACACCAGGTTTTAGCCAAAGCTTAAAAAATAAATATAAAAAAACGATTGAAGATGTCAGAAATTCCGTTTTAATTGATTACACGAAAGTATATCGTCTAAAAATCAGTGTGTTGAAGGAAATTTTTAAACAGCAGCAAAAGAAGAATAAATCCTTTGAAAGGTTTAAAAAAGAGCAGGGGCTTGATTTACACTTATTTGCGCTTTATCAGAGCATATATCACGAACAAAGTTCTCAAGTTTGGGGTGGTTGGCAAGCTTGGCCGGAAGGTTTAAAAAACCAAAAACCAATGGATATAGCTGTTTTTGAACAATCACATACAGATAGCATTGAGTTTTTTAAGTTTTTACAATTTGAGGTAAATCGTCAGCTTCAAGAAGTTTTTGCATATATACAAACCTTGCATCTTAAAATCGGTTTGTATAGGGATTTGCCGGTGGGTGTATGTAAAGACAGTGCTGAACTTTGGTCAGATAGATATGTTTATATGAAAGGTTGCGGGGCAGGTGCGCCGCCGGATGCATTTTTTCAGGAAGGGCAAAAATGGTGTTTAGGTGCTTTTGATCCGATAGAGTTGAAAAAACGAGCTTATAAGCCTTTTTTGAAGATATTGCGAGCCAATATGGCTTGTGCCGGTGCTTTGCGTATTGATCATGTCATGGGTTTGATGCGCCTGTTTATGATTAAAGATGATGGGCAAAAAGGCACGTATGTCTATTATGATTTTGAAGACATGGTTGCGCTTGTTGCTTTAGAAAGTCATTTAAACAAATGTATGATTGTCGGCGAAAGCATTGGCAATGTGCCTCAAGGCTTTTTAGAAGATTTGCAAAAAAATCATATTTCTGCCATTAGTGTTTTGTGGGCAGAGCGTTATGATTGCGGTTGTGGCGATTTCAAAAAGCCCGCAGATTATCCGGCACAAGCATTTGTCTCTGTCGGCACGCATGATATGACCCCCTTAAAAATGTGGTGGTTTGGTTATGAAATTGAGTTAAAGTTTAAGTTAAAGATGATTGACGAACATGAGCGCTTAAATCTTTATAAACAACGAGAAAATGAACGTTGGTTATTGCTAAAAGCCTTAGATGAGAGTGATGTTTGGCCGAAAGACAATTTAAGAAAGGGCAATTATCTTTATGGCGAAGGATATCCGGAAGGTTTAGATGAGGCTGTGCATAAATTCTTGTCAAAATCACAAAGCAAGGTGTTTATGCTTCAATTAGAAGATATTTTAGGTGTGACAGAACTGCAAAATCTGCCTGGCACTGATCGAGACAGATATCCTAATTGGAGGCATAAACTTCCTGTTTGCATAGAAGATTTAGAAACAAATTTAGCATTTGTGCGCAATATTCAGGCCGTTAAAAGTGAAAGATAGTTTTTGGTTGTTGCGGGCGCTATGACGGCATCATTTTGGCAGGGCAAATGTACTTTTGTTAATAACAAAGACAGAAAAGTGGCTCATGTTAAAAATCAAAACATAACACTTGACTTAGACTGTGCTCTAAATATTAAACTAAAAATGTTTGTTTTTATTTATAGGAGAAAAAAATGTTCAAATATATAAAATTTATTTTTTGTGCGGTTCTTTTTGTGACAGGTGGGACATTTCAAACTCGTGCGATGGAAGGAAGTGCTGTTAATCCAAAAATTTTAATTGCTTATTATTCATATAGTGGCAACACAAAAGAGGTTGCTTTAAAAATACACGAAAAAATAGGTGGAGATTTGTTTGAAATTAAAGATGAGACAAAATATCCTGAAGAATATCGTGAGATGACGCAGCAAGCAAAGGAAGAGATCGCAAATCATTATAGACCGAAGTTAACAGATCAGGTTTCAGATATTTCTCAATATGATATTGTATTCATTGGTTCGCCTAATTGGTGGGGGACAATCACCCCTCAAGTCAGCAGCTTTTTAGAAAGTTATGATTTAAGCGGAAAAGTTGTTGTTCCTTTTATCACGCATGGTAGTGGCGGAGTTCAAAATACTGTTAAAGATATGGCAGAACAATGTAAAGGTTGCAAAATAAGTGAAAATCCGTGGGTTGGCTTTAGAAGCCGGACACTTGGTGTTTCGAGTTGGCTCAAAAAACTGGGGCTCAATAAATAAAAAATAAGCATTCTCATTAAAGATGTCTGGAGGTTTTTTTCAAAATTTACCCACAGGTTAAATGTGAGGATTTTTTTATGCATATAAAAAACACAAAAAGTCAATAATATGAGGTGTTTGAAAACGAAAAAAATGAAAAATCTGAGGTACCTTAAAATTTTCAAAATGTCAAGCCCTATTTTCAGGCTCTAAAAGGCTTGCAAAAGTG
>CADBSM010000051.1 GCA_902797315.1 uncultured Pseudomonadota bacterium | reverse complement strand
GTTAGAGCGCTACGTTGACATCGTAGAGGTCACAAGTTCGAGTCTTGTCATACCCACCAATAAAAAAGCGACCTTTATGGTCGTTTTTTTGTTGGCAAATATTATGAAGACAGCTCGAACTTGTGAGACACAAGTTTGACTACAAGCGAGAGGCACACGGGGGTGTGCCGGTCGGCGAGAGCCGAAGAGCGCAGTGAACGTGCAAACATGAAAATGTTTGCTAAGTAGTCTTGTCATACCCACCAATAAAAAAGCGACCTTTATGGTCGTTTTTTTGTTGGTAAATGAGGTTTATTTTCGTTGTGGTAAAAATATTTGCTCATAAAGATCATTTCTCTTAGCAAGATTGTCATATAAATATTCTGCAGAATAAAGTTCAGTAAAAGTTTTTTCAAGACTAAATACTGAAGTACCGATCCCCAATCGATGATTTAATATTTTGCCGCCAAGAGCCTCAATAACGCTTGGAAACATATCTACTTGGGTAAATGTTCTGTCAGTATTGTGCGGTTTTCCTGTGTTGAGAAACAAATTATAAATATAGCGTTTTTCCGGCATTGGAAAGTCATTGCCCATGCGTAGATGGTCGCCGATAACAACAATGACAGTGTCTGCATAATTCGGCCTGGATTGTAGCCATTTTAAGAAATCGGCTAAATGCAATTGAGTATGATGAATGATGTTGTGATATACGTTTTCAATGTTCGGAAATTTTTCTATTTCAGGCGTGTAACTAACGTGAGTATCAACTGTCTGTACATATAAAAAATAAGGCTGACGATCTTCTGCTTGCATGATTGTGTCTTTTGCTACAGTAAGTATACAATCATCTGTGTATCCCCAAGAACCTTTTTTTGAAAATTGTGGATACTCCTGTTGTATTGTGTCTTCATCAATAAGCTTATCAAAATTATTATCTTGTAAAAAGACATCCATTCCGCCAAAACTGCTCTCAGAGCCCTGAATGGCGACCATATAATAGCCATTGTCTTTTAAAATTTTACCAAGAGAATAATATCCTTTAAAAAAGTGTATTTTACGTCCAAGTTTGTTTACTAAATTGGAATATTTTGCAGGCATTCCCGTAAACAAGGCCATAGCGCTTCCTTGTGTAAAATCTGTTGCATAACCATTTTGAAATCGGCTAAATTGAACGCCTTTTAATTCAATATCTCTCAAATCTGCCAACATATTGTAACCGTAAAAAGTCTTGTCTTTATAAGTTGTCTCTAAACTTTCAACGTGAATAACAACCAAGTTTTTTTTCTTTACAAAATTAATTTGTGCTTCTTTTGGGTCAGAAAAATGCTTTTCATAAAAATCAGTTTTTTCGTTTGAGAAAAAATATTTAATAGAAGTATAATCTGTTTGATAGAAAAGATATCCGAGGGTTAAAAGAAGAGATAGTACTGAAATTAAAATAGTCCAGCTTTTTTTAATCAAAGGAATTTTTTTTAATTGTAAAAACTTAATTTCAGGCAGGTAGCAAATAGGTATAGTATATAAAATCGGCGTTAAAAGACAATGCTCAATAAATAAGCGTAATAAGCGAGAATCCACGCCTTCCATCGGCGTGTTAATGATAAATAAAATTTGCTGTAAATTAACATCAGTAAAATATTTATTTATGTATCTGAAAACAGCAATTGTAAATATCAACAAAAAAACAGCAGGAAAAGCATATAATCTGTGTAAACGCAAATCCGATAGTTTCATCGTAAAGTCCTTTATTTAATGTTTGTTTGAGAATACCTTCTCTAAGATGTTTTACAATGTAAAAGTATAAAAATTTTATAGTTTGTGGATATTTGAAGCATAAATATCTTTGATATGAAGCAATCACTTCTTGACATTTAAGAGCAAATTTTTTACCGTAAGAAACGGTATGGAATGCCATACCGAGGGCGTCAGAACCCTTTTCAGTTGTAGATAGTCGCTTTGCATAGGCGACTAAAAACCTATATGCCGACCTCTGTCTGTTTTGGGCGGGTGTCGGCTAAATAAGGCTATGAGCCAAATAAGCCGAGCCGCCTTTATCTACAACTGACGGTTTCTGAACATCCGCCCGCTTTCATTAAGAAGGTGGGTTTTGTTTTGTGTTTTTTAAAGAAGCGGAACGGAAAAAATGAAAACAATATATGTTCGTAAGCGTTTTGTTTTGGTGATATTGTGCACAATATTGCTGACCTTATTGGCTGCACCTATATATTCGAACAGTTTGTTGCGTAGTTTTTGGCAAAGCCGACACATCAATAAAACAGCGCGGATTGATATTAAAAACACGCCGCTTAACACCAATACAGTTGAAATTTTAGAAATTCAGGCGCCTGCAGGAACCCAAACAACTTTTCCACAATGGTGTGCCAATAAAAATGGAAACTGCGCCGTTTTAAATGCAACAATTTCTTCTTCTTGGAATGATTTTGTAATTAAATTTAAGGCTATCGGCGCCGGAAAAATAGTTATAGATTTGCGCGGTCCAGATGTTCGACAAGATAATGTACGTTACCCCGTTTTTGTGAGTTACCGAAAAGCCACAATTAACGGTAAACCGATATTAAAAAAACGCAAAGATTTTTGGCACGATAAGCCCTTGCATCATGTACTGGAAGCCAAAGACGGTGAAACCATCGAATTGCGTTTTCAGGCTCGAAAATATCACTTTCGATTCGGCACTTCTAAAATCAATTTTCTGCTGTTTTTAAGCGTGTTGATTTTAAGTTTTTTGTTGAGTTATAAAATAGTGCAATACGTTTCAAAATTTAAATTGATGGAATACAATAGCCGCATCGATATTGTTTTTGCCGTTGTGTTTTTCGTTTTGCTATTTGTTCCGATGAGCCATATTTCCACCGCAGAAAAATCTTTTCAAGAAAACCGAATGTTGGCAAAGTATCCGAATGTCTTTGAAAACACGCTCAACCTTAATTACGGCACACAATTTGAAAAGTGGTATAATGACCGCTTTTTCGGACGAAATTCAGCGCTTGATTTATATGCATTTTTAAATAGAACCCTTAACAGGATTTATATCAATGGCGGGGCTGTTTGGGTTAAAAACAATAATTGGATGTTTAGCGCACAAAAAGCGCTAAACCCAATGAGAGATAAAGAAATAGACAATACGGCAAAGGCTATTAATCTTTTAGGTGAATTCTGTCGGCAACATAAAATCAAAATGTATGTCTTGGTTGTACCAAGCAAGGAAAGTGTTTATTTTGAATATTTGCCCCCGTTTTATAAAAACAGTCGGCAAGATTTTGAACAATATCTGCAAAGTATTTATAAAACCCTTGCCTTGTTTAATGTTC
The DNA here is from genome assembly GCA_902797315.1 of uncultured Pseudomonadota bacterium. Lineage (GTDB taxonomy): Bacteria > Pseudomonadota > Alphaproteobacteria > RF32 > CAG-239 > UBA1254. The sequence continues at coordinate 7,736 of CADBSM010000051.1, read as the reverse complement.
CAAGCGTTTTTCCTTATAACGAATTGCGTTTGGCTCTGCAAAAGGACTTTGTCTTTTTTAAACAAACACATCATTGGTCAGATTGGGGAGCTTACAACGGTTATTTGGCTTTAATGAATGTTATTCAAAAAGATTATCCTCATATTCATATCAGCCATTTGAGCGAATATAATGTTTCAAAGTCAACATTGTTGCGCGAAGATTGGGATCGAAATTTCGGCACAGGTCAAACCGCTGCATTGCTAAAAATCGACAAAGAATATACGAAAAAGAATCTTTTGCTCGATGATTATACCTATTATGACCATAAACAGATCATTAAACCGCAAATAACGGACATCAACGGCTATAAAATAAAATATTTTAAAAATCCACAACAGCCGAAAGCGCCCAAAGTGTTTCTAACCGGCACCAGTATGAACGAAGACTTTTTGCAGTTTTTGCCTTATAGTTTTTCTGAAACAAAATATTTTCGTTTGAATAATGTGTTAAATGTGCCCCAAACAGAAACTTTTAAACTGTTGAAGCGCTACAAACAAGATATTTTGGATTTTAAGCCGGATATATTGATTTTATGCATTACAGCAGGTAATTTGCAATTTCTTGAAAATTTAACCAAGGATTAAGCCCATGTTGTTTTCATCTATGACCTTTGTCTTTATGTTTTTGCCAATAGTATGCACGCTTTATTTGCTTGCTCGCAAAGAGTTGCAAAACTATGTTCTGCTGATTGCCAGCATTATTTTCTATGCATGGGGAGAACCGCGCTATTTAGCTATTATGATTTTAACAATCATTATTAATTATGTTGGTGCAAATTATATCAGCCGCAGTCATCATCAAATGCATAGGTTGATTTTGCTGACACTCACAGTTTTTTTAAACTTGAGTGTTCTGTTTTATTTCAAATATTTTAACTTTATGGTTGAAAATTTGAATACCATTTTGCATAGCCATATTAATTTTATCAAGGTGATTATGCCAATTGGTATTTCATTTTATACTTTTCAGGCTCTGAGTTATGTCGTTGATGTGTATCGGGGTGAAGTTCATGTTCAGCGCGATATTTATAAATTAGCACTTTATATTTGTTTGTTTCCTCAGCTCATTGCCGGTCCGATAGTCAAGTATCATGACATTGAGGAGCAAATCGATAAGCGGAACGTTACATTTGATAAAGTTGTTTACGGAATTAAGCGTTTTATTATTGGCTTGTCTAAAAAATGCTTATTGCCAACACTTTAGGTGCTGTTGCTGATAAGGTTTTTTCGCAGCCGGTTGAACAATTTGACGCTTTAACAGCATGGTTTGGGGCCGTTGCTTATAGTTTTCAACTGTTTTATGATTTTTCTGGTTATTCAGATATGGCTATCGGTTTAGGTTCGATTTTCGGTTTTAAATTTTTAGAAAACTTTAATTATCCGTATATTTCGCGTTCAATTACCGAATTTTGGCGCCGTTGGCATATTTCGCTTTCAACTTGGTTCAAAGAATATCTCTATATTCCGCTTGGTGGTAATCGAGTAGCCAAATGGCGCAATTATCTCAATCTTTTTATCGTTTTTTTAGCTACTGGTTTTTGGCACGGTGCTTCTTGGAACTTCATTTTCTGGGGGCTGTGGCATGGGATGTTCATTATTTTTGAAAAAGCAACCGGTTGGCACAAAAAAGAGGGTGGTTTAGCCATTAAAATAACGCAACATATTTATTGTATTTTGGCATTTATAATTGGCTGGGTGATGTTTCGTGCCGATAATATGGCTTATGCATGGAAATATATTCAAAATATGTTCGGCGCTCTCCATCAACACAAAATTATGTATGAATACGCATATTATATCGATCACATCGAAGTTTTAGCCTTTGTCGCTGCTGCTTTGTGTTCTTTGCCAATATTCAAATCGATGTTATTTGTGAAATATGAGCATAAGTGGCTGCGTGCTTTTATAAATATCTGGTTAATGGGTCTGTTTGTTTTGTCTTCAGCAATCATTGCCGCCTCGACGTATAATCCGTTTATTTATTTTCGTTTTTAGAAAGAAAGGTTGTTACAGGTCGACTAAATGCGTTGGTACGCTTGCCCGCAAAAAAACCGTTATCGAACCTTTTGAATTCTTCCTTTGCTATTTTTATTGATTTTTTAACAAAAGGGCATATATAATGATTCCCGTTGGGATAGCCCAAATCTCAGCAAAGGTATGCTAAACCTAATCGTTATGGGCAAAAGGGCTTTTGCTGTTTTAAGCAGGAGTTACTTTGTCGTATGGGCTCACCAAATTGGTGGGCACTACGAAATAGTTTTATACGAATACGTAGACTGTTACTCATAACGATTACAGTTAGCATGCCCACCACCTATTATGGTATTTTTGGTTGGGCTGATTGGTTTGATGCTTGTGGGAAAAATCTGCGCTTTTTTGGGTAATAACTATGATAAAATTTTAAATATCAAGTTGATGCATTCTACCCCGCCGAATCTGAAGGAAAAAATACGCCGAGAAATTATCAATTTAATTGAAAATGAAAATGTTGACACTTTTTGGGTTGGCGAAATCGGTGGATATGAAATTGATGCTTATGATGTTGTTTTAGATGTTCGAAAAGAACATCCTCAAATATGGATTTATTTGGTTGTTTCAAAGATAAATGACATGCATAAAAAGGGAGTGAGGGATTATAGGCTTATTGAAAAATTTCGAGATTTTGACGATTTTATTTTGCCGCCAAAATGCGAATTCGGATACAAAAAATTGTGCCTTGTTTATCGCAATCGCTATATTGCAGAAAACGCTGATTTTATCATTTCGTATAATAAATATAAAGGTAAAGCCTATGAATTTTGCAAAATTGCAAAAAGAAGAGGGGCTAAAGTAATAGAATTGAGCACAGATAAAGAGTAATTTTTTCTTTTAAACCCTGTTCTCTAGGGCCTAAATCCGACTTCCTCGCTTAAAAACAAAATGACACCGCAAGGGTGTCTTTTGTTTTTATTGGCGGAGAGATAGGGATTCGAACCCTAGGTACACCGTAAAGCGTACAATTGATTTCGAGTCAACCGCATTCGACCACTCTGCCATCTCTCCACTTTTCTCTGTTAATAAAATAAAAAAATCTTTTTCGCAAGTGTTTATTTTTAAATTATGCGCTTTATCTCTTCTTGAGCCTTAAGAATAGATTTTTCAAGATTTGAAAGTTCTTCTGGCTTTTTTAAATTCTCTAGAACTTCTAATGCCTGAAAATAGTGCTTTAACGACTCGTCTAAATGCGATTCGTCTTTCAACTTTTTGCCTAAATAATAGTGAATGTGTCCTATTTCCTCTTCAGTCTTAGCAAATTTCTCAGGGCTCGTTTTTTGATAAAAATTTTGCAACTCATTATAATTGTCAATCGCCATAAAGGCAATTTCTTCATTGTTCGACAGTGAGGCTAAAAGAGAAAACGCACTGGCAAGCTTGTCTTTAATTTTAACCCACAATAGAGGCATACTTGCACGGGTAAAAATTTTTTCGGCTTCTCGAAGATGAAAAATACAATCTCGAAGAGATTGATTTTCAGCTGTTAATAAAAAGAGCTTGTTATATAAGTCTGCGATGATGATGTGCAGCCGTCCATAGTCGTATGGAAACATATACTGGTTGAAATGTTTTTGGGCTTTCTGATAACTTTCAATGCTCCGTTTTAACAAAACCTGCGCTTGCGCAGAGGGATCATTTAAGGCTGCTTGAGATATTTGTCCTAAGCTTATATACAGCAAAGCTTCCAGAAGCTCATCTTTTGGCTGATCAAAATTTTTGAAAGCAAAACGAAGTAGCTTTTGTAAAAGGTCAACATCCTTCTTTTGAAAGGTCTTTTGATAAGAGGCTATGTAACTTAAAATGATATAATTAAGCACATATGGCAAAAATTTCGCTTCAAGGTTTGAAGGTACTTTGTGGCGGCTGAGTAGGTCTATATTGTTTCTAAGCTCTTGCTGATATGAAGGATTTTTATCGACACATATTGCTAAAATAAAACTTTTAATTAAAAGGGCTATTTCTTCCGGTAAATGTTTGCCGTCAAAATAACTCGATGGCAAACATAGTTGGTTGAAAATGCTGGTAAACAAAGGTGTCAATTTCATAAATTGATCAGATGTTTGAAAACTAAAGCGGAGCATCTCTTGATCTAAAAAAATGCGAATTAAAACATCGCCTTGTTGCAGATGAAGTATTTTTAATCCGCTCTCCCATAAATCAAAAAAATTGTCACCGGATTGTTTTGAAAAAAATTCAATCGTATTCTCGCTTTCAAATCGAATACGAAACAAAGATTCGTCTGAAAGTGTTTGGCGGATAATCTCTTTTTTGGAATTTAAAAAATATGGCGGAATCGAAACAACAATAATCAAAGGCTCGACCAGAGGCTGCTCTGGCAAAGTCTTAGGCTGTTGTTTTTGTTTCAAAAAAGGCCATCTCATTTTTTCTGATTACCTTTTTTTAATGTTTGTTGTATTTCTTGAAGCTCTTTCTTGACATCACCAATAAAACTGTTTCCCGAGTCTTTGAGCGTTTGGTCTGGCTCGTTAAAATGATACAATTTGCTCAATAACCATATGTTGATGAGCGGAGCAATAATCGGCAAAGCTAAAATGTTTGTTGAATAGAGCTGAAATAAAGCCAATAAAGTGTTTAGTACGAAAAGCTTTAACAAACTTGCGTGTAGCACATCTAAAGGCAAATCCCTGCTTAAAACATTGCTGTATATGCTCTGCAAAAGATAATCTTTGTTGTGAAAAATATATCTTTCAACAAAGCTGAAAATAAGCTCACACAAAGGATAAATCATAAACATATATACAGATGAAAAAACAAGCTCGTTTGCGCTATAAAGAAAAAAACTTGTCAATATAAAAGCGGATGAAATGACCGCGCCGTCATTAATATTAATTTTGTTTGTGTAAAAGTTTTTTTGGCTTAGAGCACCAAAACATCCCACCCAAAAACAACTTAATAAAGCAAGATAAAAAGGCAGGGCTGATGCAAAAAACAAAAAAATCAACCCCAAAAAAGTGCTTAACATATAAAGATTATGGACCGAAAAAACTTTGTTCAGCGTTTTCACGCCTAAAATAAATAAATATAACAAAACAGCTACGACAATATTCTCAAGGATATAAGATAAAGAGCCGTCGAAAATAAGATTTTGAGAATTTCTAATCATAAAAACATTGGCAAATGTTAAAACAAATAAACCAATGTGTAATAGTAAGGGCTCTTCAAGCAAAAACAAAACATACAATACAACAGCGAATGTTAAAGGCATAAAAAATTGAAGAGTTGAAAGTAGATGAATTTGATCAGCTAAAGGAGGTAAAAAATAAAAGACGAGAGCGCTTGTGAGAGAAAATAGCGCCAACAAGTGTATGTACATATCATTCTTAAGCTGATAAAGCGCTGAAACCAAATTTTTTTTGTAAAAAAAATGAATGATGCTCCAATTCGCAACATAAAAAATTGTTGCCGATAAAATAAGTGCAATTCCGAGCGTTAGCATGTTTTTCTCCTAACTTGTTCGTTTTAAGATGGCTGCAAAAAAACCGTCCATACCACCATATTGCTTTAAATGATAAGGTAAAGTTCTTAAAAATTTTTTATCAAAAATTTCAGCATCGATTTTTTTTGCATTTGGATAAAAAAACAAATCATCAGAAAAAGAAATTAATTCAAAATTTTTGTGTCTTTCTAAAAAATTATTAATTTGATTTTCGCTTTCGGTTTTTGCCAAAGAGCAGGTGCAATAAATGAGCAATCCGTCTTGAACGATATGCGATGATGCCGCTTCTAGAAGCTGCTTTTGAAGCAAACTTTGTTGTTTAACATCTTCCACAGTTTTAAGATGTAAAACTTCTGGATGCCGCCGAAAAGTTCCTGTTGCAGAGCATGGTGCGTCAAGCAGAACGATGTCAAAAATTTGATTTTGTTTGGCTAAAAAATCTAAAGCATTGATGGCAATTGTTTGTAGGTTTTTTTCTAAATTTAAGCGATGTATATTCTTTGTGAGTCTTTTTAAGCGATCTTCAGAAATATCAAGAGCTGTGACATAAGCTCCTTTCGAAAGAAGTTGTGCCGTTTTGCCGCCGGGGGCTGCGCAAACATCTAAAACTTTTTTGTTTTTCAAAGATAAAAAAGAAGATATGGGAAGAGAGGCTGAAATGTCTTGAACCCACCAAGAACCTTCGTCATATCCGCTGATGGTATTAACCGATTTGTTGTGCAGATTTAATCTAATCGTGCCGTTTTCAAACAAATCACCACCTGTTTGTTCAGACACAAAAGAGGCATCGTTTTTTGCTGTCAAGTCTAACGGGGGCTCTATTAAGAGCATTGATTCCATTTTTTGAATTTGATCGGCGGTATAATCTTGGCTTAAAATTTTCAAAAAATTCTTCGGAAATGTGACCCTATTTGATATGTTAGGCTTTTCAAGTAAAATTTTATGCAAAATAGCATTAATCATACCTGAAGAAAATTTACCACTTTGTCTTTTAGCAATGTCGACATATTCATTGATAACGGCATAATTTGGTGTGTCACAATATAAAAGTTCTGTTGCGCCCAAAAGCAAAATATATTTCAAAATACTGTCTTTTTTTGCTATGGGCTTTTTAAGATATTTTTCAAGCGTTTCATCAATAACAGATTTTCGGCGCAATGATGTGAGTATCAGATGATTGGCAAACGGTTTATCTTTATTCGCAATTTGTTCCTTGAGGCTGTTAAAAAAAACGCCATCTTCCAGTATTTTTTTTAAAATTTGAATACACTGTAAACGTATTGACATCTTTTGTGCTTTTCTGTTTTTATTTTTAAAAAGACTGCTCTTTGGTTTTCAAAAATTGAATATTGGGAAAATCTTCAGCTGTTTTGTTTAAGTGCCATGCATTTCGAGCTAAAAAGACAATGTCTCCATTGTGATCATGAGCAATATTAAGTTTATTGAAATCTAAAAATTTTTGCTCATCTTCTTTGTTTTGTCCTTTAATCCAACGCGCCGTGTAATATTGTGTCGGTTCAAATATGACTGGAATGTTAAATTCTGTGCGGATTCGGTCAGCCATTACCTCAAATTGCAAAGCACCGACAACCCCAACAACCCATTCAGAGCCAACCATCGGCTTAAAAATGCTGGCTCCACCTTCTTCTGCTATTTGAGAAAGAGCATTAGCAAGATGTTTTGATTTTAAAGGATCTGTCGCACGAACAGATTTTAAGAGTTCTGGTGCAAATGAAGGTATACCTGTAAAATGAAGCATTTCTCCCTCACTCAACGTGTCGCCGATGCGAAGTGTTCCGTGGTTTGGAATGCCAATAATATCACCGGCAAAGGCATCTTGTGCAAGTTCTCGTTCCTGAGCTAAAAACATAACAGGTGTGGCCACTTTTATCTCTTTTCCTGTGCGTATCTGTTTAAGGGTCATACCTCGTTTAAAATGACCGCTACACAAACGCATAAAAGCGATTCTGTCCCGATGTTTCGGATCCATATTTGCTTGAATTTTGAAAACAAATCCCGTAACTTTAGATTCGTCTGCCGTAACTTCACGCTCTAGCGCTTTTTGAGGACGAGGGGTTGGGGCAATGGTGTGCAAGCCTTTTAAAATTTCATGAACACCAAAATTATTAATTGCACTACCAAAAAACACAGGAGTTAAAGCGCCTGCTAAATACAAATCCTTATCAAAAGAAGGACACAATTCT
>CADBSM010000050.1 GCA_902797315.1 uncultured Pseudomonadota bacterium | reverse complement strand
ATTCTCCTTGCTTCTTCAGCAACATCAAACTTTCCGTAATGTTTTACTTTATAATCTTTTTGGTTTTGCTCCAGCTCTTGCATACACTTTTCATAAGTCACATTATATCTGTCATCTTTAAGCATTCGTTTTGTGCGTTCTTTTCCTTGATTAAAATCATAACTGATTTGATGTTCTTTTTCTAAACCGGACATAAAACAAACATAATCATCAATAAATTCCGTACGCCTTGAATAGGTGTCTCTTTTGCCATCTGCTGTTTTATCATTGCGATGAAGTATTTTTTGATGAATATTTGTTTCAACCAAACACAAATTGTTTTTATAATTGATATAAGCAATATTGGGCACATCAGCACCTTCTCCAATGGCGTGTTTATGATGAACATCAAATGATGGGAAGTCTGATCCTGAAAGCTTGTGTCCTTTGGCATCACGAGCAACAAGTAAATCTCCTTTTTTATCTTCTATCATTTTGTTGATGAAAGCTAAAGGAATTTTATCTCCAATTTTGAAAGAAGAACAATCAATATGTGCTTTTTTCAAATCTGCCAGCACGCGCGGTGTAAAATAAATTTCAGTAATAACAAGCTTATTTGAATTAGTTGCTCCAAAAGAGCGCATTGCATTGAGCTTTGATTGAATAAAGCGTTCGTCATAGCCTTGTTTGCGCCATATTTCTGCGATTTGATCACCATGCAACCTTGAAACTGCTTTTACAAACTCATCTTTCATGCTTTCAGGTTTTGAAAAGACGACTTTATACTCTTTTTGACTTGTTTGAAAGGTCTGCACGATTAAATCAGAAAAATCACGAGGTGTCATAACCTTTAAAATTTCAGGGCTAATTTTGTGTTTAACCAGAAACCTCTTCAATTTTTTTTCAATATTTCGAAAACTTTGAAAACGTGCATAAAGCTTCCACGAAGGGGAAGATGAAAAGTCATAATCTTCTGTTCTAGGGCGTTTTTTTAAAGGATTTGCCATCAATTCACGATAATAAGCGCTTAATTTAACATTTCGCTGACGAGGATCAAGACGATCAATCCTGCCATAAAAATCCATGCGGATAATCAATCTTTCTTCCTTAGAAAGAAAGAGGCCTTCTCTTTCAACAATTTTTAATCCCATACTCTTATTGATAGCGTCAAGCTTGAAGGCTGCATCTGTTTGACTTTGCTTATTTTCATTTTTTTCTTGAGCAAGTTCAACCAAAAGTTCATAAGCTTTAAAAGATTCGGCTAAAGGCAATGAATGAAAAGCTTTAAGAAAATAAGTGTCATCATAAATCACCTTAAGAAAAGGCTTTTCTTCAATTTCCTTTTCGATTCTGTCTTGCTCTTCTTCCACAAAATGTTTTCGTGCGTATTTGCTGCCCTTTGATGCCATCAAATTTTCTTTCACAAAGTCTCTTTTGTCTAAAGATAAAATAACTATCTTTCAAATGCAAGCTCTTTTTACGTCAAAAGTAACAAATTTTTAGATATTTTCCATCATAATCTTGAAAAACATTTAATAACGGAGAAAAACATGGTCGAATATCTATTTGAAAGCAAAAGAATTTCCAAAAAAAATCATTTGGTTGTTTTAACACGCAAAAAAGAAAACTTAAATGAGCTGAAGGCAATTTTGTCTGAAGACGAAAAAAAGCTTTTGAACATTAAATTAAAAAAAATAGAAAATAAAAAAGAAGCATTTGTCTCGTTTGAAAACGATAAACATAAAATCCTTCTTATTATTTCAGATACAAAGACAACACCTGTGAACAAGCAACTACTTGGTGCCAAAATTTATCAACACATCAAGACAAATACTGAAACCTTTATTTATATTGATAAAGGTTTTGAAAAAACAACTGCTTATGATCTTGCATTAGGCATAGAACTGGCTTCTTATCGCTTTGATAAGTATCGCACAAATCTGAAAAAAGACGATTTTCCAAAACTTGAAAAGGTGTACTTTAAAACACCATACAACAAACTTAATGCCCAAGAATTTTCGAATTATTCAGCAATTGCAACAGGTGTGCGTTATGCGAGAGATTTAATCAATGAACCTTCCAATAATATGACACCTGAAATTTTTGCCAAAGATATCAAGCGCTTAGAATATCTTGGTTTAGATGTCGAACTCTTAGATGAACAAGAGATGAAAAAGAGACAATTCAACTTAGCCCTCGCTGTAGCACAAGGATCTGTTAATAAGCCTTATGTCGCTGTGATTAAGTGGCGAGGCAAGACAAAACAAGATGATTATCAAATAGGTCTTGTCGGCAAAGGGGTTACATTTGACAGCGGAGGTATTTCCATCAAACCGGCAAACGGCATGTGGGATATGAAACAAGATATGGCAGGCGCCGCTGCTGTTGTGGGCACACTCAAAGCAATGGCTCTTCAAAAATTACCTATCAACGCCATTGGAATTGTCGGCCTTGTTGAAAACATGCCTTCTGGTTCTGCGATACGTCCCGGAGATGTCGTCAAATCAATGTCTTCTCAAACTGTTGAAATTTTAAATACAGATGCTGAAGGACGTTTGGTTCTTGCCGATTGTCTATGGTATGCTCAATCTGCATATAAGGTTAAAAAGATTATTGATATTGCGACATTAACCGGTGCCATTATGGTAGCTCTTGGAACAGAAATGGCAGGTGTCATGGGCAACAGTCAATCATTAATTGATCAAATTAAAAAAGCAGGTGAAATTTCCGGCGAACTTGTATGGCAACTTCCCATAACAGAAAACTATAATAAAATGATGGATTCGGATATAGCTGATATGAAAAACATCAGCGAATCACGCAATGCCGGATCAATCACTGCAGCATGTTTCTTACAACGCTTTATCCAAAAAGATGTCAAATGGGCACATCTCGATATTGCCGGTATGGATAAAGAAATAAAAGGCAAAGCCCTAACTCCCAAAGGAGCAACTGGATTTGGCGTCAGATTGTTGAATGCTTTAATGAAAGAAATGATTTAAAGATATCAGCCTTATAAACAAATAGAGCCTCTTTTTTTTCAAAAGAGGCTCTATTTGTTTATACTTGTTTTTTTCTACCAAGCATATGAGAGGCCGATGGTTCCGGTAAAGCTCTCATAATGTGCGCCATAGGTGTAATATGTGCTGGCATAGCCATT
>CADBSM010000049.1 GCA_902797315.1 uncultured Pseudomonadota bacterium | reverse complement strand
TTAAAAAATATTTGACAGTAAGAAAAAAAAGTCGTATAGAGCTTCTACGAGATTTAGACATTAATTGCTTCATCGTCGAATGGTAGGACAGCGGATTCTGACTCCGTCAATCTTGGTTCGAGTCCAGGTGAAGCAGCCAACATGAACACCCGAAAGGGTGTTTTTTGTTGGCTGCTTTATCTTTATGGAAGAACCAATTCGGAATCGAAGTGTTTGCAGGCATTAGTCTGCAAACGATGAGATCGGGCAAGGCTTTTTTTAAGCCGCAGCCCAGTCCAGGTGAAGCAGCCAACATGAACACCCGAAAGGGTGTTTTTTGTTATATATTGTCATTCCTGCACCTGCGCGGTGTGTCAGGTGCTCAGGGAATCTCATCTTTGCGAAGCGCAATATTTTAAATTAATTCGTAGATGCCTTGAATTTTTCGAAAAAACCGAAAAATAGGCATGACATTTTGCTTTGAAAATAAAAATTCGTTTTTTTAGAAAAAATACTTGACAAAAAATCGGGGGGGTAAACTGGAGTTATAAGAAGCGCTTCTGGATAGTAAATGAATTTACAAAAGGAGAAAATAATGAATGTTTCAGATAAAATACTCAAGCTAAAAAACAAAATATATGCCAAAGCACTTTTGGAAATAAGTGTCGAAGGAGATGTCAGAAAAGATTTTTATCCTGATAAACTCAATGTTATTAATAAGAAAACAGGGAAGAGATGGTCTGTCGAATTTTATTCTAAACCATATGATGATTCTGATGGTATATCCCCTACCGAGTGGTGTGCAGACTTAAAGGATGAAAAAGGTAGTGTGTTAGAATCCGCATATATTGATCGCTACTTCGGTGAAAAAACACCTGACAAGATTCTCTTTGGAAATTCAGGTTATGGACCTATTTGGGATTCTGTTAATATTGAATTTAAAAAGTTTCAGAGGGAGCATCGTCGAATCAGAGATAAAGAGTATCAAATGCAGGCTGAGGCATCAATTACTCCTGCTATAAAAAAATTGGAAAGCTTCTTAAAAAAACAGAAATAAACTAAATGATGCTTTTTCTTTAGTATGTTTATTGCCCCACTCTATCGATGGGGCATTTTTTTTATAAGTCTTTCCTTCACATACCGAATCTGTTCTTTAATTGCAATTACTTCTTTTCGATGTTGCTGTAAAAGTTGCGTCACTGTCCACGACCTGCAGCCATAAAGGGGCCGCCCTTGCTTTTGGGGTGTTTTATTTTTTAGAGAACTAAACAATCTTATTTTGCCATTTTAAATGGTACATAAAGCGATAAGCCATGATGAAAATAACTAAATTATATACGCCATCTGAAAGCATTGCAATATAAAGAGGTGTGCGAAGATAAAACACAAAAAAACAAATAAAAAGTAAATAAAAAATCGTTGCCACAAGCTCTATCAGCATCATATATCTTGTGTTTCCTGTTGCAGAAACGGCTTGAAACCATATCCATCCTGAAAACAAGGGAATGTAACATAAAAGAGCCGTCATGTACGGCAAAATGGCCTGTTGCCTTAAAAAAGAATCATTTGTATAAATGCTTAAAATAGGCTGACAAAATATTGAAAATATCACAAGCAAAAGCACAACAGTCCATGTGTTGATTTGAATAACTTTTTTGTTTGTCGATATGACCTTGTCAGAGTTTCCTTCGCCGATTAAATTTCCTGTCAAGGTTGAAGAGGTTGCGCCAAACGCAACAATAATTGTCCATGGTATACCGGCAGAATTTTTTAAGATATTAGATACGGCCAGCTCAGTGCTGCCCAAATGTTCAACGGCAATAAAAAATATGAACCATGTCGAAACAGAAATAAATTGTTGTAACATCGTCCAAAAGGATATCTTAAAAACAGAAGCTAAAAGTTTAAAATCGTGATATACAAAATGGTTAAAAGCATATTTTGTGATATTGGTTGTTTTAATCAAATAAAAAATAAAAACCAAAGCCGCACAAACTTCTGAACTTACCGAAGCGATGGCAGCACCTTTTATGCCTAATGGCTCAAACCCAAAATGTCCAAAAATAAGGGCGTAGTTTAATAAGATGTTTGAAAAAAGCATCACAAAAGAACTGATTTGCAAAACAAAAGTTTTCGTCAAGCTCACAAAAAATGAGCGAAACATCACAATGATTGAAGCGGCAAAAAGGCCTAAAATACGATATTGAAGGTAACTGACACACTTTAAAAAAACATTCGTATCTTTGATTAAAAGTTTGAGAATATAAGGTGAACAAAATATTGAAAAAATAACTAGAACAAAAGATAACACAAGTAAAAACACAAAACATTGATAAAAAACAGCACCAATTTTGTGGTAATTTTGTTCACCGTTTCGGTGTGACATTATAATTTGAGCACCGAAAGAAAAACCAGAAATAATCATAAAAAATGCAAAGTAATATGTTGCCCCTAATCCGGCTGCTCCTAAAGAAATTGTATCAAGATGTCCTAAAAAAACAACATCAGTTATACCGATAAACTGGGTGATTAACAGGCTGATTAAAATGGGAAAACTAATGCGCCAAATTTGTCGGCTGTTGACAGATATCATACGCTACTCTTTCAAACTTAAAGGCAAGTAAACCGTAAAGGTTGTACCATTATGAGCGCTTGAAGAAACAGTTAAATTACCACGATGACGCATAATGATTTGTTTGGCAATTGATAAGCCTAAGCCTGTTCCTTTGATGTTTAAATTTTTGTGCTCTTGCATGCGGTAAAAACGTTCGGTTAAACGTGATAAATTTTCGATGCTGATCTGAGATCCCTTGTTGTTGACGGATATGGCCACCGCCTCTCCGTTTTCAACGCGAAAAGACTTTGAAGGCGGAATATGATCTACTTTCTTAATTTGAATATTGACATCGCCGCCGCTTAAACCATATTTGATGGCGTTGTCAATTAAATTTTGAAACAGCTGTTTAACTTGTTGTGCGTCAGCCGTTATTTTTGGAATTTTGGTTTCTTTGTTTAAAACGATATGCATCTGGCGTTCTGAAGCTTTGTGCTCCAAACTGGCGCAAACTTCTTCCACCACGTTGATAATATTTATTTTTTCTTGAGGCTTTTCATCTTGAGACAGCTCAATCTTTGAAAGAGATAACAAATTTTCAATTAAAGCAGACATAAAAGATGCCTGATCTGCCATAATTTTTAAAAACTGATCTCTTGCATCTGGGTCGTTTTTAGCTGAAGTCTGAAGAGTTTCAATAAAACCAGATATGACAGATAAGGGTGTCCGAAGTTCATGGCTGGCATTTGCCACAAAATCTGATTGCATTTTTTCAAGTTTTAGAGCCTTTGTTAAATCATAAAGCGAAATGACAGCAACGGCTCTTCCTTTCGAAAACCAAGGAAGTTGTTTGATATGGGCATATATCTTTTTGTTGGCAGGATTTTGCATATAAAAAAATAGGTTTTCAGACTCGCTCTCTTTTTTTAAAACTTTGCTAACGGCATTGATAAAATTGTTTGAAGTGAAGACTGTTTCAATATTTTGATCTGTTACCGTGTCGCCTAAAAGATGGCGAGCTGATAAATTTGCACCTAAAATATTGCCTGATCTGTCGATCATTAAAATAGGGTCGGGAAGCGTGTCCAAAATGGCAGCATCAGACATAACTTGAGCCTCGAGAGCATCTGTTTTTGCCACCCAAAATCTGTGCATCGAATTGATGGCTTCTGCAATTTCATGAGCTTCTTCTTCGCTCAAATTAACATCAGAAAGATTTCCTTCGGCTAAAGTATTGATATATTTTTTTAGCCGTTTTAAATCAATCGTGATAGATGATAAAAAAAACATATTAAAAACTACAATGATTGCATAAGACAATATGGCAGCCATCGGTGAAAGAAACGAAAGCGATGCCAATACAATAAATACAATTGCAGACGGAAAAGAAAGTAATAAAACCCGTGCTGAAAAACTTGAGTTTTGTTCACCTCGTAAATCGCTGATTTTCTTAAAAAACATCATTTTCTCCGTTTGTGCTAAGCAAAAAAATTGTAGACTCTCGCGGAAAATAGTTTAATATACAATAAGTTTAAATTCATTTAAAAATAGAACGTAAAAAGACATGGTTAAAAAACAGACAGAAGCAACACCCTCGGTTAAACAATATCTTGATATTAAAGCACAATACAAAGAGTATTTGCTGTTTTATCGTGTTGGTGATTTTTATGAGCTTTTTTTTGATGATGCGTATGTTGCCTCTAAGGCACTCGATCTCGTTCTAACCAAAAAAGGAACATATCAGGGCAAAGATATTCCTATGTGCGGCGTGCCTTTCCACGCTTATGAAAACTATTTGTCTCGCCTTATTAAACAGGGTTTTAAAGTGGCTATTTGTGAACAAATGGAAACACCTGAGGAGGCAAAAAAACGTGGTAGAGCTTTGGTTTTAAGAGAGGTTGTTCGTATTGTCACAGCCGGTACTTTAACTGAAGACAACTTATTGGAGGCACGTGAAAACAACTATCTTTTAAGTCTTGTAAAACTAGAAAATTCCCTAGGATTTGCGTGGATTGATTTATCAACTGGTGAGTTTTATACCAAGATTAAAGATTCTGATTTTTACTCCTTTGCCACAGATATTAATAATGTGCTTTCAAAAGTCAACCCAAGCGAAATCATTGTTTCTGATGATTTACTTTTGTTCTCGGATATCTTGCGTATTTTAAATCTATATCAGGACAGGCGAACGGTTTTACCTAAAGAACGTTTTAGTGTTGAAAACGCAAAGATCCGTATTAAAAAAGCTTTTCATATTGAAACCCTTGATGCTTTCGGTTCGTTTGAGGATGCTGAAATATCCGCGGCAGGAATTATTTTGGAATATATCGAAACAACCCAAAAAGGTGTGATGCCTCGTATTAAAAATCCTATTCGGCAAAACAGTAATGATTGTTTGGAAATAGATGTTTCAACACGCAAAAATTTAGAGCTTTTAAGCGATTCTAAAAATACGAAAGGGTCGTTATTTGATACCATTGATTGTACGATTACTTCTGCCGGTGCACGGCTTTTTAAACAACGGCTTTTGTACCCTTCTCTTTGTCCCGGCGAAATTAACAGCCGCTTGAATTGTGTTGATTTCTTCGTTAAAGTAGATGAACTTCGAAAAGATTTGCGCCTTGTTTTAAAAAATATCAGTGATATGGAGCGAATCGTGACACGACTGTCGATGAACCGAGGTGGTCCAAAAGATTTATTGGCGCTTAAAATAAGTTTAGCGTGCGGTCCAAAAATAAGGAATATGATATATCATTTGGGGGCGTATCACACTCTGGTGACTGATGTTCCGGAAGATATTAAAAATATTTTGGATCAAATGAATAATTTTAGTGATTTGGTTGATGCGTTGGAGCGGGCTTTGATAGATGATCCGCTCAATATTGCCACCAAACCTCAATCTGGGGATTTTATTAAAGATGGTTATGATACTGTTTTAGATCAGTATCGCGCTTTTTCTAACAATCAATCATCAGCTATTCTTGAGATGGAACAAGCTTATTCCAAAGAGCTTAATGTTTCCAACCTAAAAATTAAATATAACAACATGATTGGATATTATGTTGAGGTGCCAAATAAATTTGCCGATATCTTAGTGCAAAACCCAAAATTTATTCATCGTCAAACAGTTTTAAACGCTATGCGTTTTACAACAATTGAGCTTTCAGAACTTGAACAAAAAATCAACACCTCAAAAGACAAAATTTTAGCCCTTGAAATTCAAATTTATAATGATTTGGTTGCAAAAATTTTAAGTCAGGCAAACAACATTTCTCAAACATCATATTGCATCGCAGAGCTTGATATTGCGTCTGCAGTGGCACATATTTCTGTTCAACGAAATTATGTGCGCCCTATAGTTGATGATTCTTTTGAATTTGATGTGAAAGAGGGGAGACACCCCGTTGTTGAAGAGGCATTGCTGAAAAATCATGAAAATTCTTTTGTGGGTAATAATTGCAAACTTGATATCGACAACAATAGATTGTGGCTTTTAACAGGTCCGAATATGGCAGGTAAATCAACGTTTTTAAGACAAAATGCTTTGATTGTTATTATGGCGCAAATGGGGTGTTATGTGCCGGCATCTTTTGCACATATTGGGCTTGTTGATAAGCTTTTTTCAAGAGTTGGCGCATCAGATGATTTATCTCAAGGACGTTCAACTTTTATGGTGGAAATGGTTGAAACGGCCGCTATTTTAAACCAGTCAACCAAAAGATCGTTTGTCATTTTAGATGAAATCGGAAGAGGAACAGCTACTTATGACGGCTTGTCTATTGCATGGGCTGTGGCCGAATATCTGCATGAAATTAATAAATGCCGCGCTTTGTTTGCAACACACTACCACGAATTGACGGTATTGTCCGAAAAACTTAAATCGCTTAGCTTGCACGCAATGAAAATTAAGGAATATAATGGTACGGTTATTTTTATGCATGAAGTGATGGAAGGCACAGCAGACAGATCTTACGGTGTACATGTGGCAAAGCTTGCAGGTTTACCTAAAACTGTTGTTAAACGTGCTGAGCAAGTTTTGAAAACACTCGAAAAAAACCCGAACAATCAAAAAATTGTTTCCATAGAAAATGATTTGCCACTTTTTGCTGCATTGCATCAAGAGGAAGAACAGGAAAAACAAACGCCTTTAATGGCAGCACTTGAGGCGTTAAATCCGGATAATTTAACACCTCGAGAAGCTTTGGATAAAATTTATGAGCTCAAGCTTTTATATAAAGACGAGTCTAAATAAGGATATTATTTTATTCAAGCGAATCATCCGTAATATGATATAATCCATCAATGATTGTGAGGTCTTCTTTTTTGAGATGATAATTTGATGATGACAAATCAAATTTTTCTTGATAGTTTGGCACATTTTTTAATCCCAAAATTGAAATCATTACTTCATAAAGAAAATCGCTTGTCCAATAGCTGTGCATATGATTTTTTAGCGTTTTAATCATGTTTGAATTTTCAGTTGCATATTTTTGTGAAAAAATCATAAAAAAAGGAATGCGAGGCATATGCCAAGTAAATTTTGAAATATCGTGAGCATAACCCTTTTCGACCTCCTCACCGTGATCTGAAATGTAAACAAAGGAAGAAAAATTCGGATTTTGTTGTGTTTTTTGGTACAACAAAGACAGAACATAATCATTGTATAAAACGCAGTTGTCATATTCTGCAATCTTGTCGTTTTTTTCATTTTTAAAAGTTTTAAATGACGAAGGGAACCTGTCTCGATAAACGCTATGGCAACCCATAAGATGAAAAATGATAAAAGCTTTTCGATTTAAAATATTTGGAAAATATTTTACTAACTCCTCATCGTAATATGTTGAAAGCCCTCTTTTGCTTGTATGATCATTGATAAAAATTGTATTTTTTGCGGTATAGGCAATAGGTTTTATAGGGGAAGAGTATAAACCGAATTGCTCCTGATTGGAAATCCAATAGGTTTCGAATCCGGCAGAGTTAGCTATATCAAAAATTGTATATGATTCTGCAAGCGCTATCTTTCGGAATTGATTTTGCTCTGTTAAAGCGTATTGAATTGACATTGTGGTCAGAATGTTATTTGAGTAAACGTTTTTGAAAATGATTGTATTGTTATCGTTTTTAATTTTACTACTTAGCCAAGGTGTATTCTTTTTTGTATATCCATATGCAGACATATGATCTTTAACTGTGGATTCGCCGATAACCAGAACATGCAATTGTTTTTCTAAATTTCTTAGATGTGATACATTCAATTTTTCTAAAATATTTTTACGTTGAACAATAACAGCATTGAAAGTTTTATACTCCTGCAATGTTTTGTATGTACTTATCAACATTTGAACAATAGTAGAAACACTTGTTTTAGGAACAAGCAGAAGCATAAAAACAAGAGATAAAAAAATTGAAATGATGCATTTTTTGAAATGTTTTTTTTCAATTTTTAATGTGTTAATACTGTATATTAAAGATACAATAACTGAGGGGATGAGAAAGAATCCCCAAAACCAAAGAATAAGATTTTGTTCCGACAGATAGGATTTTGCTTCACTGAAATTTGTTTGAAAAAGCGCTAATAAAATATGGCTTGAAATTAAGTGTCCTCCGCTTGCAACAAAATATCCTAATCCAAGCAGAGGAATTAGAGAAAAACAAGAAAAAATTAAAAGCAAGAGAGCTTTTAAAAAAGCGCTAAGCCGCTTTGGGAAATAACCTAAAACAGCATATATTAAACTTGCTGTTAAAGCATAAATGATAGTGCTTAAACTGATTAATTGAATAATTTCACGTTCGGATAATATAGCCCCAACTTTGAGTTTACATAGTGAAGATAACACCCATAAAAAGACAACACTAAGGCAAATTAAAGTGTTTTTAAGATGATAGTTATATAGAAAACAGACCGTGGCAAAAATAAAACTTGCAGGAATTTGATAGCCTTGCCACATTGAAAAATCATACGCTTCTGTATTTGAAAATAAACGAAGCAAAAAACACATAAAATCAAAAAGTATGAAATATATAAAAAAGCGTTTGATTGAGTTAAAATATTTCATTATCAGAAAAGCTCCCAGCTAAAGTTGAACAAAAACTAAACCGCCCTTTCAAACAGAGCGGTCGGGAAGTTCGAAAATCACATTACCTAAAATGACTCCTGTGCCTTTAGAATATAAATTCTTGTACATACGCAACAAGCTCCCCGACCTTTTGTGCCGGGGGATAATTTGTGCCGTGCTTTTTAAAAGCACGTGCGTGCATAACGATGTCATCCTTCACCGTAGGTAATGAGAGCCTTCGAAAGCCCCGTCCCTCATTTGAGGAACTCGATGCAAGAAACACTTACATCTCACTCATAATTTATAGATTTTAAAATAGTAAGTAAAGAATTTTTTGCTTTTTATAAAAGATATATTTGTCTTTACATATTCTATGCCATCTTATATAAACAGCAAAAGGGAAGAAAAAAATGTTGTTGCAATTTCAAAAACGTTTATGGCTTTTAGCTTTTTTTTATTTTGTTTCTTTTGTTCTTGGAACGCTTGTTTTAAGAACACTTTCAACAGAGAAACTTCTTTTAAGCGAAGATTGGGGATATGTTGCTGTTTTTGGCTTTGTCTTTGTTTTGAGTCAAGCGCTTTATCATTTTAACCGAAAAGCTTTGTTCTTTTTTGTGTTGTTAAGCACTACATATATGCTTGGGGCATTCATCAAACGCTTTGCCGGTATGATTTTGTCAGAACGCGAAATTGTGCACAGCCTTTGTTTTTCAACCTTTGCTTGCGGACTTCTTTTAACCTTTCAATGTGCTTTGAATTCCTTTAAAAAACGCAGATTAAAGCAAATTTTAAAAATCCTATTAGCTTTTTTGAGTGGAATCTTTATGCTTTTGGGATTTGTTATGGTTGGCTATTTTATCGTTAACAATGCTGTTTTTTCAGATGAAATTTTGCTCACTCTTTTTCAAACAAATGCAGGTGAAGTTTTAGCTTATTTGTCTGATCAAAATCTTTGGCTGTGGGGTATTTTAATTGCGCTTATGTTGGCGCTTGCGGCAGCTTTTTGCGTTTTCTTTTATCACATGGATTCAAAAGAAAATATCAACAAAATTCTTTTGTTTGCAGCCTTTCTATTCTTGATGTGGGTTGGTTTAAAAATTATACCGAAAACAAATGTGCATTTTTCTTTTAATATAGCCTACAACACCTTCGAAACGCTGAAAAATTTTCAGGCTTATCACAAAAATAAGGATTTACGCTTTAAAAAAATGCATGAACTTATGGCAAATGGGCTGCAATCATCTCAAAAGGGTCTCTATGTTTTAGTTGTCGGAGAATCTGCCACACGTGATCATATGAGTGCTTATGGATACAACAGACAAACCACACCTTGGCTTGATCAGCTTAAAAATAATGCGAATACAATTATTTTTTCAAACGCTTATTCCAACCACACACACACGGTGCCCACATTAAGCTATGCATTGAGTTCTCTTAACCAATATCAAAACATTGAATTTGATGAAGCTTATTCAATCATTGAGGTCGCTAAAGCCGCAGGCTTTGAAACTTATTGGATATCCAATCAACCCAAAGACAGTGTTTTTTTGACGCCCATATCCGTTATTTCATCTACGGCAGACAAACAAATTTGGCTCAATTCGAATACGGGGGATAAAATATCTGCTTCTTATTACGATGAAAAAGTTGTTGAAGCTCTCCAAAATCTTAAAACAAACGATAAAATTTTGGTTGTTGTCCACTTAATGGGTAGCCATGGTGCGTATCGTGACAGATATCCTCAAAAATTTAATCTGTTTAAAAAGGGCGCATCAAAGCATGTTGATGCCTATGATAACAGTATTTTGTACACGGACTATGTGCTTCAAAAAATAGATGAAACCATGCAACAAAATCCTTATTTTATGGCTTTAATTTATTTGTCTGATCATGGTGACGATGCTGACAATAAGCTTGGACATGAGAGTTCTCGCTTCAGCTACCCTATGGCTCGTATTCCGTTTTTGATCAAAGTTTCTGACAGATTTATTTCTCAAAATAAAATGATTTTTAATCAACTTATACAAAACCAAAAAGCTGTCTTTACAAATGATTTGCTCTATAACTTTTTGTGTTCTTTGCTCAAAATTGAAGGATTACCACAATATAATGAAAGCCTTGATTTGACAAGTTCAAAATATCAATTAACCAAACAAAAGGCCTTAACGCTTCATGGCCAAAAGTCTCTTGCAAGTGAGTAGTGTTTTTAATCAAATTTTTATCTTTTCTGATTAGCATATTGCTGAGTTAAAAAAATAAAGGAACAATCTGATGTTTCATCTGTGGTGGCTGACTTCTATTTTTGCAAGTTTGGTATTTGCAATGTACATTTTTGCCAATCAAATTTTTAAGCTTAAAGGCTCACATGTCATGATTTATCGAGGGGTCGGAACAACTCTTGTTTTATTGCCTTTGTGTTTTTGTATTCCACCTGTTCCAAGTGTGATATTTTATGTTATCTCTGTTTTTCAGGGCTTGCTTATTGCTTATTTGGATAATCGTCTTTTTAATGCTGCCAATCGTTTTGGTGCTGAAACAACAAGCATTATTCAGCCCATCAGTGTCTTTTTTGGATACGTTATGTGGTTTATTATTCACCCAAATTTGTTCGTCAATTTGATACAAACACCTTTCAAATTTGCTCTAATTACGCTTTCTATTTTTGGCATTGTTTTTTCTGTTTTAAGCTTGAGAAAAAACAAATTCAGCCGTTATGCCTTATTATATCTTTTACCTGCAATGCTTTCTGTGACAATTATTGATTTGCTTTGCAAAGTTTTAATGAATATCGGTCAAGATAATTTGCTTGGCGCTATTTTCTATTATTCGCTTGTAACTTCTTTTGTTGCAGGCTTGATAAACACCATTGCCTTTGTCAAAGGAGGCAATTCATTGTCAGAAGTTTTAAAATCAAAGAACATTCGTTTTGCCGCACTGCCTATTGTTTGCATCATCTTGTCGATGTATTTTTTGAAAAATTACAGTCTCTTTTTGGGCTCCAATCCGGCATACGTCATGGCAATTATTTACGCTTATCCTATTTGGGTGCTTCTTGCAAACAATATATATGCCAAGTATACAAAGAATAAAACATATATGTCGCCCAATAAAAAAATTATTTCTTTAGTGACCTTTTCAATAGCTTTACTCGTTTTGTGTGTCCATAATGGTTAACACAGTCTCGTGCTCTAAAATTTGAGGCAAAATCATATATTCTTTGCTGCCTTTGGGATAATAAACATATAGAGGAATGCTGCTGCGCTGATAGTTTTGAAGAGCCTTAAA
Organism: uncultured Pseudomonadota bacterium; assembly: GCA_902797315.1. Lineage (GTDB taxonomy): Bacteria > Pseudomonadota > Alphaproteobacteria > RF32 > CAG-239 > UBA1254. Next base: position 11,522 of record CADBSM010000049.1, on the reverse strand, counting down.
AATCTTTTCGTCATAGTTGGTCCAGTCAGCCTTAAATAAACGTATGCCTTTTTGTTTAACCTTGGTTTGAAAGCTTTTTGAATTGAAAACTGTGCGCTCATTTAAAAGACAGGTTAAACACCATTTTGCTGTAAAGTCAATCAGTACAGACTCTCCGTTTTCTAAGGCTTGTTCAACTAGGTCTTCTTGATAAGTTTCAAAAATATCTGTTTGAGAAGGTTGCCATAATTGATGAAAGAGTACCCAAGACAGCCAAAAAATTGTGAATATGATTGGAACGGATAAAAGTAATTTAATGTGTTGCATCCATTTTCCGGGTTTGGGCATTATTCGGCTTAAAATTTTCGGAAAAAGTTCTAAGAGGCATAAAGGAAGAGCATAACCAAAACCAAAGCTTAAAAAAATCGGGAAAATATAGTTTGAGTTTTCAATAAGGGCATACCCTAGTGCTGCACCCATAAAAGGTCCGGTACAAGGGCTGGCAATTAAAACCGCAAAAAAACCCGTTAAAAAAGAATGAAATGACGATGCTTTTGTTAAAGCGCTCAAAAAAGGGAAACGAATATTGATGATATCAAATAAATAAAGCAAGATAAGGACAAAAATAATAATCATTGTGCCAACAAAAATGGGCGATTGAAGCTGAAACCCCCATCCTAATGCATGTCCAGCCGCCTTAAATGCGTAAAGAAGGGAGGCAAATAAAGCAAAACAAGCCAAAACGCCAAACATATAGGAAAAAGCAGCTTTGATGTGACGCTCTTTTTGTTGAGCATTTTGAGCCATGTTGATAGCTTTAATGCTTAAGACGGGGAAAACACATGGCATTAAATTTAAGATAATGCCGCCTAAAAAAGCCAACAACAATAAACCAAGCAAAGAAGGTCTCTTTGGAACAACTTTTACCTGATAGGCTTCGTCTTTTGACAGCCAAATTAAGCCTTTGTTTGGTATTTTTTCAAGCGGTTGAGTTGAAATAGTAATGTGTGTGCCATTTTTAAGGTTTTCAATTTGCTGAGGGCTGTCCGCCGCATATAAATCTTTTTGAAAAGGAATGAAATAAGGAGAGCCATTAAAGGTTTCGTCTGTTTTTAACACAAGCAGATCACCTTTGATTTCTGCTTCTATAGGTGTTGGTGATTGAACGGGAAAGGTTTTTTGTGCTATTTGATAAGTTTTGTTATAGGTGTCTGTTGCGCTTAGTCCTATGTCAAAAAAAGTACTTTCAGGTTCGCAATAATCTTGACAAGCTGTCCATAAAACCTTCAATTGTCCGGGTAATTGTTTTTGTTCAATTTCAAACAAATAATAGGCGTTTTTGCTATAACCATATTGCTCAAGTAAATCTTGGTATAAAAAACGTTCAGGTATGCTCTGATCTAGAACATCAAGTTTTTTATTTTGAAAATAAAATTCCGGCGCAACGCCTGCATCTCCAGGATTTTGCCAGGAAATATGCCAGTCGTTTTTGAGTTCAAAGTGCGCCAATATTTTAAAATTTTGGCTTGTATCGTCGGTCTCGAGATGAAGCTTTAGTTTTTCGTTTTCAAAAGACAAATTCTGAGCAAAGGCTGTTTGTAACAATACAAAACAACTCAATATAAAAATCAGATAAACCCTATAGATGTATCTCAATTTTTTCCTTTTTGTTCAATATCTAATACAAAATAAGCTCTTGAAATTAACAATAGCGACTTTGCGTTTAAGAGTAAACCAAAAAAAATCGAAATTGGGATAAACCAATGAGGTATCAGGCAAATCAAAAAAACGGCAAAGAACATATCTGTATAATTGAACACATTGATAGAATAAAGTGGTTTTAAGGAAGAATGCAAGTCTAAAAATTTTTGCTTTGAAATAATAGCGTAACTTAAAAGTGTTACAACATTGGCAAAAAAGCTTAAAAGCAAGAAAGAGCCGCCTGCAGCAAATGAAGATGGAGCATATAAAATAAACCCCCAAACAAAAAGTGCATAAGATATTAAATCAGCACACATATCAAAAAATGCACCAAATCGTGATTGATGGGTGCAACGTGCAATAGCGCCGTCTAAAATGTCACACAGGCGGTTGATAATAAAGCACAAAAGCGTTAGCTGAAAATTGCCTAAAGAAGCAAAATTGAGCCCCAGTAATGCAAATAAAACGCCAAGAGCTGTGATCATATTTGCACTGATATGAGCTTGTGATAGATAGCTTCCAAGTCTGTCAATTTTAAAGACAATATGATTTTTAAGCTTGCAAATTTGTTGGACAATCTTCATTTGCTTTCCTCTCACAGTGATTGATAGAAAACAATATGAGTTTGATGAATGTTTTTTTCAAGAGATGGTTTTAGATTTGAGTTGTCCGCATGCAGCAGATATGTCTTGTCCGCGTGCCACCCTAACAGGACAGGCAAAACCGGCCTTTTGCAAAATATTTGCAAAAGATTTAATCGCCTCATGTGTGCTTGGTTTGAAAGCCGAACCTTCCCAGGGATTAAATGGAATTAAATTAAAGGTTGCTCTAATTTTGTATTTTTTCAACAGTGACACCAATTCTTGTGCCTGCTGAACCGAATCGTTGATTTTATCGAGCATTAAATATTCAAAAGTAACATAGCGGCTTCCGTCTTTTGATTGATATTTTTGGCACGCTTCCAAAATTTTTTCAATCGAATAAACTTTGTTGATGGGCATTAAAGTGTTTCGAATGGTATTGTTTGGTGCATGAAGCGAAATGGCAAGTCTTACACCCGTCTTTTCTAATACATCGTTAATTTCAGGGACAATGCCGCAAGTTGACATGGTGATACGGCGTCTTGAAATGGCAATGCCATCGCCATCAGATAAAATATTCAATGCCTTAATAACATTTTCTTTGTTTTGTAAAGGCTCGCCCATGCCCATGATGACAATGTTGGATAAGTAACGGGTTTCATCTGTCGGACTGGGCCATTCATGATATGAGTCGCGTGCCACCATAAATTGGCTGACAATTTCACCAGCCGTTAAGTTTCGTGTCAGTGTTTGTGTGCCTGTGTGGCAAAATTTGCACCCCATGGCACACCCAACTTGGGTGGAAATGCAAACGGCACCTCTGTCGGCTTCAGGTATATAAACTGTCTCAACACGCTCTCCGTCTGAAAATTCTAGAAGCCATTTGTGCGTTTTGTCTTTCGAAATTTGCTCTGCAATAATTTTCGGGCGATTTAAAATAAAATGATTTTTCAACGTCGCTCTCAAATCTTTAGAAAGATTCGTCATTTCATCAAAATTTTGAACCCCTCTAAAATAAAGCCATTGCCAAATCTGCTTAGCTCGAAACTTTTTTTCGCCCATTTGGCTTAAAATATCTTCAAGCTCTTTTTTTGATAAACCAATAATTTCAATTTTATCAGACATCATTTTTTGCCGCATTTTGCATTGATTGCTTTATAAGCCCTAGCAAATCCTTTAAGAGAATAGGTGTCTTTGGTTTTAGTGCCGCGGTTTGATGTTCCTTCTACAATCATGCGTTCGCCTCGAAACATGGCTTTAACAAGCGCTTTATCAGAAGCGTCGTTTATTGTCCAAGCTTTGTCATCTTCTGTAAAAAAGCTGTCAAAGGATTCTTTGCCAATTTTGACCACAATCTTACTATTGGGTTTAAATGTATAACCCGCAACAAAATTGACAACATCAAAACTTTTATCTTTTGGACGATGGGTGACAATGACATAGATGTCACCGCGTTTGGTGTAAGAGCCTTCATCTTTTTTGGGGGTTGAGGCCATATAGCAAACCACACTATTACCCTCTTTGAAGGTATATGCTGACCAGTCATTATAATCACCGATTAATTTCGGCGCGTCCATTGAAAAACAAGGTAAAGACCATACTAAAATTAAACCAAACAAAATCTTTTTCATTTTAAAATACCTTTTTATCCAAACTATCAAAAATATTGGTTGCATTATAATAAGAAACTGTTAAAAGAAAGCAAAGATTTTATGAAAAGGTCAAAAAATGATCAGACCGGAATATTTAAATATACATCGAATTATTGAAGATGAGGCTATCTTCAAACTTTTTGATGCTGTTAAAGAGTATGGAGGCGCTTTGCGCTTTGTTGGGGGCGCTGTGAGAGATGCCCTTGCCGGCATAAAGGGTTTTGAGCTTGATTTGGCAACAGATTTGTCTCCTGATGAATTGGTTGAGGCTTGCGAGGAAAAAGGCCTAAAAACAATACCGATTGGCTTAAAATTTGCAAAAACGGGTGTTGTTATTCATAATCGCATTTTGGAAGTTTCTTCTCTTTATAAACCAACATCTTCCGGTATTTCTGATTTTTCATTTACAGATGACTGGAATGCTGATGCCTCAAACCGCGATTTAACCATTAATGCAGTTTATGCTGATGAAAAAGGCAATGTTTTTGATTATTACAACGGAATTGAAGATCTTGAACAAGGTATTGTCCGGTTTATTGGAAGGGCTGGCGATAAAATTAAAGAAGAACCTATTCGTATTATGCGCTTTTTTAGGTTTTATTCTATTTTTGGAAAAAAAGATCCCGATCTTAAAGCGCTGAAAGCCTGTGTCGAAAATAAAGATTTATTAAAAACAGTTGCCGTGGAGCAGATTCGAGAAGAGTTTTTTAAACTTTTGTTGACACCTCGAGCCTCTCAGGTTCTGCAAATTATGAAAGAAAATGATATACTAGATTTTTTACTGCCCTCACATTTGAATCCAGATGCTTTACAAAAACTCGATAAGTTGGTTTATGTTAACGAGCTCAAGGCAGATCCTATGCGGCGCTTATTTGTGTTGCTTGAGCCGGATGTTTCTTTGGCAGAAAATTTAGCGATTCGTTTACACTTAAGCAAAGAAGAAAAAAATCGTCTTGTTTCTTTTGCTAAATTTTCGTTTGATAGCCTGCAATTTCATCATTTGCCTTATTTAAAAAAAGTGATTTTCTCTCATGGTAAAGAATTTACAAAAGATAAAATTTTATTTGCACTTGTATCTCAAAATGAGACAGAATTTGATATTAAAAATTTGTTCCGCCAAATAGATGAGTTTAATGTGCCAACTTTCCCGCTTAATGGTAAAGATTTAATTGAAATGGGTATGGTTGACTGTTCGCATATTAAAGAAATTTTAGCAGGTTTAAAAAATGTTTGGATTGAATCTGATTTTAGTATAGATATCGAATCTCTTAAAGACAAGGCGAAATTGATGATTAAATAAAACAAATGTTTATATTTTTAATATTTGTTCTTGCAAAATTCGGCTTTTTTTTTATGATAAACGCAGTTTTTATTTATTTTAATTTTTAGGAGTTTATTCAAATGCCTTTAATCTCAATGCGTCAAATTTTGGATCATGCCGCTGAAAACGGTTATGGTGTTCCTGCTTTTAACATTAATGATATGGAACAAGTTTTGGCTGTTTTACAAGCCGCTAAAAAAGTTAATGCTCCTGTTATTTTGCAAACATCTACCGGTGCTCGCAAATTTGCCGGAGATCCAATGATTAGACATATGGTTCAAGCTGGCCTGGAAATGTTTCCTGAGCTTCCTATTTGTATTCACCAAGATCACGGCTCATCTGTTGATATTTGTCAGAGCGCCATTGTCAATGGTTATTCTTCTGTGATGATGGATGGTTCTTTGGAGGCAGATGGAAAAACGCCTTCATCTTATGAATATAATGTAAAAGTTACAAAGGAAGTTGTGGCAAGAGCTCATGCTGTTGGTGCTTCTGTTGAAGGGGAGCTAGGTGTTATTGGTTCACTTGAAACAGGTAAAGGCGACAAAGAAGATGGTCATGGGGCGGAAGGTGTGATTGATAAAAAACGTCTGGTGACTGATCCTGATGAGGCCGCCCAGTTTGTGGCTGAAACAAATGTTGATGCTTTGGCTGTTGCTGTTGGGACATCGCATGGTGCCTATAAATTTACGCGTAAACCAGATGGCGATATTTTAGCAATCGATGTTATTGAAAAAATTCATAAAAAATTACCTAATACCCACATGGTTATGCATGGTTCTTCTTCTGTTCCTCAAGAACTTCAGGATTTGATTAATGCTTATGGCGGTGCTATTACACAAACATATGGTGTGCCTGTTGAAGAAATTGTCCGAGGTATTAAATCAGGCGTAAGAAAAGTCAATGTTGACACAGATTGCCGCATGGCTATTACCGGTGCTATTAGACGCTTGTTCGTTGAAAATCCGAAAGAATTTGATCCTCGTAAATATTTAAAACCGGCTATTGAAGAAATGCAAAAAGTGTGCGAGGCTCGCTATATCGCTTTTGGTGCGGCTGGTCAAGCAGATAAAATTAAAGCTATTCCATTGTCCGAAATGGCAAAAAGATATTAAGCTTTAAGTTTTCTCTTTCGATTCGAAAATTGCCGACTGAATAAGTCGGCAATTTTTGTGTTAATAGCACCACATAAAAAAACACAAAACCTCAACTAACTTGAAATTTTGTGCTTTTTCCGATTAAAAAAATAAAAACTAAAGAGCTTTAATTTTTTGAGCTAAACGAGAAACTGTGCGAGATGCTGTGTTTTTGTGAAAAACACCTTTCTGAGCAGCGCGCATCATTTCGCACTCAGCAACCTTGAAAGCAACAGAAGCCTCTTCTTTGTTGCCGGCAGCTATCAATGCCTCTACCTTTTTAACAAAGGTGCGGACGCGGCTTCTTCTCATGCCGTTGATTAAGGCACGCTTGTTGTTTCTAACGATTCTCGTTTTTGCCGATTTATGATTGGCCATATTATTCTTCCTATTTATAAGTTAATCTAAAAAACATTCTGCTATGCTTTATAACCGTTTAAATATGTCAAAGTCAATAATAATTTTAAAAAAAAGTAAAAAAATCTTTGTAAAATGATTTGTTATCGACTAAAAAGACAACTATGAAACCAGAAAAAAGAAAAACACGAAAATATTTTGCACCCCAAAATGAGGGTAAACCTCATGTGTGCGATTTTCCTGGATGTCAGGAAAAAGGAGAATACCGTGCACCGAAAGACAAAACCTTAAAAGATTATTATTGGTTTTGTTTGAAACATGTTAGTCAATACAATGCTGAATGGAACTACTACGATGAGCCGATTGAAGAACCAACACAGAAAAAAATGCATTTTGGCGGATTTTCTTCTAAAATTAAATATCAGTTCGGCTATGATTTTATTGATGAACTAGGTGATTCTTTGCGCTTTGATGACAGTTCTTGGAAAACGCGGGTTTATTTTAATGAATATGATCGTAAATGTGCAGCAATTTTAGATATCTCTCTTGAAGAAATTAATGCTCATCGCTTAAAACAGCAATATAAAAAACTTGCCAGAAAATATCATCCAGACATGAACGCAGGGGACAAATCCTGTGAAGAAAAGTTTAAGAAAATTACAACGGCTTACAATGATTTGATTAAAAAAATCAAAAATTAACTTTTATGTTTCGAATTGATAGATGCCTTTATCTGATAGGGTAAAAACATCTTGGTCAGCCCTGCTTTTTCATCATTTTTTTCGGTCAAAACTTGAAATTGCTTTGAAAGTTGTACCTTATATGTTGCAACTTCGCGACCTGTTAGTCCTTCATCATGACACATATGGTGCGCCCAATCTTCAAAATTTGAAGCTGTGATAAACAAATCGCCGTTTTCGCCTTCTTCAACGGCCAATTTAAGCCCTGTTTTGTGCATTGCGCAATATTCTAAAATATTATAAGTCCAATCATTTTCATATGAGTGGAAATCTTTTCGGGCTTCATCGTCTGTTTTATAAAGTTTAATCTCAGATTTATCCATCACGTTTCATCCTTTCGTTAAAAACTACCCAATAGTTTAACATATTTTTTGATAATTTCAACACGTTTTTGATAGCTTGATAAATCACCCTCTATCAAAAGCTTTTGATCAGGTCTGATTTTAATCACACCAAACGAACGATTAACAAGGTCTATCAGTTTGTCAACAGATTTAAATGTGTTGTTTAGAAATGAAATTAATATGCCTTTAGCGCCGGCCTCCAACTTAGCAATTTTCGCAGCATAGCAAAGTTGCTTAATTTCAATGATTGTTAAAAGGTTTTCAACTTCATCGGGCAGTTTTCCAAAGCGATCGACAAGTTCTGATTTCATATCAAGAATTTCCTCTGTTGTTTTGAGCATTCCGATTCGTTTGTAAAGGCCCAACCTTACTCCTAGATCTTTAACATATGTTTCGGGAATCATCACAGGTATGCCGGTGATAATCTGAGGGCTAAAGTCAGTATTGTCCTGTATATCAGTTAGGTTAGCATTCATCATTGCTTTTTGACGCACAATTTCTTCTTCAAGCATATGATGATAAAGAGCGACACCCACATCTTTAATATGTCCTGATTGTTCAGAGCCTAAAACATTTCCTGAACCACGAATATCCATGTCATGTGAAGCAAGCGAAAATCCTGCTCCTAACGTATCAAGAGCTGATAATATATTTAATCTTTTTAAGGCCACAGGTTTAAGCTTTTTCTTTTCAGGCACGGTAAAATAACAATATCCCCTGATTTTAGAGCGCCCAATGCGTCCGCGCAATTGATAAAGTTGAGCCAAGCCAAACATATCTGAACGATAAATAATCATGGTATTGACGGTTGGCATATCAATGCCTGATTCGATAATGGTCGTTGACAGCAAAACATCATATTTTAAGTTTGAAAAATTGGTCATAATGTTTTCTAAATCAGAAGAGCGCATTTGTCCGTGAGCAACAGCTATTTTGATTTCAGGGATCAGTTCTTTGAGCATCTTTTGCAAAGGATCAATATCTGAGACACGAGGACAAACAAAAAATGTTTGACCGCCTCGATATTTTTCACGCAGAATAGCTTCTTTAATCATAACCTTGTCGAAAGGCATAACAAATGTTCGGGCTGCAAGTCTGTCTAAAGGAGGAGTGGCAATAATGCTTAAACTTTTAACGCCTGCAAGCGAAAGTTGTAATGTTCGTGGAATCGGTGTCGCACTTAAAGTTAAAACATGTACATCAGATTTGAGTTTTTTTAGCTTTTCTTTGTGTGCAACCCCAAAATGCTGTTCTTCATCAATGATTAAAAGGCCTAAATTGCAAAATTTGACGTTATCAGAGAGCAAAGCATGCGTGCCAATGACTATTTCGATAGAACCGTTTTTTAAGCCTTCAATCGTTTCTTTAGATTCTTTAGCGCTGTTGAGGCGGGAGAGCATTTTGACTTTAATGTTAAAACCTTCAAATCGGGTTTTAAAGTTAATGTAGTGTTGTCGCGCAAGTAAAGTTGTGGGCACAATTAAGGCTACCTGAGCACCTGAACTTGCAACTGCAAAGGCAGCCCTCAAGGCGACCTCAGTTTTGCCAAACCCGACATCTCCGCAGACAAGTCGATCCATCGGGGTGCCAGTATTTAAGTCTTTTAAGACATCAACAATAGCTTTCTTTTGGTCTTCAGTTTCATGATAGGCAAAGCGTGCGCAAAAATCATCATACAAACCTTGGTTTGGACAATAGACATCTGTTGTTTTGAGTTCACGTTCGGCGGCAACTTTAATCAAAGCTTCGGCCATTTCTTTGATTTTTTCTTTGGCTTTTGCTTTTTTCATTTGCCAGGCTGCTCCACCCAATGTATCTAATGCGATGTTTTCATCTTCACTGCCATAGCGTGAAATAACTTCTATGTTTTCAACCGGAACAAATAACTTATCGTCATGGGCATATAAAATTTTCAAGCAATCATGCGCCGCACCGCCAGCCATAATATTTTCAAGACCCAAAAAGCGGCCGAGACCATGTTCGGTATGAACCACAAGTTCGCCCACATTGAGGCTTGAGACATCTGAAATAAAATCCTGCGGTTTAATTTTTCGGGCGCGTCTGTTTTGGCGCTGTCCAAAAATATCTGTTTCAGAAACAACACAGAGTTTATCTGTTTTAAAACCATGTTCTAAATCAAGAATAACAAGTGCAATTTTTTTTGAAGAGCTCACTTTTAAAGCTTGATCAAAAGTGTCGACCATAACAGCGTTTTTGATGCCATATTCATTCAAAAGTGCATATAACTTTTCTCGCTCACCGGCACTTGTTGCGCAAATGATTCGCTGTAATTTGGCTTGTGAAGAAAGGTAATCTTTCAAATCTTCATAAACGGCCGAACGCGATATGTTTTTAGCATGAGAAAAATCACGTGAAGGAATAATTTTAAAGTTTTTGACATTAGGCTGGTCAGGAATGCTCAGCTCTGAAAGATGAATAGCTTGTCTTTTTTTGCTGATTTCTTCAAATTCAGATTTTTTCAAATACATCAAATCAGCTTGAACAGGACGATAAACCATTTCATCAGGAGTTGTTTTAAGCTTGAGTGCATTTAAACGCTCTTGATAGTAATCAAAAATACTTTCGTCCTTAGCCGTGAGGGCATCATTAAAGTGTTGGCTCAAAATAATGTACGCACTTGGTAGATAATCGAAAAGCGAAGGCAAAGCTTCTTGATAAAAGAAAGGCAGCCAATTTTCATATCCGATATATTTTATGCCGTTTGATATGCTTTCATAAATTTCATCTTTCATGCCTGTTGCGCCAAAAGCCTCGCGGTAAGCCTGGCGAAAAGAGGAAATTGTATGTTCATCTAAAACAACCTCACTTGCAAGCCCAAAAGCATATTCTTGAATTGTTTGAACAGTTCTTTGTGTTAGAGGGTCAAAAAGGCGTATTGTTTCAATTGTGTCGCCAAAAAGATCAATACGTAAAGGCTTGAGAGACGAACTTGGAAAGATATCAATAATGTCTCCTCTGATGGCATATTCAGCAGGTTCTAGAACTTGTTCAACTCGTGTATAGCCGTTCATAGACACATAATGCAAAAAAGAATTAAAATCAAACAAGTCACCTGTTTTCAAAATACGTGAACTATTCAAAAATATATTTTTTGGAGGCAATTTTTGAATAGCCGATCCAACGCTTGCGACAATAAGACGCGGTTTTTGGTTTTCTTTTCTTTTAGAAAGCTTAGAGAGCGTTTCTAAGCGCACTGCCACAATGTTCACATTTGGAGAAACGCGGTCAAATGGTACGGTATCCCAAGCGGGAAAAGATAAAACCTCTGTTGTTGGGGATAAAAAATGCAAAGATTCTGTTATTTGCTCAAGCTCAGTAGAGTTGCTGGCAATATACAAAACATCATCATCACTGGTCTTTATTAAATCAGCCAGTAAAAAAGCATTATAACTCAAAGGTATGCTTGATAGGGTTTGCCCTTCATATATTTTGATGTCATTTACCATAAGAAATGATATAGCGCATTGAAGATTGTTAAGCAACTTTTTTCTTGATTTTTGAAAAAATGTTTGTGTTTTGGGTTTAAAAAAAACCACCGAATGATATTCGGTGGTTTTTGTTCAATCATTTGTTTTTTTCTACCAAGCATATGAGAGGCCGAGAGTTCCGGTAAAGCTCTCATAATGCGAGCCATAGGTGTAATATGTGCTGGCATAGCCATTAACCTTCTCGGTAATGCTATATTTACCG
>CADBSM010000048.1 GCA_902797315.1 uncultured Pseudomonadota bacterium | reverse complement strand
TCCTTCGTGGGTTCAAATCCCAACTTTACCAACAAAAAAAGCCACCTTTTCAGGTGGCCTTTTTTGTTGGTGAGCCCGGCGGGATTCGAACCCACGACCCTTTGATTAAAAGTCAAATGCTCTACCGACTGAGCTACGAGCCCGTTACTCAATGAGTGGATATATAAAAGATAAAAAATGCCCTGTCAATAAAAAAAATAAAAAAAGTTAAAAAAAATAAAAATGCTGTTTATTTCTTAAGAATTATATGTTATTATGCGCTTCATGGTATGTGTTTATAAATCTTAAATGAGGTTAAAATGGCTGATAATAATGCTTCTGAAGATTCTAAAAGCAGATATGATATTCTGCAAAACGATAAAGGTGAAATTTTAATCATCCTTCAGCAACGTAGTGGGGGCGCTGAAAATCCGTTGTTTGTTTATGATGGTTCTCAATATGCTCTTCTTTATCGCTCTCATGAGAGCACGGTCTATTTTGATGATATTGCTGAAGGTGCTCGCAACCCTTTAAAATCCGTCCCCGAGCTTCAAATTGTCGAAATTAATGATGATGAGGTTATCAGAGAATATAAAGTGGCTGTCCGAATCGTTAAAGATGTTAAATCTTTGATGGATTAGGCTTTCCTTCCAGTCTTTTGAAGGGTCTTAGACCCTTTCTTTTTTATGAAACGGTTAAAATGTTAAATGAAACAGTTCTATATTTATTTTTAATCGGTCTTTTGTCGCTTGTGCACACAAATCGACGTTATGATTTTGTGCTCTCTTTGATGATAACATTGTTTTTTTCGCTCATATTTTTCTTCTTTTTAGCTGATTGGAAAACAGGTCTTGATACGGTACATACTTTTATTTTAGACAAGTCTTATGATACAAATATCAAAATAGACATTGTATCCTCAAAACAAAATTATATCTTAATTTGGCCCTTCTTTGTTATGACGGGACTTGCTTTAATAAATAATTTGTTTTTCAAATATGAGGCTCATAAAAAAACTTTTTCAGCGTTGCTTGTTCTGAACTTGCTCTCATTTATTTTGCTTATCGCCGGCAATAACTTTATTCAAATCATTACCTTTGTTTTTGTTGTTGATATTTTTAATCAACTCTTCGTCCAAAATATGAATGTCGGACGGCGCTTTAGCTTATATAATTTAGTTGCAGACATGGGGCTTTTTTTGGTACTTGCCATGCTTGAGGGAAAATTAATGAGCTTAGATGTTGGTAATATTTCTCAATATTACGAGACAGGAAAACATCGCGATTTTATTATGTTCGTGCTTATGTTTAGTCTTTTTATTAAATTAGGTTTTTTCTTTTTTCAAGGCTATTGGCTTGATTTGAAAAATGCGAATTTTCACAATCTTTATCTTTTGCCTTTTCTCTCGACACCCATGGCCGCTTTGATTCTGTTTGTTAAATTTTATCCTTTGCTTGTTGTCTCGCCATCATTTATCCCTCTGCTTAATGTGATGGTTGGCTTGACTATGTTATGGGGTGGGCTTGGTATCATCCTCAGTCCACAAATCAAAGAAAAATTTATCTACTTTAATATGCTCTTGTTGGCTTTTTTAGTTAAGCTCATTGAAAGATCAGATTTCCAGTGGAATCTTTATTTTTCTTGCCTTTTAATTTTAACTTTTTTATTTAATCTTTCTTTTTATTATTTGCATGACATCATAGATAGAGAACAAAAAAACAAATTTGTATTTAGTTGTGTCGTGCTGACACTCTTAAACCTTATTTTTACTTCTTGTCTTCAAATTAGAGAACTTTTGACGCAAAAGACAATTTTCTGGATTTTGGGTTTTGCGGCTTTGTTTTTGCTTTGTTTTTTGTGTATGATACGCGAGCTTCTAACAAAAACAAAAAGCAATATTTTTAATCAGGCCAAAGATTCCCATCTTTTTGCTATCATTTTTTTAATTAATTTATGCGCCTTTGCTATATCTTACAAGCTTGGCAAGCATTATCTGTCTGCTTGTTTGGTCTTATGTAGCCTACCTATACTGTATTTTTTTAATCCTCTTTTTGCTATTCGGAAAAGAATTTCATTTGAAATGAAAGATATTGATTTTTTCTCAGCACTTTATCATAAATGCATTCTTTTGCCACTCAAAAATGCTGGAGTGATGCTCAATATTTTAACAGACTTTATTTTTTTGGAGCGAACCTTTTCTCCTCTCATAAATTCTGCAAACTCCGTTGTAATAAGAGGTTATCGAAAATTTAGCCGATATGGCCTTTTCTACTATTTCCTGTGCTTGGTTTTTGGACTATTAATGGCTTTCATACTTTTTTTTGAGAGGGTTTTATGAGCATTGAAACCTTGATTATACTGATTATGTGCTTGCCTGTTTTTGGAGGACTCTTCGTTTTAAATGCCAAGGATTCTTATGGTTACACCTTTAAAAATGCAGGCCATGTTGCATTGTTGACACTAACAGCAAATACATGCCTGCTATTGACCCTTTTTTCTAAAATCAGTTCAGCATTGGAAAAAAAATATGCCTTCTCTTATCTTCTGTGGGACAGAGTCATCCTTTCATTCGGTGCCGATGTTTTAACATTAGTTTTTGTTTTAGGTGTTCAGATTGCTCTTTTGCTTGGGGTGCTCGGCATCAAAAAAGAACACCGTTCACAAAAGGGCATTTTGTTCTATTCACTGTTTTATTTGAGCCTTATGAATGGTTATTTCTTTGCACAAGATATTTTATCCTTCTATATCTGTTTTGCTGGACAATTGTTTCCTCTCTATATGCTATTAGGCTTTGCTTTTTCCGAATCTGAAAACAAAAAATTGGCGTATCTTTTGGTACACTATTTTTTAGGGGCTGTCTTATTGTTGGCTGCCTTTGTTTTGATGATGCACACAAAAAAAGGAGATGTTTTAATTGAGCATTTGTCAATGGTTCACCTTTCATATAAAAAATCACTCTTTATTTGGGGCGGCATTTTTTTTGCTCTCATGCTTCGTATGCCCATTTGGCCATTTCATAACGCCTTGACAACAGTGCTTGCTAAAACTTCAAATCCGCTTGCTTTTATTGCATTGAACATCTTGCCAATGAGTGGCATATATGCCTTTATGCGCTATTGGCCTCAAGATATTCCTATCGAAATTCAGCTTTTATCTCCGATTTTTCAGTTTTTATGTGTTTTAACAATGTTTTTTGCCTCAATCGGTGGTTATCTATCCTCTGTTAAAGAGCAAAAATTACATCACTATATCTTTGTCTATACGCTTCTTTACCTTTTTGCAGTTTTCTTACCAACAGATGTTATTCGGCTTAATATTGCCTATTGTGTATTTTCGTTTTTACTTATGAGTTCCTGTTTGATTGTTTTACAGGCCCATATCCACCGTGAAAGCGAGAAAAATAATCTGGAAATTAAAGGTGTCTTATGTTATATGCCCAGAACTTCTTTGTGCTATTCTTTATTCACCCTTGCCGCCATAGGATTACCTGTCTCTGCCTTGTTTTGGAATAATTTTATGATTGTTTCCGAAATTTTTAATTATCATTTATATGCAGGAACTGCGGTTGTACTAACAATGGCTCTTGTTTCAAGCTGTTTGCTTGCGAATTTGTATGATTTAAAATCTCAAGATTGTTCATTGTCTCCCCCTCTTAAAATTAAAGACATTGATGTGCTAAGTTTTATTGTATGTTTATGTATTATGCTTGTTTTATTGCTTTCTTTTGTTCACCCTCTTTGGTTTGTTGTGTAAAGGAAAAGATGATGCTTGAAAATGCTTTATATACATTAACAGAAAGCTCTCTAATTATAGGTATTCTTGTAATTATCCTGAATATGGTTTTGATTGATCAAACGCACAAGACCTGTTTCAAAATAGCGCAATATAGCATTGTGTTTAGCATTTTATGTAATTTTCTCTTTTACAACAAAGGTGTTTTGGATTTGTATTTTGTTGCAAATCGATATACAGCATTTGTTAGTTCTTTAACATCTGCTTTGGGCTTTGTTTGGCTCAATTTAGCTTCAAAATACTTTGTAAAACCAGATCGTCAAGCTTCTGTCTTTTGCATTATTGGTCTGGGATTGATATTGGTTTTGAATGTACTTCTTAAAACAAACAATCTCGGGGTATTGTTTGTTTGTGAAGCCTTACTCATCTTTTTGCAGTATTGTTTATTGCTCTTAAGTCGTCCAAGTGAAGACCTTTACAAAATTAGCTTTAAATACGGTTTGATTTCTCTTGTTGTTTTGGGTTTATTGGCTGTTGCTATCTATCATCTGCGTTGGGATTTAAGCTATACTCACATTGCCGCAGCGGTTGAATTAAAGTCGAATTTTGTGCAAGGAATTGTATTGCTTTGTTTGTTTTGTAACCTGCTTTTCTTTGTTGCTTCAGCGCCTTTCCACTTTTGGTATGAAGATGCCGTCTCTTTAACACAATTACCTGTTGCAACATATTTTGCGCTTGTACCTATTTTGGCATTCTGGAGTGTTTTGATTGCGCTCTATGAAAATGTTTTTTTAAATTTTGCACTCCATTTAAAAGATATTTTTATTTGTTTTGGAGCGTTGTCAATTCTTCTAGGAGTCATAGGTTCTAATGCCAGCCGATTACTGAGAAAAATTTTTGCGTGCAGTTTTTTGTATCATGTAGGGGTTTCTTTGTTGGCTTTGTCTGTTTTTCGCACAGACATTGGTCCGTTTGTTTTTTTATATCTTCAAGTTGTTTTGTTCTTGATGCTTGGAATATATTTGTGTTTCTATGCAATTCGTATCAACGGACAATATCCGAATAATTTAAGTTTTTTATCAGGTATGGCGTCTATGCGGCCGTATGTTTCAGCTGCGCTATTGCTCCTGTTATTTGTTTTGTCTCAGCTGCCGCCTCTCGGAGGATTTATGGCTCAATTTTTAATGCTGGGAAAAATTTATAAATCTGTATGGTTTATTTATATCATTCTCTTTGGGTTTTTGATGATGTTACCTGCTTATTTAAGAATTATTCAAACAGTTTATTTTGCAAAGCGAGAAAATACTTTTGATCGTGTGGAGTTTCGTTTATATATTTACCTTTTGCTTTATATTTTTGTGATGTTTTATTTGACAATTTCTCCACAAATTTTAATGCAAGAATTAAAATTTCTGAGTTAGAGGTTAGAAATGGAAAAAATTGGACATTGGATTTATCAGGATTTTGAAGAAGTAGAAAGTACAAATGATGTTGCTAAAAGTTTGTTTAAAAAAGTCAATCAAAAATGCATTGTATCCGCGAAAAAACAAACAAAAGGACGAGGACGATTAGGGCGTCAATGGGAAAGTCATTTGGGAAATCTTTTTGTGTCTTTTGCCTTCTTTATTGAAGATCAAAAAATTGGACACTATGTTATTTTAAGTGCTTTGGCAGTAATGAAAACAATTCAATTTTTTGCGCCTTCCTTTAAGGTTGAAGTCAAATGGCCTAATGATGTTTTGCTCGAAAACAAAAAAATAAGCGGCATTCTATTTGAAAAATCCGATGATGGCTGCTGGATTATGGGTATAGGTATGAACATTGCCGTTACGCCTCAAATTGAAAACCCTATTTATCAAACAACCAGTCTTGCTGATTGTCATATCCCTGTCAATCGCTTAGAAGCGCTTCAAAAGTTGGTAGAAAACTTTGATGGGTTGGAAGAAATCTATCATCAAAGAGGATTTGAACCTATGCGCAAGTTATGGCTTGACAATGCCTTTTGCCGTGATAAAACAGTGTGTATTAAAAACAATCAAAATTGTGTCGAAGGTGTTTTAAAAGATTTAGATTCAACCGGAGCACTGCTTATTAAAAACAGCAAAGGAATTGAAAAAATTATAGCCGGAGATTTATATGGATCAAAGAATAACTGAAAAAAAAGGTTTTTATTTTTTGCCTTTGGGTGGTGCTGATGATATCGGTATGAATATGTATGCCTATAAAGCTGCCGATAAGTGGATTGTGGTTGATGCTGGATATGGCTTTTTAAGCGACGACTATAAAAGTATGGATATGTGTTATGCCTCGCCTTCTTTTCTTCAAACGCAAAAAGAAAACGTGGAGGCCTTGTTTATCACACATGCTCATGAAGATCATATGGGCGCTATTGCACAAATTTGGAAAGCTTTGGAATGTCCTGTTTATGCTACAGCCTTTGCTTCAAAACTAATTCAAAAGCGATTAGAAGAATACAAAATAGCAAATCTCGTTGATCTGCATGAAGTTCGGCCGCAAGAATGTGTCAAAACGCAAAATTTTGAAGTTCAATTTGTTGAACTTGTACACTCCGTTCCAGAAACATGTGGTTTATTTATAAAAACGGGATTTGGAAATGTCTTTCATGCAACAGATTGGCGTTTTGACGACGGTAGGCTTGATATGTTGCATACAGATGAAAAAACGCTCTACAGTATTGGGCAGCAAGGCGTAGATTTGTTTGTTTGCGATTCAACAAATATTTTAATAGAACATCAGCAGCCTTCGGAATTTCAAATCAGACAAAATTTGTTTAAACTGATAGGCTCTGTTAAGGGCGGCTTGGTGGCCACTTGCTTTGCCTCCAATCTGATGCGCCTTGAAAGCTTAGTTCTGGCAGCTTATCATTGTCACAGAACACCCATTTTGGTTGGCAAAACGCTAAGCGAAAATATTAAATTGGCAAAAGATTGTGGTTATTTTAAAAATTTACCTGAAATTTATAACATTGAAACCGCTGCTGATGTACCATCAGATAATGCTCTTTATATTTGTACAGGATCACAAGCAAATTATAAAAGTGCGTTGAGTATGATTGCTAATGGTGAAAATAAGTATATTAAGCTTGGGGTTAATGATACGGTTCTGTTTTCTTCAAAAATTATTCCTGGAAATGAAGAGAAAATTAAGCGCATGCAAGAAAAACTCATGGACGAAGGGGTCTCAGTTATTACAGAACAAGATGAAAATATCCACACCTCTGGACATTGCTCACAAGATGAAATTAGAAAAATGTACGAAATATTACAACCAACAATTGTTTTTCCTGTGCACGGAGATAAGAATTTTATTAAGGCCCATATGAACTTTGCCCTTAATTGTGGCATTAAAAAAGTTTGCAGTGCAAAAAGGGGAGAAATGTTTTGGATTAATGCTGGACAAATAGAAAAAATAGGTAGTGTTGATACGCAGGTTATAGGTGTTGACCACATGCGAAGTGTCCCTTTGGATTCTGAGCTTGTAAAAAATCGTATGCGCATTGCTTATCATGGCACCTTGTTTGCTTCTCTTGTTGTTTCAAAACAACTAACAATATCTGATTTACAAATATCTTCAGATGATATTCTTGCTTTCGATGACTGGAAAAGCCTGATTGAAGAAATAAAACCCAACCTTTTAGAGCAAATAGAAACAATCCTTTCTAAAGATGGTCTAACGCAGCAATCTTTAGATAATATCAAAAGCAAAATTAGAAAAGCCGTTTATAAAAAAACAGATGTTAAACCCGTAACAACATTGCATGTTTATCAAGAACAATAAAGGAGAATAAAAATGTCTATAACACCCGACAAACTTAAAAAAGGCGACAAAGTGATGATTGTTGCCCCTGCCCGAGGCCTAAAACTTTTGGGCACAGATTGCCGAAAAATTGCAACAAAAAGATTGAATGAGTTTGGCCTTGAAGTTGTATTCGCTAAAAACACAACAGATGAAAATTTTGATATGCTCGGATCTTCCAGTGTTCAAAAACGTGCTGAGGATATTAATCAGGCTTTTCAAGACACATCTATTAAGGCTGTCTTAACAGTTATCGGCGGTTTTAATTCAAATGAAATTTTGAAATATATTGATTATGATCTTATTCGCAAAAATCCGAAAATTTTTATGGGTTTTTCAGACATCACGGCTCTCCATGCTGCGATTTATGCCCAGACCGGTCTCATAACATATTATGGTCCTCATTTTAGCTCTTTTGGAATGGAAAAAGGTTGTGAATACACAATCAAATATGCCAAAAATATGCTTTTTGAAGGTGGCGAAATTGAGTTGACCCCCTCGACACAATGGAGCGATGATCCTTGGTACAGAGATCAAGAAAATCGTTTATTTGTTCCAAATGAAGGTTGGTGGTATCTTCAAGATGGTGATGCTGAAGGAACGATTATTGGCGGAAATCTATGCACACTAATTCTCAATTTAGGCTCTCCATATTTTCCAAAATTTGAAAAAAATACAATTTTGTTTTTAGAAGATGATGAAATGTCTGATCTTGCAACATTTGATCGCAATTTGCAGGCCTTAATTAATCAAAAGGATTTTCAAAATGTTACAGGACTTGTCATCGGACGCTTTCAAAGAGAATCGAAAATTTCAAGAGAGGGTTTGGAATTTATCTTAAATAAAAAAGAGCTCAAAAATATGCCTATTATTGCCAATATTGACATGGGACACACAACACCGATTGCAACAATTCCTTTGGGTTCTAGAGCAAAAATTCAAAATAGACGAATTTTCCTAAAAGGTTCATAAATATCATTTTTTTCTTGTAAAAGAAAAAAAATTAAACTATTGTCTATAGCATATTGTTCTACGTGGTTGTTGAATAATATGGAAAAGAATAAATTGATTTATGAAACTTTATAAAGGAAATAAATTCATGAAAAAAACTTTATTACTTGCTGGTGTTGCTAGTGTTTTTGCATTTAGTGCGCAAGCTTTAGAATTGACACCTTATGTTGGTGCTGACTACAACTATAACTTTACTCATAAAGCTGATGAATTGAGCGGAGGTTTCCCTGGTCAGTATCATTCTGGTTCACTTGTTTTAGGCACAAAGGTTACTCCTTATGCTGCTGTTGAAGCTTTTGGTGAACTTTCTAAACATGAAAACAAAAGAAACATACACTCAAATTATGGCGCATATGGCGCTGATGTTTTAGGCATTTTGCCTTTAGGTTGCTATGGCGAATGGGAACTTTTAGGTTCTGCCGGTGTTGG
>CADBSM010000047.1 GCA_902797315.1 uncultured Pseudomonadota bacterium | reverse complement strand
CGCCTAAAAAGATCATAATGCCTCGCATCGCAAGGGCGCCTAATATGCCCCAAAACAAAACACGATGCTGATATTTTGACGGTACACCAATAGACGCAAAAACAACTGACATCACAAAAATGTTATCCAGTGATAAACTTTTTTCAAGCAAATACCCCGTAAAATAAAGCATTCCTTTGTCAGGCCCTTCCTCGTACATCACAAAGAAGCCAAAAATAATGGCAATGACAATATAGAAAATACAAATCCAAAACGTGTGCCAAAAATGAGGCTCTTCATTTTTGCGGTTAAAAATGAATAAATCAAGAGCCAGCAACACTATAACACTCACACCAAAAGCTGTCCACATCATATTTTGAGATAAAACCGTGTGTGGTGCACTTAAAAAACCTAAATCCATGTTTTTATAACTCCATATTCCATGTTGTTTGAATGATATCTTCAATGTTTGTATATTTTGCTTTCCAGCCTAAAATCTGATAAGCTAAATCGGCCTGAGAAACTAATTTATCTGGATCTCCGAAACGTCTCGGAGCATATTGATACTTCAATTTTTTACCAATGACTTTTTCGCAGGCATCTGTCATTTGCTGAACAGAAACAGTCCGTCCCGAACCTAAATTCAGACAATACGATGAATCATCTTTCATTAATCTTAAAATCGACTTTTCATGCGCATCTGCAAGATCCGAAACATGAATATAATCACGTTCGCAAGTTCCGTCAGCTGTTTGATAATCTTTCCCAAAAATTTGAAAACTCTCTCGACTCCCCGTTGCCGTTTCAATAATAATCGGCAATAAATTCTGAGGATTTTTTTCTTTACCTTTAATACTTTTATCTGCAGCATAACCAACCGCATTAAAATATCTTAGCGCAATATAATTAATGTTTTTGAGCTTAGAATACCAATCAAGCAAATCCTCAATAACCATTTTTGTATAACCATAAAAATTGATGGGATTTCTTTGATGCTTCTCATCAACCGGCAAATACTGAGGCATTCCATAAACGGCAGCTGAAGATGAAAAAACAATATGCTTTACACCAAATTGAACCATGGCGTTTAAGATGTTGATTGAACCGGTAATATTGTTGTCTGCATAAAGCCCCGGATTAATCATTGATTCGCCAACAGCTTTTTTGGCGGCCATGTGTATAACAGCATCAATATTTTGGCTCATAGCCATTTCAAGAGCCGTTTTATCTAATATATCTCCTTTAATCAGTTCAGCATTGTTAAACAAATTAATTTCTTGACCGGTTGAAAAATTATCGAAAACAACAACCTGGTGCCCTTTTTCTAAAAGATCTTTAACAACATGACTACCAATATATCCTGCACCGCCAATAACCAAAACCTTTACCATCTGTTTTCTCCTTTTTTAAATTTGCTTGCGTGATTGAAGCGCAAGCTCGATTGTTCCATCATCCATATAATCAAGCTCTGCACCAACCGGCAAGCCCAAAGCAAGGGTCGAAATTTTGACTTGACATGGCTTTAATCGACTAATTAAATACTGACTGGTAATCTGTCCATCAACAGTTGGAGGCAAGGCTAAAATCAACTCATTTAAACCTTCATCTTGAACCCTACAGATTAAAGATTCTATATTCAAATCTTCAGGCAAAACGCCATCTATAGCCGACAAAACACCGCCTAGAACATGGTATTTCCCTTTATAAAAAGCAGCTCTTTCCATAGCCCAAAGATCTGTCACGTCTTGCACAACACAAATTGTTTTGCTATCACGCACATCTGAAGCACATATGGTGCAAACATCTGCCGTATCATAATTGCCGCATACCGAGCACGTTTTAATGTTTTCATCAAGATTTTTCATTGCCTCAATTAGCGGTTTTAATTGACCGTCCCTATTTTTGAGCAAATGAAGAACAATACGCCTTGCTGAACGCGTGCCAAGTGCAGGAAGCTTTGCTATCTGTTTAATTAGGGTATCAATATCAGATTTTGCCAATTTTTTTCAACCTTAAAACGGAATTTTTAAACCACCAAAATTAACGCCGCCTGTTGCTTCTTTCATGCCTTCTTCTTGCATGGCATCAATTTTTTGATGTGCATCATTGTAAGCGGCTAGAACCATGTCTTCCAACACATCAATTTCATCTTTTTTGATAAGGTCGGGTGAAATAGATATTTTTTTCATCTCACTTTTACCATTTAAAACCACTTTAACAAGCCCGCCACCACTTGTGCCTTCTCGTTCTTCTGTTGCGAGTTTTTCTTGTGTTTCCTGCATACGTTTCTGCATCATCTGTGCTTGTTTCATTAAACCTTGAATGTTGAGCATTTTTTTAATCTTCCTCTTCAAAATTGTTAATTTGTTCTTGTTGATTATCATCATTATCTGATGATTGATTTGTTTCAACACGCACAAGCGTGTCAAATTTTGCCCCTTTAAATTCATTTAAAACTGCTTGAACAAGGGGATATTCCGAAATTTTACGCGCATTTTCATCTTTCTTTTCCTTTTCAATGTCTGCAAGGGTTTGTCCGAGAAAACCTGCGTGCACATCAATAATCCACGAAACATTCGTTGCTTCTTGCAAAGCTTTCTTCAGGTTTGAAACCAAATCATGTGCAGCCGTTTCTTTGATGCTAATAGACATTCGACCATTTTCAAATTTTTCAACACTGACATCGTTTTTTAATGCATAAAGCAAAAGCATTTTTTTATGGCTTTCAAGATAGCTCACAAAATCGGAAAGTTTTTGAATGGTGTTATTGTTTTCAGGCGCAATCTCTTGTTTTTCAGGCTTAAGCAAAGAATCGTCTGATTGTATAAATGCTGTAGGTTTAAGTTTTACAGACAAGTGGTCAGCTGGTTTTTTTTTTATTTCTTCCAAAAGCTCAAAAGGTGTTGGAAGGCTAGCGCTATATGCGATTCTGATTAAAACCATATCCAAAGCATCATTCACATAAGGGGCTATTTGGAGCTCTGAAAGACCTTTAATCATCATCTGCCACATTTTAGCTAAAACAGCCATAGGAACCTCTTTTGAAAGAGCCTGACATAAGGTTTTTTCATTTTCGCCCATCATAGCTTCATTTAAAGTTGCCGGCACAATTTTTGCTTTCGTCAGCATATGGCATATATCTATTAAATCTTTCAAGACAACAATCGGATCAGCTCCGTGATGATATTGATCATGGACATTTTCTAAAACTTGCGCAAGATTTCCTTTAAGCAAAGCCTCAAACAATGCTAAAGTTTTTGTTCTGTCTGCCAAACCAATCATTTGAACAACTGTTTCAACTTTGATTTGACCACCGCCTAAAACAATGGCCTGATCAAGCATTGACAAGCCATCTCTAGCCGAACCATCTGCTGCTTTTGCAACCATTTGCAAAGCTTCTGGATCAGCTTTAATGTTTTCAGACTTTAAAACCTTTTCAAAAAGTTCAACCAATGTATCGATTGTTAAACGTTCCAGATCAAACCTTTGACACCGAGACAAAATTGTAACCGGCACTTTTCTGATTTCAGTTGTCGCAAAAATAAATTTCACATGTGCTGGAGGTTCTTCTAAAGTTTTTAAAAGCGCATTAAAGGCTCCTTTGGAGAGCATATGAACCTCATCAATAATATAAACTTTATAGCGTGCGTTCGTGGGCTTATATTGAACACCCGAAAGTAGTTCACGCATATCATCAACACCTGTTCTTGAGGCGGCATCTAACTCCAAAACATCAATATGCCTCCCAGCAGCAATTGCTTTACAATTTTCACATTGTCCGCAAGGATGAATTGTTGGACCGCTTTTTCCATCAAGCCCCGTACAATTCAAAGCACGAGCAATCAGTCGTGCTGTTGTTGTTTTTCCAACACCTCGAATACCTGTTAAAATATAAGCATGATGAAGTCTGTTATTTTCAATCGCATTTTTAAGTGTCTGAACAAGAGCCTCTTGTCCGAGCAGATCTTCAAAGACCTGCGGCCGATATTTGCGTGCTAAAACAACGTATTGCCCATCTTCCTGTGACACTCTATTGCTCTTTCTATTTTTTTACAAAAAGGCGAAGGGACAAAAACCCCGGCGAATCTGTTACGGCTGCTTCCTTCCGAACCTGACCGGATTGGCAGAACAACCGACCTTTTGCCCTTCATTATAAAACGTATTTTTTATATTGGTAACTTTGCAAATCTTTTTCAAGAAAAAGTTTTGAACTATCAACATTTACCACATATTAAAATACGATGGCCTGTCAAAGTATGAAGGTTCTTTAACAGGATAAATTTTTTGATAAACGCTAAAAGAGTCTTTGCCATAAACTTCAGGTCTTTCGGCGCTTTCATAAACACCATGATATGGTTTTGCGCCAAATTTTTTTGGTGCATTTGAAACTGTTTTATTACCTTTTGCTTGAATCTCAATCACGTCGAGATTGTGCTCATTGGTACCGTCTTCAAAGAAGCGAAAAGAACCATTAATGCCGACATAACCGTCTGCATGAGTAATTTGATCATTCAATCTTGCCTCCGGCATTCTGCTTAAAGCGGAAGCAAGTGCAATACTATCGTAAGCAAAACTGTACAAATTATTCGGATGATCTCCGAACAAGTCCGTGTATTTTTTATTAAAATAATCATTATGAACGCGTGACATCACAGGATAAACCGCATTATACAAAGTCGTTTCTTTAGAAAGGTTTGTATTTTCCCAAACAGATGTTCCAACAAACAAAACATCAGGATATGCAACATCAAAATAACCAAAAGTTGAGGCAATGGCTTTTAATCTGCTCCCCGTTTCTGCAATCAAAATTGTATCAAAGTCAGGATTTTTAATCATGTTCTGCACAAGATCTGAAAATTCAAGTGTTGACGGCTCATAAAAACCTATTTTCGTTAATTTCATGTTGTTCTGTGCGGCAGCTTGGGTGGCAGCTTTAGCAATATTCAATCCTGCACTTGTATCCGGGACAACAACGGCAAGCTTTGATCGCCCCTTAGAAGCCGCAAAAGAAACAATTCGTCGGACTTGTTCATCTGAAAGCAGCCCTATACTGTAGACACCATTTCCCAAAACTTGCGGTGAAGTTGAAAATGAAATCACGGGCACTCTTTTTGATTTTGCCTGAGATGAAATGGCTGTTACTTCATCTGATGTTAAAGGTCCAAGAACCAATTTTGCCTTGTTTTTTAGAGCATCAGCTAAGGCATTCATTGCGCCTTCTGGAGAGCTCTTTGTGTCGTAAAAATGCACAGATAGTTTTTTGTTTTTTGTATCTTCAAGCGCCATCATGGCTGCGTTTTGCATACCCTGCCCATATGCTGAAGACTTTCCGCTTAAAGGTAACAACATAGCAACCTCAAAAGCATTTGAGTCGAATTGTTCATTATCATCAATATCATCAACGCCATAATAAATAGCATTGGAATAGGTTCTGCTTTGCGAAGGCATATAAGGCGTTGCCGACGGCAAAATCTGATGACAAGCGGTCAACACCAAAAACAAAGTCATTAAGCTTATTTTTTTTAACACTTGCATTTTTCCTTAAAATATTAAACAATATGAAAACATATGTAGCTCAAAAAAAAATAAAAGTAAAGATAAAGAGATATAAAAAATGCAAATCGGCGGATTATATATTGTTGCAACGCCTATTGGAAATATAGAAGATATTTCAATACGCGCTAAACGTGTTTTAAATAATGCAGATATTATAGCTTGCGAAGATACGCGTATGGCAAAAAAGCTATTTTCTCTTTTAGGTCTTGACACACAAAAAAACTTTATTTGTTATGAAGATCATCGTGAAGACAAAATATCAGAAATATTGATTCAAAAAATGCAAAATGGCCTATCTGTTGCCTTAATTAGTGATGCTGGCTCACCTTTGATTTCTGATCCGGGCTACAAACTTGTAAAACTTTGCCGTCAAAACAATCTTCATATTGAAACCATACCAGGCGCCTGTGCGGTTATTTCAGCTTTGCAACTGTCCGGCCTACCCACTAACCGTTTTATGTTTGCCGGTTTTATTCCAAACAAAACAAAAGCTAAAACAGACCTATTTGAAGAGCTAAAAGACATTAATACGACTCTTGTTTTTTATGAAACAGCGCCGAGATTGGCTGAAACACTTCAAGTGATGTCAACCATTTTTGCCTCACGCCAACTTTCTGTTGTGCGCGAAATAACCAAAATTCACGAAGAAAGCATAAATGGAACAGCCCTGGAACTGGCGAAATATTACCTTCAAAATCCACCTAAAGGTGAAATCGTTATTGTTGTTGAGCCTCCTTTAGAAGACAAAAAAGAGATTGATGTTCACTCAGAGCTTTTAAAAAGATTAAAAACAATGAGCTTAAAAGAGGCAGCTAAAGAAGTTTCTGCTCTGAGCAATATGAAAAAAAGTGATATTTATGAATTGGGGCTAAAACTTAAAAATGAATAAGAAGGCATATGGCAATAGAGCCGAATTTTTAGCTCGTCTTTTTTTAAGACTTAAGGGTTATCAAATTTTAGAAAAGAATTTGACTTGTGGCCGTGGAACAACAGCCGGAGAGGTTGATATTATTGCTTATCATAAAAATACTCTTGTTTTTGTAGAAGTTAAAAGACGGCGAAAACTCGAACAAGCCTTTTATGCTATCAGCGTCAAACAACAAAAAAGAATTTTGAATGCCGCTAAATTTTTTTTCGCACAGCACTCTGAATTTCAAGGTTGTGATATACGTTTTGATGCCGTTTTAATCGCCGGATTTTTTCAGATTGTTCATATCAAAAATGCATGGCAAGAAACTTAAAATTTTTACTTTTCACAATAGGCTCGTGCCTTTAAAACACTCAAAAAATATAACTGATCGATATGAAGAGGCGTATCAAAGGGTTGTTTTAATAAACGTTCTAGCGTATCATTTGCTACAAATTCACCCATATAATGTCTAACAAACGCACATTTCGCAGCTTTAAAGTCTGTTGTATCATAACCGATTTTTGCAAGCAAAGACTGTTCATCATTTTCACAAACAAAACCTGCATTTTTAATTTGATACCAAACACCTAAATTGTGTCTTGCTAAATATTTCCAATCAAAAGCTTTACCAGGATCAGCCTTGCGCATTGGGGCAATATCTGAATGAGCTAAAATACGCTCTTTTTTAATGTGATAACGATATTTGAGTTTTTTTAAAAGGCGCATCAATGATTTGATTTGTTTCAGTGGATAAAGGCTTTGTCCAAAACTTTTAGAACACAGTTCAATGCCGATAGAACAATCATTTAAGTTAGAGCAGCCTTTCCAAAAGCTAACGCCGGCATGCCATGCTCGCTTGTCGTCTTCAACAAAACGATATATTTTGCCATTTTCATCAATAAGATAATGTGAACTCACCTGATGTTCATGAAAACTGTTTATTGCCCCTATTAAATCATGCGCTAAACAATGTATAACGATTGTATCAATTTGACAAGGCCGCTCATTAAAATATGGCAAAGGGATTGTTTTCATTCTATCTCTCTAATTTTTTATATTTTAAACGATGCGGGCGGCAAGCTTCTTCACCTAGACGCTGGCGTTTGTCTTTTTCATATTCTTCAAAGTTTCCTTCAAACCATTCAACGTGCCCTTCATCTTCATAAGCTAAAATATGGGTTGCCAAACGATCCAAAAACCATCTATCATGCGAAGTCACAAGCACACATCCGGGATATGCCATAATACCCTCTTCAAGTGAACGCAAAGTATCAACATCCAAATCATTCGTGGGCTCATCAAGCAAAATAACATTGGCGCCTTTTTTAAGCATTTTTGCCAAGTGAACACGGTTTCGTTCACCGCCAGAAAGCTGTCCAACTTTTTTTTGTTGATCAGAACCTTTAAAGTTAAACTGACCGACATAAGCTCTGCTAGGCATTTGTTTTTTACCCAGAACCATAACATCTAATCCATCAGAAATTTCTTCCCAAACGGTTTTATTCGCATCAAGTTCATCACGCGTTTGATCGACATAACCCAAATCAACAGTTTCACCGAGCCTAATTTCACCTGAATCTGGTTTTTCTTGTCCGACAATCATTTTAAAAAGGGTTGTTTTACCAGCGCCATTTGGACCAATAATACCGACAATAGCTCCCTTTGGAATTTTAAAAGATAAATCATCTATTAAAACCTTATCGCCATATGCTTTTTTGATGTTTTTAGCTTCTATAACTAAATCACCCAATCTGTCAGTCATTGGAATATTAATATAAGAATGTGTGATTTTGTCTTTAACAGCCTCTGATAAAAGTTCATCATAAGCATTTATACGCGCTTTTGATTTTGCCTGACGTGCTTTAGGATTTTTTTGTATCCACTCAAGCTCATTAGCAAGCGTTTTTTGACGTGCAGATTCTTCTTTAGCCTCTTGAGCCAGCCTTTTTTGTTTTTGTTCAAGCCACGAACTATAATTACCCTCATAAGGAATGCCTTGCCCCCGGTCAAGTTCTAGAATCCAGCCCGTAACATTGTCTAAAAAATACCTGTCATGGGTAACCATGACAACTGTCCCTTTATAGTCGCGCAAATGTTGTTCAAGCCAAGCAACCGACTCGGCATCAAGATGGTTTGTCGGTTCGTCTAAAAGTAAAAGGTCTGGTTTTGAAAGCAAGAGACGACACAGGGCGACTCGTCTTTTTTCGCCGCCAGAAAGCTTTGTAACATCAGCATCTTTACTTGGACAGCGCAAAGCATCCATAGCAATTTCGACGTTCCTTTCTAAATCCCAACCACCGACGGCATCAATTTTTTCAGACAAATCAGCTTGTTTTTGAATAAGTTCATTCATTTGTTCATCTGTCATCGGTTCTGAAAACTTGAGTGAAATTTCTTCAAATTCTTTAAGCAAATCTCTAACAGGCGCCACGCCGTCCATCACATTTTCCATCACATTTTTATCAGGATTCAACTGCGGTTCTTGTTCTAAATAACCAACTTTCACACCATCGGCAGCCCAAGCCTCACCGTTAAATTCTTTGTCGACTCCTGCCATAATTTTCAAAAGTGTTGATTTTCCAGCACCATTAACACCCAAAACACCAATTTTGGCCCCCGGTAAAAAAGATAAGGTAATTCCTTTAAAAAGCTCTTTTCCTCCTGGAAAGACCTTTGTTAAATTTTGCATCACAAAAACATACTGATATGCAGGCATCTTTTACAAAAACTCCCTTTTTAATAAAAAATTTTTAGAACAGTGTTATAAATTATCTTTGCTTTGTCTTTCACGTAAAGCTTTTTGATAATTTGGATCTTGATGAATTTGTTGATAACGTTCCTGATAAAACTTCATCATTTTGTTTCTCAAGTCCGGATCTTTTTCATAGATCAGTGTTGAATCGTATATTTGACGAGGCTTAACAATTTTTCCATCAGGCATTTTAATTGTACCATCACCATAAAGAACTGATTTAAAGATAATTTGATGATCAAAAGAATCGGCAATTTGCCCACAATTTGAAAAACCATCCCGAATCTTAGTAATAAAAGATTCGGCTTTTGCTGCATTAAAAATACGCATACCTTCTTCCTGCATTGCATCTGATTTTGCTTTTGAAATAAGAATCGCACGGGCAAGCATCTCAAAAGTATCATATTTCTGAGCCTCACAGGCCAGACCCTGCCCGGCAACATAGCCCAAAGACTCAACCTCTTCAATATAATCTTTATCTGCAGCAACAGCACAAAAGACTGCAGAAAACACCATTAAAAAAGCAAAGATTACCTTTTTCATCACATTATCCCACATGAGTTACGAACAAGCTTAAGCTAACAGATAATATTAAAAAAAGCAATAGGCAAAGAAAAAAAACATAAAACAAAAAATTTTAGTTGACATTTGATTTGTTTTAGAATATTTTGCGCTCAAATCTAACGAAGAGGAATAAAAAAAAATGAAGTGCTATAGTTCTTTAAAATCAAAGAAAGTCCGTGACAAGGACTGCAAAGTTGTGCGCCGTAAAGGTCGTGTATATGTGATTAATAAAAAGAATCCTAAGCTCAAAGCGCGCCAAGGATAATCTTTGGATTACAAAAAAAATTAAACACCCGCATGATTGCGGGTTTTTTGTTTTAATTATTCTTGACAAAATTTTTTTTAATGCTAACATAAAATAACGAGGAGAGTAATTTAAAATGGCTTATATTAGAAATGCCAACATTACGCAAGCCCCACAAAGTCAGGCTTTTCAAAAAAGCCTGAAGGATCGCATTGCTGAAATGAAAGCATTAAACAATGCCATGTATGAACACAAACCTACGCAGAAACTTTCTTCTGATGCTATTTTTCAACAAATAACAGAAGCATCAAACAACTTTATTTTAGAACCAAACCTTGAAAACGAAAACAAATTAGCAGCTGTTTTAGAAAATCATAATTTGTTGTTATACACTTACAAACATCAAGAAACATCTCAAGACAAACGAGATGTCGGGCGAATGGCCTTTAATGGATATGTTGATCGTCCGCAAGAATACCAGCTTTCTCCAATGTTCAGAGACCTAAAGAACTATCCTCTCAAACGCACTCAAGTCGCTACTGAAACTTATGATTTGTCTTATTCATCTGTATGGAATGTATTTAAACAAGTTCCTGAATTTGCGGCGATTGAACCGCAACTCAAAAAGGGATTATCAACTTATGGCGTTCCACAAGAAAAATTACCTGAACTCAATTTAAAAGACATTTGTTTTATTATCAACGAGCAGTTTAGAGCTTATCATACAGACAAAGCCAAAGTTTTTGAGCAAAGCTATAAGGCTATGCACACGAAGCGTTTCATAAATGAAAATGAAAAAGAATTTCGTGAAGGGTTGCTCTCAATGGAAGGAGTTCGTCAAGACTACGTTGATGCACTGGTCGGCGCCATGAAACGAGGTATAACCGATTTAACAAAACTTAAAGACCGAAACGGAAATTCTTTATATAAACAAGAATGGGACAATCAGCCTGTTATTGATGTTCACCACATTGTCAACATCAAAGATTGCGCTCAAAAAGAAACCAATGATAAAAGCTTTGCAAGCATCAACGATTATAACAATATATGTTTTATCGTCAGACACCCCAATCATGATGCAATGCATGCTCTTGAGCAAGAGCTCAATGGTCATCGCCACCACGACGACATTTTCTACAATCGTGAAATTGATGAAAAATATATTTTCCGAATTCAACCACCGGAAGGTGTCAAATGCATTTTCGGTTTTGATAAAATGCTTTATGACAAAGAATATTTAGGTATTCCTATTGAAAAGAAAATTGAAAAAGAACGTTCAAACAGTGGTTATCATCGCAACAACCAACATAAACGATACAACAGAACTGCTGAAAAACAAACCTTCAGAAGAGAGCTAAACAACAGATGGTAACAAACTATTTTGAACACATTCGTCTTGAAACGGGTTGCAATAATCCTGCTA
Organism: uncultured Pseudomonadota bacterium; assembly: GCA_902797315.1. GTDB lineage: Bacteria > Pseudomonadota > Alphaproteobacteria > RF32 > CAG-239 > UBA1254. Next base: position 6,148 of record CADBSM010000047.1, on the reverse strand, counting down.
CAAAAGCACAGCTAAAAATTGCAAACTTAAAGCTTAAAACGCTGAAATTGCCCGAGCTTCCTGCTGAATTTTTACAAATCCTTGAGCTTTCGAACGGTCTGTCAAATGAAGGTGCTAATGTTTTTGGTGTAGAGATCAAAACAAACAGTTTTTACTACGATTTAGTAGAATACAATACACATTTTTTCAAAAACCAACCATCAAATTGGCTGATCTTAGGTTTTGATGAAAGTTTTTATTTTGTGTATGATGCCCAAAAAGAGAGATACACACTTATTGATCAAGATTCGTTTTTTGAGAACATTTCATCTCAGCAGCTAGAACCTGTCTTAAAGCAGTTTTTAAGACTAGAATATGAATAAACCCACCTTACAAAAAGTGGGTTTATCATCTAAAAGATCTATGCAAGCGAAAGATACTTGCATTTGAGACCATCAACAAAGAACGTTAGTTCTTCGGACATAGGATCCGACAGGGTAGGCCTCGCAATAATTTCATTCAGCACCTGTTTCTTGGGCTGGAAGTCGGGCGTCAATTCTTTGCGATCCGCAAGGGTTTTCCCTGCAGGATGACCAAAGTAACGGATCTTGTCGCCATTGATTTCAATGGAAAGGTATACCTCGTCCCGCAATGCAATAAACTTGACCATACACAAAAATTTTATAAGGTTAGATATAAAAATAAACAGTATTTTTTTTATATCATAAACGAATATATTTGACAACTATTTTTTTTTTGTGTTATTTTCTTCTTAGAAGAAACCCTAAAGGAGAACATATATGCTTGGACGATATACCTACACTTTAAGTACCCTTACGCCTGGGGAAGAAATTACACTTGTTGGCAGGCTTCATTATTTTGCTTTGATTATACCTTTTTGTTTAACAGGCTTAACATTTGCTGTCCTTTTTTTTGCTATTGCAACGACATTACAACTTAAAGGCGGACAAATTTTGGCTTTAGTTGAAATTGCAACTATATGGCTGGGTTTCTTCGCACTGTTTTTGTTTACATTGGTTTCTTGGCTCAAACGCAATATGATCGAAATGGTTTGCACAAACAAGCGTGTTGTCAAACGTACAGGTATTGTCAATGTTACAACAGAAGAACTTAACCGTGAGAGAATAGAATCTGTTGAAATACGCCAAAGCATTTTAGGCCGAATTTTTAATTACGGTGATATATTGTTTTCAGGAACTGGTACTTCGAAATTGGTTTTTAAATTTATTAACCAACCCCGTTTGATGAAACGGATTATTGATTCTGTTATCAACTCTCCCGGGGAGTTACCTCCTTCTCACTAAAAATCAACAAACGAAACACCCCGCATAAACCGCGGGGTGTTTTTTGATGCAAAAAGTTCTAAACTGTTAAGTCTTTTTACTAAGAAAGTTTATTTTTTGCTTCCTTTTTTTTCTTCAAAAGAATACAGTTCTTGAACTGAAACAATTTTTTCTTTCAATTGTGCTTTCGCCAAGACAAAGTCAACAATTTTTTCTTCAAAAACAGGAGCCTTCAACGACTCGACGGCATTTTTATTTTTCAAGTAAAAATCAAAAACGGCCTTTTCTTGCCCTGGATATTTTTTAGCTTCATTCATAATTGCTTTATTGATATCATCAGGTTCAATTTGAATTTTTTCCTGAACACCGACCTCTGAAAGAAGCAAACCTAACTTAACACGGCGTTGAGCAATTTCTTTATACTCTGCAAGCAAGTCTTTTTCATCTTTTGCCTTTTCATATTCATCAAGTTCATTATGAGCTTTTGCATGTTCATATTGTTTAACGATACCATCATATTCTGCATCGACAAGCTTTTGAGGAACTTCAAAGTTATATTCCTTGTCTAAAGCATCTAAAAGAGCACGTTTTAGCTTCATTTTAGAAGCGGCTTCATAATCTTGTTTGATACGCTCAGCAATTTTTTCTTTCAAAGCTGCCAAGTCTTTTTCACCAAGGCTTTTTGCAAATTCATCATTGATTTCTGTTTTAACCAAAGTTTTAAGTTCTTTAATTTCAACAGCAAAGACAGCATCTTTACCAGCCAACTCTTTAGCATGATAATCGCTTGGAAACTTAACTTTTACATCAACTTTATCACCTTTTTTACGGCCGATGAGCTGATCTTCAAAACCCGGGATAAAAGAGTTAGAGCCAAGCTCTAGAGGATAGTTTGTACCCTTGCCGCCTTTAAACTCAACACCATCAACACTGCCGACAAAATCAATAACGGCTATATCGCCTTTTTGTGTTGGACGATCTTCTTCAATAGCTTGAGTTTGTCTTCTTGAAGTAGCGATATATTCTAAAGACTTATCAACTTCTTCAGACGGAACTTCTGCCATCAATTTTTCAAGTTTAATTTTTGAAAAATCACCGAGTTTAACTTCAGGCAAAACTTCTGCTTCCATAGAAAAGGTAATATCTTTTCCCTCTTCAAATTTTTCAAGTTTAACATTTGGTTCAAAAGCCAAACGCAAATTATTTTCTTGAATAATTTGGTTAACAGATGCCTGAATGATGTGGTCCAAAGCTTCACCTAACACTGCCGGACGATATTTTTGAACGAGCATTGCCTTTGGAGCCTTTCCTGGCCTAAAGCCCGGAAGTTTTGTTGTTTTAGCAAGTCTTTCAATACGTGCATCAACTTCTTTTTCAAAATCAGCAGCATCAATAACAGCCGTAAATTTTTTCATTAAACCTTTAGATTTTTCTTCTTTTACTTTCATGTTTTTCTCTTTTACATTTTAAATGGTGCGGGCGGAGGGACTTGAACCCACACGCCTTGCGGCACCAGATCCTAAGTCTGGCGCGTCTGCCAATTTCGCCACGCCCGCGGTTAAATTTTCGACATTCTGACCTGATACTAATAAAAAAAATATTTAAATCAAGAAAATAATCAACCCTATTGAATAATTCTCAAAAAAAACATGTTGACTAAAAGAGATGTGCTTTGTACAATGTAGATAGTTTTTTTCAGCCAAGGCTTTATGATGTCTGATCAAGAAGAAAATATCAAACAATTGATTCAAAATATATTCAGCGACAAATATGACAGCGATTCGCTTCATTTTGCTTATAGAACAATATTTGACATCGCCGAAGAAAATCTGTCGCTCGCTCCCCATGTTTTTAAGGCTATCGAACACACCTTAAAAGCCCAAGAGCATTCACCGGATTCTTTAATAGATATATACTTTTTTGTTTCAGAGGCTGTTGCAACAGATTCCACGCTTTCTGACAAAGGGTTGCTCCTTTTTGCAAAAGCTCTTCATTCTTCTCAAAATTCTGAGGAATCCTTCCTTAGAGCTGCTTTTCGTTTAAAATACATCATTAAAAACAATCCGAACCTAGCACCAAAAGTTCTTAATATTGCTGAGCATATGATTAAAAAATATCCGAACAAAGAGATCATTACGGATACTTTTTACAAGCTTTTAGATGAACTTGTCCACCAACAGCCCAAATTTGCGCAGCAAATTTTACACTCTATTGCTCATCAGCTTTGCTCAGAAGCCGCATTAAATACGGCAAAAAACTGTATGCGTCATTTATCTTTTGATGACATTAAAGCCGATTTTCCGGACTTTTCTGAAAAGATAACAGTTGCTTACAAGGGGCGTTTTTCGAGCAATGCTGAATTTAAATATGCCTTGGAAAATATTAACATAGAACGTTTAACTCAGACGAATGCTTTTTCAGCCCAGCAACGCGCAATGAATGTTTTGGTCGGATTATATGCAAAAGAACAGAAAATAGATCAGCAAAAAGCGATGGATTATCGTAAACCAAATGTTTCACCTGACATTAAGCGTTGGTACCTTTCAAATGAACATTGGCTGATTGAAGGCAGTTTCAAAGGCTCTCAAATTTTCGGCTGTTATTTTCCGACATATTTAAGAAAAACGCAAAGCTATCTTTCAACCAAAGATGCTGTTGAGTGGTTGCCTGATTTAATGGACCCTCAAAAGAATGAAAGTTTTGCTAAGTTTATCATGCACAACATCGTCTACAACAAAGACGGACAAGATTATTTGCGTTCTTTAAGCGAGCTTAAAATCATCGCTAAAGGCTGGAAAAATTTACCTTTTGAACAAGAAAAGGGGAAATACCAATCTGTTTTGGGCGCTTGCTTGGCACAGCGTTTTACTGATTTTAAAAGCTTGGTTTTTGCCACTGAAGCAGCCAAACACAAAACGCCGCTTAGCGAATATCACGACTGTGAAGACATTTATTTGGCGAGCTTAAAAGTACCCGAACCTTTTGACAGCACCAAAGAATTTAAAAGAGGAAAATACACAGGCAAATTTTTGCCAAGAAACGACCCAAGAGTTGGTTTTTTCGGAAATTATACCGATTGTTGTCAGCATTTTTCGGCTCTTGGACAAACTTGTGCCATTTCAAGCATGAAAGATCCGTTTTCTCAACTGTTTGTTGTTGAAAACGAAAAAGGACGAATTGTGGCCGGAAGCTGGGTTTGGGAAAACACCGAAGGAAAATATCGCGAAGTTTGTTTTGACAATATTGAAGCTATCGGCAAATTTAAAAACCATGCCGTTATTTCTGCCATTTATGACGATGTCGGCTTTTATCTTGCCCAAGAATGCAACTGTCGGCGTGTCACAATCGGCAAAGGACACGAAGATTTCGATCTTTCTGATTACCCTTCTACTTCCCCCATACAATTGCCTCATTTATATGGAAACGAATATTCTGATGCCGATGCACAAGTTCTTTTAGCAGAAAACATTAATGCAAAACCACTTAACCAATCTGACAAGCACGAATGCTACGTTCGGGACGCCTGCTTCTCAGATGAAGAAGCCATAGATTCTATTCGAGAGCAGCTTTTTGAGCGATTTTATTCTTATGAAATTTTTGACAACTCAGGCCTTATTCTTGAGGACAAACAAAAGCTGATAGGCGGCTATATTCTCTACGACAAAAAAGCAAAAGAAATCAGAGACATTTCTTTTTCAGAAAAATTTGATAAAAATACAAACAATTCCGTATCAAAGCTTTTTTTAGAGATGATCAAAATTGTACAACAAGAAGGCGGGCAATGGACAGTTAAAATAGAGGATAAGCAAACTTTTGATTATATTAAAGCTCTTGAAAATCAAAACATCATTCAAACAGACCGAAAACTTTCAAATTTAGTTTTTCAAAAAGACCAAAATTACGACATTTGCTTTACAGCGGTTGCTCAAGACTTGAGCAAAAATACAACAAACTTAAAGGCAACCCAGCAATCATTTTCCAATCAATCAGAATTATCTTTATTATCTTTACATCGTTTTCTTTCAAAACCATATCAGTAAAATATCACCTTATTATCAAATTTAGCCTTTATAAAAATTGTTGCATATTTTGTTTTGGTTTTGTAATATGGCTCAAATTAATCAAGATTTAAGAGAAAAAAATGCCTGAAAACATAACAAATACACGCAAAACTTTTGCTATTATTTCACATCCTGATGCCGGTAAAACGACCTTAACTGAAAAATTGTTGCTTTTTGGTGGCGCGATTAATGCTGCAGGCGCAGTCAAAGCGCGTGGCGAAAACAGACGCGCTCATTCAGACTGGATGAAAGTTGAACAAGAGCGCGGTATTTCTGTAGCTTCCTCTGTTATGACATTTGAATATCAAGGTATAACTTTTAATCTTTTAGACACACCTGGTCATGAGGATTTTTCCGAAGACACTTATCGTGTTTTGACAGCCGTCGATTCGGCCGTCATGGTTTTAGATTCTGCTAAAGGTATTGAAACGCAAACCAAAAAACTTTTTGAGGTTTGCAGACTACGTAATATTCCTATTTTAACATTTATCAACAAACTTGACAGAGAAGGTTTAGATCCTTTTGTTTTGCTCGATGATATCGAAAAGACGCTTGCTCTTGATGTTACACCTGCCAGTTGGCCGATTGGTTCCGGCAAAGATTTTGCGGGTTGTTATGACATTTTAAACGATCAACTTATTTTAATGAACAAGACAGGCGACAAATCGCACATCAACTCAATTATTGAAACCTGCAAAGGACTTGATGATCCAAAACTTGATCAGCTTCTCGCCCCACATGCTGTAAAAAAGCTAAGAGAAGATGTTGAAATGATCAAAGAATTGTGTCCTTCTTTTGATAAGG
>CADBSM010000046.1 GCA_902797315.1 uncultured Pseudomonadota bacterium | reverse complement strand
ATTTTAGATTAACCGAAAAATCAAGCCTCAATGATTTAAAAAATAGACTAACGCCCTTAATGGCTGAAGGTGTCACTTTTGAGGTTGTGATGCAAAGTATTCCTGTCGTTGTCAGCGAAGATAATCCCAAAGTACTTGCCTACAAGACTTTGGCCGAAAAAACGCTTAATCAGAAAATTGATTTTGAATATATTGGCGGTGCCACTGATTCAAGAGCCTTTTATGAACGCGGTTCTGTCGTGATTATGCACTCAGGAACAGGCGAAGGTATGCATGCCTTAAATGAATATGTCGAATTGGAAAGTGTGAAACAAATTGCAGACATTCAAATTAAATTTTTAGAGCAACTGGCAGGTCAAAAATGAAAATATATATTTTAGCCATAGGCAAATGCAAAAAAGGCTCGCCCGAACAACTTCTGATTGACCAATATCAAAAACGTCTTTCGTGGAACTTAATCATCAAAGAACACGACAACTCAACACAAGAAAAAGAGGCAGATTTTTTGCTGCAAAATATTGCGCCGAATGCCAAAGTGATTGTGCTTGATGAGCGCGGTGAAAACATGAAAAGCATTGACCTTGCCTCAAAAGTGAAAAACTGGCAGAATGAAGGTATTTCCGAAATTTGTTTTTTAATCGGCGGGGCTGATGGACATTTGGATAGAGTCAGAAAAAGAGCAGACTTGCTGCTCTCTTTTGGAAAATTAACTATGCCACATATGCTTATTCGCGCTGTTTTAAGCGAACAAATCTATCGCATTCAGACAATACTAAGCGGACACCCTTATCACCGTGAGTAATATATGAAAACTACTTCAAATGATTAGTCGATAGGAATTTCCGGAAGCGGTTCTAGGACGATTGGTTCACAATAGCAATAAGATTCATCATAAGGACACACATGCTTCTTACCTCCACACTTAGCGCACGAGTCATGATATCCTTGTTGGGCGCAATAGTAGGAGCCTCTTAAAGGTTTATATACACATTTATAATAACCGTCTTTATACGGACATGTTTCCAGCCCTGGTGATGTCCCAGGAGGTATATGATTACATTCAGACATTTTATAAGTGCGTATAGTATATCCAGCAGCTTCACATTTCTTTCCATTTGTTACTTGCTCATCTTCCTGAGCGGCATCATTACCTTGAGAGGCATCATTTCCCGTACTTGAACCAGCTGTGCCGACACTTGAGCCTTCAGCAGGTAAAAAAGTAACCCCTGCAAAAACAGATCCGGCTAAAAAGCTTGAACAGATGAACGCCAAAAGTATCATTTTTTTCATTTTTAATCTCCTCAATACAGAACTAATTTTAGTATACATTGTTTTAAAATAATTTCAATTAAAAAATATTATGCTTACATTGTCGTTAAAATAATCTTTTTAAAAATGGAAGCCGGCAGAGTACCTCCCGAAACATTTTTCATCGGTGAATTATCATCATTTCCAACCCAAATGGCAATAACATACTTTTTGGTAAAACCAACAAACCATGCGTCTCTAAAATCTTGAGATGTACCCGTTTTTCCAGCAACAAAGCCTGAAACTTTCGCATTTTTTCCTGTGCCGTTTGAAACAACATGTTCAAGCATTTTTGTTATCTCATCAATGGTGTTTTGATCAATAATGCGCATAGGCTCGTCTTCGGAACGAGCATAAAGTTGGTGTCCATCTTTAGAATAAACTTCAGAAATAGCATATGGCCAGGCGGCATACCCACCATTGGCTATGCTCAAATATGCAGCTGCCATATCAAGAACTTTGACCTCATTAACACCCAAAGCTAAGGCTGGCAATTTTTTTAAGCTTGTTGTAATACCCATTCTTTGAGCATTTCGAATAATATCATTCATGTTGAGTTTTTGCGCCAGATGAACGGTTGCTAAATTCAAAGAATTTGAAAAGGCAAAATCAAGCGTTACATCGCCATAATATTTTTTATTATAGTTTTCAGGCTTCCAGGAGCCTATTTTAATTGGCGTATCTGAAATGATATCAGAGGACGAAAAACCTTTTTCAATCGCTGTTAAATAAACAAATGTTTTAAAAGCCGAACCGGATTGTCTTAAAGCTTGTTCTGCTCTGTTAAACTGGCTCTTGGAATAATCAACGCCACCGACCAACGCTTTAATAGCGCCGCTATAATCTAAAATAACAAGAGCGCCTTCCGTCACATTGTTTTTGCTTTGGGATCGAACACTATCTCTTAGAATCCATTCAGCTTTTTGCTGCAAATCTTGATCAAGGGTCGTGCTGACATAAATATCATCATCACGTTCTCCTATGTAGGCGTTAACCTCTTGATAGACCATATCAGCAAAATGGCGTGCTCCTTCAACTTTATATTTTGTTGTATCATGCAAGTTTTCATTTTTAGCGCGCGTTAATTCTGTTTGCGTAATTGTCCCATGTTGATGCATTAATTGAAGCACAACTTCGGCACGTTCTAAAGCATTCTTTTTGCTATAAATCGGATTATACCGAGCCGGTGCTTTAAGCATGCCCGCTAAAATTGCCGCTTCTTTTAAGCTTAAATCTCTTGAGCTTTTACCAAAATATCTGTTCGACGCGGCCTCAATACCATATGCGCCCGATCCAAAATAGACACGATTAAGATAAAGTGTTAAAATTTGCTCTTTGCTGAATTTTTTTTCAAGCCAAAAAGCAAGCAACAACTCTTGTACTTTGCGTTTTAAGTTCTTTTGAGGTGTTAAAAACAAATTTTTTGCCACCTGTTGCGTAATGGTTGACGCCCCTTGAGCATAGCGTTTTTTAAACACATTCGTTATCATGGCGCGTACAAAACCTATAACATCAAAACCAAAGTGAGAATAATATCGTCTGTCTTCAACATCAACAATTGCCGCAGGTACATAATAAGGCAAATCTTTAAGATAAATAACCTCAGAGAAGCTATTGCCGAATGTGTGAATTTCATTGCCGTTTTCAGCAATAATTGTTGTTGATGGCTGCCTTGTCTTTGAAATAGCGACATCAACGTCGGGCAAGCTCCAATAACAATACAACACGTAAACACCAACAAGAAAAGATACAAAAAAGCCCAAAATGAAAACAAACTTAAACAAAAAATGCCTCAATGATTTTTTGTGTTTTTTCTTTCGTGTTTTAACTGCTTTTTTTGACGTTTTTTTCTTTTTCTGAACCATTTTTCCTCCATCAATTGGAAAATAATATAAAATAAATATCTTAATATTTTTTTTATATCTTGGCGAAAAGGAAAAGATTGGATATATTGTCTTTAAAATAATTTGTCTTGAGAAAGAAAATCAAATGACCAAAAAAATATGCTTAATTGACGGATCCGGCTACATTTTTAGAGCATTTTATGCTTTGCCTGTTTTAACATCGCCCGAAGGTATCCCCGTTAATGCTGTTTTAGGTTTTATGAATATGTTTATGAGACTTAAAAGCAAAATTGATTGTGATTTGTGTCTTGTTTTATTTGATGCCAAACGCCAAAACTTTAGGAATGACATCTTCAAAGACTATAAAGGCACACGCAAAGAAACACCTCCTGAGCTTATTCCTCAATTTCCGATTATCAGAGAAGCTGTCAATGTTTTAAACATCAATTTTTTAGAAATGGAAGGCTATGAGGCTGATGATTTGATTGCAACCTACGCTAATCTCGCCTTAAAAAAAGGCTATGAAGCTGTTGTTGTTTCTGCAGACAAAGATTTAATGCAACTTATAAAACCCGGTGTTGAATATTATGACAGTATGAAAGATAAGTTCTTTACAAAAGATGATGTTAAGGAAAAATTTGGCGTTTTCCCCGAAAAAGTTGTCGATGTTCAGGCATTGTCAGGAGATTCTATTGACAATGTTCCGGGAGTTCCAGGCATAGGACCGAAAACAGCTGCCGAGTTAGTCAATACTTTCGGCAGTTTAGAGGCCGTTTTAGAAAATGCTTCTGAAATTAAACAAAACAAACGCCGCGAAACAATACTTGCTAATATTGAAAATGCAAAAATTTCAAAGCAGCTTGTAACCTTAAAACAAGATGTGCCTGTTCAAAATGATATTGATGAATTTATCTGCCGTGCACCCGAAAAAGAAAAGGTCTTAAAATTTATCGACAAATATGCCCTCAAAAGCCTAAAAGCCAGAGCTGAAAAATGGGTTGAAGAACAATGTGCTTCAATAACTGATTTTGCCAATCAACCATCAAAAGAAATAAAAAAAGAATATCTGTTGATTCAAGACGAAGAATCATTAGCCCAATTTGTTGCTAAAATTGAAAAAACTTCTCACTTTGCCATTGACACTGAAACGACAGGACTCAACCCCTTTAAAGATAAAATTGTCGGTTTTTCAATGGCTTATGAGGAAGGCAAGGCTTGCTATGTGCCGCTCAACCATGGTTTCAAAAAACAAAATGCTGATTTGTTTTCAAATTTGCCGGCAACTCCTAAACAAATTTCGCTCACAACAGCCAAAAAATACCTGAAACCGCTGCTAGAAAATGAGTCGATTTTAAAAATCGGACACAACATTAAGTTTGATATGCATTTTTTAGCTCAAATTGTCGGCAAAGAAGTCAATATTTCACCCTATGAAGATACGGCTGTGATGAGCTATGTTTTGGATAGTTCTGAACACGGTCATGGCATGGACGAACTTGCAGATCTTTTTTTAGGCTATCAAACCATCAAATATGAAGATGTTTGTGGCTCTGGCAAAAACAAAATCACCTTTGATGATGTTGAACTTGATAAAGCATGTGAATATGCTGCGGAAGATGCTGATGTAACCTTGCGTCTTTACAATTTATTGAAAGAACGTTTACTCAAAGAAAAGAAACTTGCTCTCTATGAAAATTTTGACAGACCTCTTGTAGGTATTTTACAAAAAATGGAACAAGAAGGTATTATGCTTGATGCTCAAGCACTCGCTTCTCTAGATAATGAATTTGAAAATCAGATGCTTGCTCTTGAAAGGCAAATTTATGACTTAGCCGGTGTTGAATTTAACCTTGCCTCACCAAAACAGATTGGAGAAGTTTTATTTGTGAAAATGGGAATCAAAGGTAAAAGAAATGCATCAGGCAGTTTTCAGACAGGAGCTGACGTTTTAGAAACTCTGGCTTTAGAGCATGATCTGCCTAAAAAAATTTTACAATGGCGAGCTTATCAAAAGCTCAAATCAACTTATACATCAGCCCTTTTAGCTGATGCAGACTTTCAAAACCGTGTGCACACAACTTTTTCTCAGACAGTGGTTAACACTGGACGCTTAGCTTCTTCCAACCCGAATTTACAAAACATCCCTATTCGAACTGAAGACGGACAAAAAATTCGACAAGCTTTTGTAGCCAAAAAAGGATTTAAAATACTTTCTGCCGACTACAGTCAGGTTGAGCTTAGGCTTTTAGCTGAGGTTGCTGATGTTAAAGCCTTAAAAGAGGCTTTCAGAAATGGTGTTGATATTCATGCCTCTACTGCAAGCCGCGTTTTTCATATTCCGCTTGAACAAGTGGATTCTGCCAAAAGAAGAGATGCCAAAGCCATCAATTTTGGGATTGTTTATGGCATTTCGCAGTATGGATTGGCAAGACAACTCAATATTTCAAACGATGAGGCAAAGAAATATATTGATTCATATTTTAACGTGATGCCCGAAATTAAAACATATATGCTACAAACAATTGATTTTGCTCATCAAAATGGTTATGTCATCACCCCATTTGGACGCAAATGCTCTATTTCTGGTATTAATGATCAAAACAAACGTATTGTCTCTTTTGCACAAAGAGCTGCCATTAATGCTCCGATACAAGGTGGTGCTTCTGACATTATTAAGCTTGCCATGCGAAAGATTGATTATCTTTTAAGGCAAAACAATCTGCAAACAAAGTTGCTTTTACAAGTACATGACGAGCTCATTTTTGAAGTTCCCATCCAAGAAATTGATCTTGTCCAAGAGCTTGTCAAAAAAGCCATGGAAAGTGTCGTTTCTTTTGATATTCCTTTTATTGCCGAAGTTGGCATTGGAGACAACTGGAAAGAAGCACACTAAAAACACCCAAAATTAAATTCCCTTTCAAGAATGTCATCTTAAAGGGAATTTAATTTTTTTAAATATCACTCAACTTAAAATTCGCTTTTTGCCTCACGTTCAAACATTGATCTAATAGTTTCTTTGATAGGCGCATCTTCAAACACAACTTTATAAAGAGCCTGACAAATCGGCATATCAATTCCTTCTTTATCTGCAATAAATTTAACTGCCTTTAAGGTATCCGGACCCTCAGCCGATTTTGAAGATTTTTCACCTTTGGCAAGCAATTCTCCATACAACCTATTATGACTGTTTTTAGAAAAGAGAGTAGCTTCATAGTCACCTAAATGGGCTAAACCATATGCCGTCATCGGATTGCCGCCAAAATGTTTGATTAAACGTCCGACCTCAACCGGTGCACGTGCCATCAAACCGCCTTTCAAACCATACCATTCCAAACCGTCTAAAATGCCTGCCGCAATACCAATGACATTTTTCAAAGCCGCACCGATTTGATTGCCAACAACATCACTTCCATAATAAAAACGAATAAGTTCACTTTGCATTAAGTCAATCCAATGTTTTTTTTCTTCTTCTTCATAGCTGTCTATAACGGCACATGATGGAACACCTTTTAAATAATCCTGAACATGCCCCGGACCACCCAAACAGGCGACATGTACATCATCTTGAGTTATTTCTTCAGCCATCACATCAACCAAAATTTTAGCATTAGGCTGCTCAAGACCTTTCATCGCCAGCAAAAAATGCTTGCCGGATAAATTGTATTGATTAATTTGTTTGGCAAGAGAACGTAAATGCTGTGCACCAATTGAAATGATTATGTTATCGTTTTTGAAAATTTCATTCAAATCTGGCGTTAAATGCATATTATCGCTTAAAGTCAAATAGGAATTTTTGCGTGTATCTTTCAGTTCTAAAAAATTAGGAGATGTCGGAATATCATATAGCATCACTTTGTCAACGCAATAATTTGCAGCATACCACCCAAGGAAAGTTCCCCATCTACCGCAGCCAATAACTGATAACTGTTTCATCTCATGAGCTCCTTTTTACATTAAAATTCTAAAAAAAGTTTAGCGGTTCTTCAAATGCTTTGCAATAAAAGAAAATAATCCGTCAACAGGCAAAATATCTTATAAAGTGTGTTTTTTTAAACGCTTCCAAGCCAGAATGGCTTGAATATAATCAAATTCTCTAAAGGCATTATAGGCAATATCAAAACTTTTGTTGTCATACACATAAAAAACTTTGTTGGCCATACTTTTGATAGCTGAATCAATTTTGGAAAAAGCTTCATTATAATCTTGGTTGTAGGTGTTTTTTTTTTTTTTTTTAACGAGATCATGATAGGCTGAAATAACTTTTGCCGCTTCATCTGTCGGATTTTGGTATCCCTTCTTTTCAAAGGCGCAAACAATCTGTGCTATCGTTTGATAAAAGCACTTATTTGTTAAAATATTCCGTTGTCGGTGATTGTTTGTGTTAATAATCATCCTCAAACCAACCTTTCAAATCACAATATAACCTATAATTTTGCTAAAATCCAATTTAAAATTGAAAAAAAACAAATTTTTTGCTTGCAATTTTGACAAAATCGTATAAACTGAAGGTGTATTAAAATTATTATCAAATGTTATGGATTATAATCATGTCGTCGATACTGTTATTGTTTCGGCGTCGAAAGGATAAAAAAGTTAAACCATAAAAAAAATTATTTATGACACTTGAAGGAGTAATTATTATGGCCGTTGTGATTGGCGGTCTTATGGTGCTGGGTTTCGTCCGCGCCAAGATTGAGAAGATCAACCGCTTCAAAGAAGCAAGGCAGGCTTTTGCACAAATGCAAAAGACGTCTCTGACGCTCCCGTCCGGGCGTGAAATTCCCCAGGATGAGGACATCAAACGCTTTTTGAAGCGAGATTTTCAGGCTTATACCCCTGAAGATCTGAGCTGGATCGTCAACTACATCGGTCACAAGATGTCCGATTTTGAAGAACTTTCTGACGAGTACAAACAGTGGGGCATTGCCTACACTGAGGCGTCCAGAGCTCTTCACAAGTGGTAGAAAAAAATCCTCGGTTTACCCCGAGGATTTTTTTATCTTTTATTCATCTATTTTCTGCTAGATGAGCTCGATTCGCTTTCTTTTTTGGAAGAAGATTTTTCATCTTCTGCTTTCAAGCTCGAACTTTTAGAAACAGATGATTTTCCAGATGGACATTTACAAGCCATTGTTTTTCTCCTTAAAATAAATGTTATTTCAATCGTTTCCTCTTCCGATATATTTTCTTAAACCCTTAAAACAAGATAATCATTGGTTAAAGAACAAAAAATACCAAAAAAATTATTTTGCCCCTTGCTCTTAATAAAAACGTTACCTATATAAGTTTTTAGAAAAAAAGATTTTAACATAAAGGATTAAACAAATGAGCAATAAAGTTATTGGTATTGACCTTGGTACAACAAACTCATGCTTTGCCGTTATGGAAGGCAAAGATGCTAAGGTTTTGGAAAACTCTGAAGGTGCACGCACAACACCTTCTATGGTTGCATTTACAGACAACGAGCGTTTGGTCGGTGCGGCTGCTAAGCGCCAAGCAGTTACCAACCCCGAAAACACACTCTTTGCGATCAAACGTTTGATTGGTCGCAGATATGATTCTGCCGAAGTACAAAAAGACAAATCAACGGCTCCTTTTAAGATTGTTTCAGGAGACAACGGTGATGCTTGGGTTGAAGTTAAAGGTCAAAAATATGCTCCTTCTCAAATTTCAGCTATTGTTTTGCAAAAAATTAAAGAATATGCCGAAGCTTATTTAGGAGAGAAGATTGAAAAAGCTGTGATTACTGTTCCGGCATATTTCAATGACTCTCAGCGTCAGGCAACTAAAGATGCCGGCAAAATTGCCGGACTTGATGTCTTGCGTATTATCAATGAACCGACTGCTGCTGCCCTTGCCTATGGCATGGATAAAAAAGCCTCAGGCACAATTGCCGTTTATGACCTTGGCGGCGGTACATTCGATATTTCTATTTTGGAAATCGGTGACGGTGTCTTTGAAGTGAAATCAACCAACGGCGATACATTCTTAGGCGGTGAAGACTTTGACCAACGCATTGTCAACTTCTTGGCTGAAGAGTTTAAAAAAGAATCAGGTATTGATTTGAAAAATGACAGATTAGCTCTGCAACGTTTGAAAGAAGCTGCTGAAAAAGCTAAAATTGAACTTTCATCTGCCACACAGACAGATGTCAACTTGCCGTTTATTACGGCCGATGCAACAGGTCCGAAACACTTAAATATCAAATTAACGCGTGCAAAGCTTGAAGCTTTGGTTGATGATTTAATTGACCGCACAGTAGCTCCTTGTCAAAAAGCCTTAAAAGATGCTGGTCTTTCGGCTAATGAAATTAGCGAAGTTATTTTGGTCGGCGGTATGACTCGTATGCCTAAAGTTCAAGAAAAAGTTAAAGAAATTTTCGGCAAAGAGCCACACAAGGGTGTTAACCCTGATGAAGTTGTGGCCGTCGGCGCTGCCATTCAGGGCGGTGTTTTGATGGGTGATGTTAAAGATGTTTTGCTGCTTGATGTGACCCCGCTTTCTCTCGGTATTGAAACATTAGGTGGTGTCTTTACACGTCTTATTGACCGAAACACAACAATTCCGACACGCAAATCTCAAGTCTTTTCAACAGCTGAAGATGGACAGACAGCTGTAACAATTCGAGTCTTCCAAGGCGAACGTGAGATTGCAGCTCACAACAAGTTGCTCGGCCAATTTGATTTGGTCGGTATACCGCCTGCTCCACGTGGTATGCCTCAAATTGAAGTCACCTTTGATATTGATGCTAACGGTATTGTTAACGTTTCAGCTAAAGACAAAGCAACAAACAAAGAACAAGCCATTCGCATTCAGGCTTCAGGCGGTCTATCAGATGCTGATATTGAAAAAATGGTTAAAGATGCTGAAGCTAATGCTGAAGCTGATAAAAAGAAAAAAGAAGAAGTTGAAACCAGAAATCAAGCTGAAGCTCTCGTTCATTCAACAGAAAAAACTCTAAAAGAAAATAGTGACAAGATTTCAGCTACTGATAAAACAGCTATTGAAGAAGCTGTTCAAGCTGTTAAAACAGCCCTTGAAGGCACTGACACTGCTGCCATCAAAGAAAAAAGCGATGCTTTGATGCAGGCCTCGCTCAAACTCGGTGAAGCTATGTATAAAGCTCAAGGGGCTGCTTCTGGCCAACAAGGTCAAGAGCAAGGTGCTTCTCAAGGCTCTTCAGAACAACCAAAAGATGAAAAAGTTGTTGATGCAGACTTTGAAGAGGTTAAGTAAAATCATTTTACAAATTTTGAACGTTTTTAAGATATCTTCTTGGTTTCAAGAAGATATCTTTTTTTGTTTGACAGACTATTTTTTTATCAAATACCTAATAAAACAATAACTTCCAATCCATACAATAATATAATAAGGTATACATCCAACAAGCATAGGTTTTAAAATTGGAGAAAGGTCATTTTTTAAAAGATTAAAATTTAAATTTAAGATAGCGACCTTAAAATTTTCAAAAAAAACTGCAAAATCGATTGACTTTGTTTCTTCAATGCCCAAAATTTTTCGGCCTGTTTCAAAACTCAAAGGCCAAATAACTGCAAATGTCCAAGGATTTCCAACAATTGTTCCTATTAAAGATGCTGTTGTACTGGCTCGTATTAAAAAGCTTGAGCATACGCCAAGAATCATATGAAAACCAACAAGCGGGGTCATTGAAATAGCTGCTCCGCAAGCAAAACCTGCCGCAATAGCATATGGGCTTTTTTGAAGTTTCGACAGATGCTGAAACAAACGTTGAACCACGCCTTTGAAAATATTTTTCACTTTTTGAGCTTTCGGTTATTCTGCGGCGCGAGAGATAGATCGAACAACTTTAGAAGACTTTAAGTTTGCAATAATTTGATTAAGGTGTTCGACATCTTTCACATCGATATCAATTAACAACTCAAAATAACTTAATAGCCGATTGACAATATTCAAGTTTGAAATGTTCGCACCTTCTTTGGCAATAAGATTAGATAAATCACCCAAAGCTCCTGGTTCATTTAAAAGCATCACTTTAATTCGTGCTGTATGAAACTCATTTTCAGCATCATCGCCCCAGTCAATATCAAGCCATCTTTCAGGCTCTGAAGCAAATTTTGAAAGTGTTTTACAGCCAATTTTGTGAACGGTAACACCCTTGCCTGTTGTCACAATACCAACAATTCTATCCCCCGGTAAAGGATGACAGCATTTACCGAAGTTAACGGCCATATTGTCGATTAAACCTTTAATTTTGATGGGGTTGTTTTTCTTTTTTCTGCGGAAAAGCGGGGCTTTGATTGATTTGACCATTTTATCAAGTTTTGATTGTTTGTAAGCAGGATATGCCATTTTCAAAACATCCCAGCCTGTCACCAATCCTTCCCCGACTTTAGCATATATATCTTCAATCGTTTCTGCTTCAAAATGCTGTAAAACATTAACGAGAACACGATCAGAAAACTCTAAATTTTCTCCCTTAAATAGGCGTTCTAAAATTTCTTTGCCCAGACTTATAAACTGCTCCCGCTGGGTGGCTCGGACATATCTTCTAATAGCCGCTTTTGCCTTGCCGGTAATAACAAAGCGCTCCCATTCTGTAGAAGGATGTTGTGCCTTTGAGGTTAAAATTTCAACTTGATCACCATTTTGTAAAACTGTACGAAGTGGTGTAATTTCGCCATTAACTTTCGCCCCGACACAAGTGTCTCCAACACGCGAGTGAACAGCATAAGCAAAATCAACCGGTGTCGATCCACGCGGCAACCCTATTAAATCACCTTTAGGCGTAAAGCAAAACACTTGGTCGCTATACATTTCAAGTTTTGTATTTTCTAAAAATTCTTCAGGATTATCCGCCTGCTCCAAAATTTCAAGCAATTCTCTAATCCATCTGAAATGACGGCCTTCTGCCTTTTGACCTTGTTTATAAGCCCAATGTGCCGCTACACCTTTTTCTGCAATTTCATGCATTTGATATGTTCTGATTTGAACTTCAATTCGCGTATCTTCCGGACCAATAACCCCTGTATGTATCGACTGGTAGCCATTTGGTTTTGGGGTTGAAATATAATCCTTAAAACGGCGCGGAACCATGTGATATTTGCTGTGTATAACTCCTAAAGCTTGATAACAAGAGGAAATATCATCGACACAAATACGAAATGCCATAATGTCTGAAAGTTGCTCGAAAGATGCGTTTTTAGATTGCATCTTTCGCCAAATAGAATATGGAGTTTTTTCTCGCCCTGTGACTGTTGCTTCAATCCCATTTTCCTGCATATCATTTTCTAAAGTTTCAATAATCTTCGGAATGATATTGCTTCCTTGCTCTCTTAAAAAATTCAAACGAGCCACTATTGAATCATGAGCTTCTTTATAAAGTTCTGCAAAAGCAATTTCCTCAAGTTCATCTTTAACTTCTTGCATACCGATGCGTTCAGCTAAAGGGGCGTATATATCTAAAGTTTCTTTGGCAATTCGAGCTCTTTTATCAACAGGACAATAGGAAAGTGTTCTCATATTATGAAGTCTGTCTGCTAACTTAATCAGCAAAACCCGAATATCATCTGACATAGCAAGTAATAATTTTCTAAAATTTTCTGCCTGTTTACTGTTGCCTGATTTTTGTTCAATCATGGCAAGCTTTGTCAAACCATCAACCAGCGAAGCAACTTGGTCACCAAAAAGTGAGCGGACTTCTTCGACCGTTGTATCCGTATCTTCAACAGTATCATGCAATAAGGCTGCTATAATAGAAGATGAATCTAAACGAAATTTTGTTAAAATACCAGCGACTTCAATAGGGTGCGAATAATATGGATCCCCAGATGTCCGAAATTGTCCGGCATGTTTTTTCATTGCAAAGACATATGCCCTGTTTAAGGCATCTTCATCTGCCTCAGGATCATAAGATTTAACAAGATCTACAAGTTCATATTGTCTCAGCATTTTTATCTCTCAACTATCCAGTATACAAGATTTTTTTTAAAAAAATAGCAGAAAATTGATTTTCTGCTATTTAAGATAAGACTAAAAGATTGAGGGAAAATTAAAATTCTTCATTTTCATCTGAAAAACTATCATTTTCAGCTGTTTCATCAAACGAATCGTCATCAAACGAATCGTCAGATAAATCAACATCATCCAAGCCATCTAATGAATCTGTTGTTTCATCTCTGATTTGCATATTGTCATCTATATCTGTATCAAGCAACATACTGGCATCAAACTGAGCGTCTAAATCAGCCAACTCTTTTTCAGCAGCAATAATTTCAATTTCTTCTTCTTGAGGTTCTTCAACTTCAACATATTTTTGTAAATTCAAAACTAAAGATTTTTGAAGATCTTCAATACTGACTTTATCTTCTGCAATTTCACGCAAAGCAACAACAGAATTTTTATCGTTATCACGATCAACTCTCAAAGGCGAACCTTGTTCAATATCTTTTGCGCGTTGGGCAGCAACCATCAAAAGCTCATAACGATTAGGAACTTTTTCAATACAATCTTCTACAGTAACGCGTGCCATCTTTATTTTTCCTCATTGGTTAATTAAAATTTGTCTCCACTTATACATACTCTCAGAATAAAAAGCAAGTTTTTTTTTATCTTTTTAATAATCAAGCGGAGAAGTAACAAAAATAGAACCGAAAGGCCTAATTTGCTCTGTCAAAATGCTTTCATTTTTTAAAACTTCAGTTAAATCATTTTCATTTGTTTTATACATTTCAAGCAAGCTTGCAATGGTTGCTTGAAAGCGCTCTCTATGCTTTACAGGCAACTTATTAAGCTCAGAATTATAGACTCCCTTTTTGTACTGCTTTAAAGCAGCAAATTTTGCATCTGAGACATTGATAACACGATAAGCTTTGATTGTTTTATCACACGTATATGACCAATCTTTCAGGTTAAAACCTTCTTGTGCGATTGCTTTTGAAAATTCATTTTCAAGTCCTGCCCATTTAATTTTCAACGCAAGCCTTTGACACGGATTAACGGCATCTTTTAATGTGTTAATGTTGAGCGCCGTACCATTTTTCATTTCATAATAGTCAAGTAAAGATTCTATTTTTATTAAACGCACCAGATTTTCGTGCGTAGCAAATTGTCTCACACCATCTAAAGTATTTGTAAAAGATTTAATATCAGCCGATGTTAATGGCGATGTTTTTGTTATTTTTAATGTTCTTAGGCGATCGCTGACAGGCCACTCTGCACGAGCATTTGCTCCTCCATAGCCTCCATCTGGAAGATTTTTAAGCAAATTGCGATAAAAATTTGGATTGTAATCAATATTTGGAAGCTTTGCAAAACGCTTCTGTGGTTTTTCAATCGATTTATAATTTTCCGGCCACATTTCAGGCATCAATAAAATGTATAAAAAAGGAGATAAGAACTCTAAATCTTCTATACCTTCTAATTGAGGTGCAATACGGTCCGGAAATTTGTTTTTTGTTTCCTTAATGCCCGGCATATTCAAAATTTTTTCAGAAATACCGTAAGATGTGTGTAAAAAAGGACCTATATACGGATAAAATTCCTTAGGCAAAACTGAGATCATTTCCACCAATTCATCTTCACCAGCTGCTTTAAGATATTTTTCAGATGTACCATAAGTTGTAATGACTTGTCGCCATATTTTATCAAAAACGGGCCCCATATCCCAACTAACAACATAACGAGGCTCATAAACCTCATTTAGGTTTTGAAGTTCTGTTGATAAAGCTTCCAGATTTGGAACTGGAGAATCTAAATCAACATCAAAATATTTTGCGAAATCTTCAGCTTGTGTCTTAAAAGATAGCAACAAAGCACCTAATATGATCAAAAGATATTTTATCATACATTTTTCCTTTATTTTTTTGAGATGATACACTTAAAAACGAAAAAACACAATATTTTTAAAATTAGTTCTAGACTTCTCAAAGATATTCAATTAAATTGTCCTCAATCTGAAACCGAATAATGGAGAAAATAAATGGCATGGACAGATGAAATGGTCGAAAAACTGACAAGTATGTGGCTCGGTGGTGCGACAACCAACGAAATTGCTAAAGAGCTTGGACTTTCAAAAAATTCTGTTGTAGGGAAAGTTCATCGCCTTAACTTATCTGCACGTCCCTCCCCTATTAAGAAAAAAGAAGAAAAAAAAGTTACTAAAAAAACACAAACAATCTTAAAAAAAGATATCGAACCAAAAGAAAAAAATGTTTCGACAAGCGCAGTACAAAAAACCTCAGAAAAACAAAATTCTTCGGAAAGCAAAAAATGTCTCAGATTAAATGAACTTGACAACCACAGTTGTCGCTGGCCTATCGGCGATCCAAAAGATGAAAACTTCTGCTTTTGCGGCAAAAAAGTTCGTACCGGACAGACGTACTGCGACGAACACGCTGCCATTGCCTATGTTAAACCATTTAAAAAAGAGAAATAGCTTTTTTATTGCACAACAATGGTATATTGTATAGAGGGTTGCCTTGAACTGCTCTCATCCCATGGTCGCGCATATGTTGCATATATGTCTACTCTTCCGATTCCCGTTGCTTGATAGCTAAAATTGCGTTCTCCCGAGGCACCTACCAGTCCTGTCTGTGAATGTGCATAACGATCTGCTCTCTGAGATAAGATCGCTTGATTTTCAGGATTAAAAATTAAGTGCCATTGATATCCTGTAGAGGGATTTTCAGGTAGTTGTATACTGAAAATATCTCCAAGCTTTAAATAAAGTGTTTTTCCGTTATCACTCGGGAAAAGAACATTTTTTTGACAGGCTGCCAAGAAAATAAACAAAGCTAAGGTTATTATTTTTTTCATCACCATTGCCTCCTTTAAAAATATTTTCAATTTTATACACAATTTCCTAATAGTTTCCTAAAAGTGCCTACTTTACAATTAAATACATTCGATATATTTTCAATAGAAATAATGCGAAATATTCTGTGAATGGAGATTAAAAAAAATGCGTTCTATTGTACGTTTTATCTTAAGGTGCTTTTTCAGACTTTTTAAGGTGCGTTTTCAAATGCGCTTTGATGTTTCTGAGTTGCCACACAAAGGTGTTTACATTTCAAACCATGTCTCATGGGTTGACCCTATTGTCTTGTTTGCATTTTTGCCGGGAGATCCAGTTTTTGCCTTGCATGGTCAGCTTTACAGAAATTACTGGATTAGACTATTGATGAAAACGGCTGACATTATGGAATACGGCAACTTAGATGTTCCTGACTTGAAAAATTTGATTGCGACCGTTAACTCTGGGCGCCTTTGTGTTATTTTTCCAGAAGGACGCATGACAACAAACGGCAACATTATGAAAATCTACGAATCAGCTGGTTTGTTAGCAGATAAGACTGATGCTCCTGTTATTCCAATTTGGATTAATGGTTTACAATATTGTCATTTTTCAAAAACTGGCGGACGTTTACCTCACCGCTACTTCCCGCATGTCAAAATTGTGGTTGACAAACCCCGTCCTTTAAAACTTAAAGACGAATTAAGACATCAGCGCAACCATATTTCAAATGAAATTTATATGATTATGCGTGAGCAAATGTTTGAATCGATTTATGATCCCAAACAAACAGTTTTTACCCAACTTATCAAAGCCTCAAAAATACATGCAAAACGTTGTTTTGGTTTGCGTCGCCCATATGTCTTAGAAGATATCACAAGAAAGCCCAATACTTTTAAGGATATTTTACTTAAATCATATGTATTAGGACGCTATTTTTCAAAAATTTCGACACATCAAGAATCGATTGGTATCATGTTACCTAATTCGGTTGCTGCTATTTGCACGTTTTTTGGCTTAAATGCCTATGGACAAGTTCCCGTTATGCTTAATTTCAGCGCCGGCCCACAAAATGTCGTCAGTGGTTTGAAAACAGTTCTAGCTAAAAAAGTGATTACCTCTAAAATGTTTGTCAAAAAAGCCGGTTTAGAATCATTGATTCAAGCCATTCAAGAAGCCGGATTTGAAATCATTTATCTTGAAGAGGTCGGGCGCAAAGTTTCTATTTTTGCAAAAATATTGGCTTTGTTGCAGTACAAAGTTAAATATGTGCCTTATAAAGCCACCCCAGAAGACCGTGCTGTTATTTTATTTACATCTGGTTCAGAAGGCGCACCGAAAGCTGTTGTTCTTTCAAATAAAAATGTTATTTCAAATGTATGGCAAATTGCAACTTTTGAAACTTTGAATAAACGCGATATTGTCTTAAACTCTATGCCGATTTTCCACAGTTTTGGTCTTGTTTTGGGAACACTTTATGCTCTTTATCAAGGCGCAAAAGTTTTCTTATATCCTTCACCGTTGCATTTCCGCGTCATCTCAGATCTTTTATATGAACTTGGTGCCACGGTCATGATTGGTACAGATACATTCTTCAGAAGTTATGCAAAAATATCCCATCCGCTTGATTTCGGATCTCTTCGTTTGGTTTATGCTGGTGCTGAAGGAGTGAAACTTGATACACGAAACATTTTAAATGAACGTTTAGGTACACGCTTGATGGAAGCTTATGGCACCACAGAATGTTCTCCCGCTGTTGCCGGAAACAACATGGTCTTTAACAAATTTGGCACAATCGGTAAATTATGCCCAGGGATGGAATGCAGACTTGAAAAAGTTGATGGCATTGAAAAAGGCGGCGAGCTTGTTGTTAAAGGGCCGAATGTCATGTCTGGTTACATTTTAGCTGAAAACCCAGGCGTTTTGGTACCTCCTCATAATGGTTGGTATCACACTGGAGATGTTGTTGAAATTGATGAAATTGGCTTTATTACCATTAAAGACCGTATTAAACGTTTTGCAAAAATCGGCGGTGAAATGGTCTCATTAAAAGCCGTTGAAAATATGATTAATAAAGCCTATGAAGGCAAAGATGATTTTTGCTGCGGTGTTGTTGCTGTGCCCCATGAGCAAAAAGGTGAACAGATTATTTTAGTCACCAATGAACAGACTTTAACAACAGATATGCTTCGTGATTTCATTAAACAAAATGGTTATCCTGAGCTTTACATGCCAAGACGCATTATTTTCAGAGACAAAATTCCGACTTCAGCCACAGGTAAAGTCGATAACATCACTTTGAAAAAAGAAGTCTTAGCAGAATTAGAAAAAATAGCTTAGAAAGTTTTGAAACCAAAAAGAGACCCACGCGTAAAACGCGTGGGTCTCTTTTTTGAAACAATGGTTCATTAAAGCTTATTTAGCAAGAAAACTCAAAAGCTTTTTGTTTGCTTCTTCTACAGAAGAATGATCAAAAACAGCAACCTCTGAAGCTAATCTGTCAAAGGCTTGTTCATAAATCTGGCGTTCACTGTATGACTGTTCTGCCAAATTCTCACTACGATATAAATCTCGAACAACTTCAGCAACAGCAACCGGATTGCCTGAGTTAATTTTGTTTTCATATTCCTGAGCTCGTCTCGACCACATAATTTTTTTGACCTTAGCTTTGCCCTTTAAGGTTTCTAATGCTTGATTAATTGTCGATTCTTCAGAAATTTTTCTCAAACCAACATTTTCTATCTTGGCCACAGGAATCCTCAGCGTCATTTTATCTTTGTCAAAATTAACGACTAGCAGCTCAAGCTCAGAGCCTGCAATGGTCTGTTTGGAAATGTCTGAAATTTTACCCACACCATGTGTTGGATAAACCACATAATCGCCAGAATTAAAAGAAACGGTCGGCAATTTTTTTATACTCATGTTATTCACCTATTTTTCTAGATTTTCAACATCAAAACAGGTGGAGTATACCACATTTTTTGATACAAATCTAGTCTAAAAATGAAAAAAATTAAATTTTTGGAAACAAATTTGTCTGCCTTAAGGCTTCACCAACAACCATTACCGCCGAAAGAGCAACATTAATTGAGCGGGCTGATTTTGTCATTGGAATTAGAAGTCTGGCATCTGCTAGTTGATGCACTATCTCTGGAACACCGGCGCTTTCACGCCCCATCAAAATAATATCATTTTTTTGAAAAGAAAAATCAGTATATGGCAAGCAAGCATGTGTCGTCAAAAGAACGATTCGCCCATACTCATTGCTGTGTTCTGCACGATATTTTAAAAAATCGTCCCAACTGGCATGTTTTCGGTATGAAACCAAATCAAGATAGTCCATCCCTGAACGGCGTATGCCTTTATCATTGAACATAAAACCACACGGTTCAATAATGTCTATGGGCAAATCAAGGCACGCCCCCAATCTTAGAAGCGTGCCCGTATTTTGTGCAATATCAGGTTGAAAAAGCGCTAAACGCATTTTAATTTTTGCCTTTTGCTGCTTGACGAGCAGCATAAACAGCGCCAAAATCAATCGGATTGAGCATCAATGGAGGAAGTCCGCCTTCCATCAAGCATTGTGCAATAATGTTTCTGGCAAACGGAAACAGCAATCTTGGAATTTCAATATTTAAAATCGGCTCAATATGCTCTTCTTGAACATTAAGAACAACAACTGCCGAATATGTTAACTCTAAAATAAACAATTTTTTCGTATCCAAATCACCGTTAAGAGCTAAGCTTAATGCCACATTATAAGCATGATCACCCAAATCATCCGTATCTATTTTGACATCAACCTTAAGCTGCGGTTGTTTGGTTAGTTCTTTGAAAATTTCAGGTGCGTGCGGAATTTCAAGCGATAAATCCTTGATATATTGGCTATTAATCATCAGCGCCGGTTGCATGCTTTCATTTTTTTCTTTATTTTCTTTAGTCATTTTGTTACCTTTCTTTCTAATCTTTATTTTAGATAGCCTACTATTTAACTTAAATATTTTTTCACGTCAAATAAAATATAACAGTTGATAATATTTATTAAATAAGTTATATATCTTTTTTGAAGATTTATAAAAAAATTCTTGATTGAGGGAAAAATGTCGGCTTATGTTGATTTAATTTTTTTAGGGCTTCTTGTTGTTGTCATCTTACTGCGCTTAAACAATGTGTTGGGGACAAAACCTCAAAAGCCTCAGGTTAAAATTATTACAAAAAAAGAGTTTGAAAAAATTTATGACATCTTACAAAATGGATTTTCAGAAACCTCTGAAGTTCAGGAAATTAAGATTCAACCTTCCCCATTTGATTCAATATTGCTTGAAATTCCAAATTTTGATAAATCATCTTTTATCAAACGCGCATCCAAAGCCTTTGAAATGATTTTGGCCGCATTTTCAGCTCGAGATAAAGAAACCATAGAAATGCTGACATCCCCTGCTCTTTACGCTAAATTTGAAGAAATTATTGATTTACGCATCAAAGATAATATCACCTCCGAAACAGATTTGATCAAGATTGATGAAATTTCAATAACTGATGCCAAAATTGAACCTCATGGTTTGGCAAAAATTACACTCAAATTTGTTTCTGATCAAATTAACCTTCTTAAAGACAATCAAGGACAAATCATTGAAGGCGATGAAAATTTCGTGCAAAAAATTACTGATTTTTGGACCTTTGAAAAAAATATCAACTCAACTTCACCTACTTGGCTTTTAACCTCGACAAAGAAAAACAACTTATGAAATATTTTGGACTTTTACTGACATTTTTTTTCTTATTTTCATGTGCACCGCAACAAGAATCTGCATTGCCAGATGACATCCAGCTTAAACGCACAAATTTTTCAGAAATTGAAGCCTTTGATGCTGACCAGTTTTCTGAAATTTCAGATGTCTTTCAAAACAGTTGCAACGCTATTGAGAAAAAAACATCTTTGAGTTCGGACTCTAAGATTAAAATTGATCATAAAAAAATGCTCGATATATGCCACTCATTTAAATCCTTAAAGTCTCGAAATAATTTGTCGGTTAAAAACTTTATCAAACACAACTTTGAGCCTTATTTGATTGTTGTAAACAACAGCTCAAAGGGCAAATTTACTTCTTATTATGAAGCTGAACTTAAAGCATCAAAAACAAAGCACGGACAGTATAAATATCCTATTTATGGAAAGCCCTATGATTTGATTGAAATTAACCTCAAAGATTTTGATTTAGAGCTTCCAAATAAACGAATTTTAGGCAGAATTGAACAAAATAAACTTGTTCCTTACTATACAAGAAAAGAAATAGAAAATTCGGGAATCGATGCTCCTGTCATTTTGTGGGGTGATGATAAAGTTGATATCTTTTTAATGCAAATACAGGGATCTGCTGTTGCCTTGCTAGATGACGGCAACAAAGTTCGTATAAGTTATGCTGACAACAATGGTCATCGTTTTGTTGGCATTGGAAGCATTTTGCTTCAAAAAGGTCTCTTAAAAAAAGGCGAAGCCTCTATGGATAAAATAAGAGATTGGTTAAAAGTCAACCCGCAAATTGCTGATGTTAACATGAACGAAAATCCACGCTTTATCTTTCACAAAATTTCTGATGCCAGTGGACCATTGGGAGCTCTTGGTGTGCCATTAAAAGCCGGCAGAAGTTTAGCTGTTGACCCTGCTTTTATACCGCTTGGAAGTCTCCTTTGGCTTGACACCACCGAGCCTTCAGGTCGTCCTTTACAAAAAATTGTAGCAGCTCAGGATATTGGTGCCGCAATCAAGGGACCCATACGTGGTGATTATTTCTGGGGACACGGTGAAGAAGCTTTACTTCAAGCCGGAAAAATGAACGCACAAGGTCAACTCTATATTTTATTGCCGAGATAAAAAAATGAGTGAAGACGATGATCTTATTTGGCTCGAAGTTACAGCTGATGTACAAAAAATAAAATCAGACAAACAACCTTATATTCGCACTTCAAAGTCCCGTTTTCGTGGCGAAAAAGAAGAAACTCATATTCCTGTTCTTCGAAATTTTAAACACGATGTTGAACTGAATAGCTCTTCCGATATTGACAAACAAACACTCAAACGTTTTAAACGCGAAGAGTTTGGTGTTGAAGCAAGCCTTGATTTGCACGGATTTACCTTAAACAAAGCCTTTTCAGCCGTTCAAAACTTTGTCAGGACGGCTTACCTTCAAAACAAACGTGCTATTTTAATTGTCACGGGCAAGGGGTTGCCACATAAAGAGCAAGATATTTTTGAAGTAAAAGGTGCTTTAAAGCAAAGTGTGCCTCAATGGCTTCGAAGTGATGAACTACGTCCGATGATTTTGACGTTTATCCACCCAAGCCCTAAACTTGGCGGTAGTGGCGCTCTATATATTTTACTCAGACGTCAAAGAACTTAAACTTTATGCGGCAATTTTTGGTAGATAAAATTGCTAATTGCATTGGGTAAAATCGACAACAAATAAGCACCAAAACGCATTGGAAATGGGAATGCTATCAAACCAACATTTTTTTCGATGCCTTTAGCAATAATAGAAGCAGCTTGATCAGCCTCCATAAAAAATGGCATTGGACATTTATTTTTATCTGTGATACGCGAACGTACAAATCCTGGACAAATCACATTAACCTGAATATTTTTATCTTTGAGCCTCGCCCTAAGAGCCTCACCATACGCCTTAACACATGCTTTGCTTGCACTATATGAAGGACACGAAGCTAAACCGTGATACCCAGCAATAGAGGCCATCACCGCAATAATTTTCGGACGGTTTTCAACACGTGCTTTATAAATTTCAATGGCTGGTGTAACAGTATTTAAAACGCCAAAAATATTTGTTTGAAAAGTTTGATAAATATGTTCTGGCGTTTCAGTACCCGTTGAAACACCAGCATTTGCAAAAACAATATCTAAGGGGGCTTGTTGATTAGACTTTAAAATCCATTCGCCAACAGCCTCTTTATTTGTTACATCAATAAGGCTTTCATCGACCTCTACACCGTATGAACGGCAAGCCTGAGCAACCTTACAAAGACGCTCTTCATTGCGTCCACATAAAAAAAGTTTCTTAACCCCATGTGCTGCATAATGCAAAGCAAGAGCCTCACCAATTCCTGAAGAAGCGCCCGTAATTAAAACATTTTCTATATTATTCATGGCTTTCCTTTAAGTAAATTTTTAACACATTTATTTTAAGCTAACATGAAAACATTAAAAAAAGGAGAATATTTTTGAACATATCCAGTATGACAGGTTTTGCAAACCAAAGCGGCGAAATTAAAACAGAGTTTTTTTCCTATAGTTTTAACATTGAAATAAAAACCGTTAATGCTAAAGGTCTGGATACAAAATTTAAACTTCCTGTTTTGCTAGAAGATTGTGAAAATGAATTGAAAACCAAAATAAGCTCGAAATTTTCGCGCGGAACTTTTAGTGTCATTATTACACTTCAAAATGAACTTAAAAATACAGAGATTCAGGTCGATTCAGAATTGCTTTCTAAACTGACTCAACAAGTTTATGAAATTTATCTTAATCACAAAGATGTTTTTGAAAAACCATCTCTCAGCGAACTTTTGAATATACAAGGCGTAATTACAAAAACAAATCCTGAACTTGATGAAAGTGCACTTAAAACTTTAAAAGATTCTATTTTTTGCGCTTTTGAAAAGGCTCTTGAAACCCTTTATCAAGATCGTCTGACAGAGGGAACAAAAATAGCTAAAGCCTTGCTTGGTATTTTAGATTTTCTTGAAGACAAAACCTTCAATGCTGAAAAAATAGCCTTAAACATTAAACAAATTATCAAGGATAAGATTAAAGCTCAAATTGAAGAATATCTTGCAGATACAAGTTTAACACCTGAGCGTTTAGAACAAGAAATTTTATTTTATGTTATGCGTGCTGATGTGAAAGAGGAAATAGATCGCCTTAAAGCACATATTTTAACTGCACGAGATATTTTTCACAAAGGTGGTGTTGTCGGGCGAAGACTCGACTTTTTATGTCAGGAACTTAATCGTGAGGCAAATACGCTATGCTCTAAATCTATGGATTTGGAATTAACAAAAATCGGCATGGAACTAAAAGCACTTATTGAACAATTCAGAGAACAAGTACAAAATTTGGAGTAAAAAGAATGTCAGACATTAGAGATTATTTAAAAAACACTCGAATTGGCGCAATGTTTATTATTGAAGCCCCCTCAGGAACAGGAAAAACAACGGTCATCAAAGATCTTTTAGCCAAAGATTCTAATCTCAAGTTTTCTATTTCCGTCACTACCCGACCAAAACGCGAAGGGGAAAAAGATGGGGTTGATTACTATTATATCTCAAATGAAAAATATGATGAGCTTTTAAAACAAGATGCATTTTATGAATATGTTGATTCTCAATATGGCTCTCGATATGGAACATTGCGTTCTGAAGTAGATAGTTTTATTAATGTCGGACAAGACGTTATTTTTGATTTAGACTGGATCGGTATGCAGCAAATGAGGCAAAAAGCGCCTGATAAGGTCGTATCAATTTATTTGTTGCCGCCTTCGGTTAAGGAAGTTAGGAGACGTCTTGAAAACAGAAAAACAGACAGCCTTGACGTAATTGAAAAGCGCATGAATTTAATCGCTGAAAAAATAAAACACTGGAACGAATTTGACTACGTTATCGTCAATGTCGATGTTGATGAAACAGTCAAAAAAATTCAACGTATTATTTCTTGTGAACGCATGAAACGCGTACGCCAACAAGGAATGGAATCTTTTGTTAACAGCTTAATAGAAGAAGCAAACAGCAAATAAAACTTAATTTTTAGAATAACATCATGGCAAAAATATATCAATCAGTTGAAGATCTTGTTGGAAACACCCCCTTGGTTCGTTTAAAATCAATTGAACGCGCATACAAGTTAAAGGCTAAGCTATATGGTAAATGCGAATTTTTTAATCCGGCATTTTCGATTAAAGATCGTATAGCCAAACATATGCTTGAAAAGGTGCCATTTACACAAATAACAAAAGATACGATCTTTGTGGAAGCCACTTCTGGAAACACAGGAATTGGACTTGCGGCAATGTGTGCCGCAAAAGGCTATAAACTTGTGATTATCATGCCTGAAAACATGAGTGTTGAACGTGTTAAAATGATTCGTCAGTTTGGTGCAGATGTTATTTTAACACCCAAAGAAGACGGCATGAAAGGTTCAATTCAAAAAGCTCAACTTTTAGCTCAAAAAAATAAAAATGTGATTATCCTCAACCAATTTGAAAATGAAGCTAATCCGGAAGCCCACAGTTTAACAACTGCCTCTGAAATCATTAAAGACACTGATGGTAATGTTGATGTTTTGGTTGCAGGTGTTGGAACTGCCGGAACAATCACAGGAATCAGCCGTGTTTTAAAAACTTACAATCCAGACTTATATGTCATTGCCGTTGAACCGTCAGCAAGTCCTGTTTTAATCGGCGGAGCCCCTGCCTCGCACCAAATCGGTGGTATCGGGGCTAATTTTATTCCACCATTTTATGAACAAAAACTTGTTGATGAAATTATTGATGTTTCCGATAACGACGCATTTCATTATTCTCAAGCTTGTGCAACCTTACAAGGTCTCGCCATAGGCATATCTGCTGGCGCGGCTCTAAAAGCCGCCATTAATTTTGCTAAACGCAATGAAGCTAAAAATAAAAATGTTGTGGTTATCTTTGCCGATGCCATTGAGAGATATCTCTCATTGAGTTATTTTAACCGTGAGGTTTAATATCTTAGAAAGAACTTAATGAAAGTTAATTCAATACTCGGAAGATACCTGTCAAAACAAATCATCTTAACATTTTTGATGGTTCTTGTTACCATTATGGGAATCATTATGATGTTTGATTCTATCGAGGCCTTGCGCCGTATTTCAGGACGTGATGACACAGGTATGGATTATGTTGTCAAATATGCCTTAACAAAACTGCCTGAAACAATAGACAAAGTTCTGCC
Organism: uncultured Pseudomonadota bacterium; assembly: GCA_902797315.1. Lineage (GTDB taxonomy): Bacteria > Pseudomonadota > Alphaproteobacteria > RF32 > CAG-239 > UBA1254. Next base: position 7,077 of record CADBSM010000046.1, on the reverse strand, counting down.
ATTTGTGATGATGGTTGCCGCTATGATTACTTTTTGGAAAGTCAGCAAAAGCAATGAATATGTCATCATCAGATCTTCTGGTGTATCTGTATGGGGATTTTTATTTCCGATTTTAATATCTGTTTTTATTGTCGGACTTATCAATATTACTCTGATTAATCCTATATCTTCCAAAATGTATGAAATGCATGCAACCTTGAAGTATCGTTTTATCACTCGAGATCCTAGTGCCATGCTTTTTTCCAGCAAAGGTCTGTGGATTAGAGAAGCTGAAGGAAAAGATAAAATATTAGTTGTTCAGGCAAAATCTTTGAGACAAGAGAAAGATGATATGCTTTCAATGCGCGATATCAGTATTCTTGAGATGGATCACAACAGTCAAATTATCAGACGGATTGAAGGCTTAATCGGAGAATTACAAAATCAACATTTTAAGATCAGAGGCGTGCAAATCTTTAAAAGTGGACAACAAACTGAAACATTGCAGACTTATGAATATCAGACATCTATTACGCCCCAAAGAATAAAAGAAAATTTTGTTGATCCTGATGCTATTTCATTTTGGGAATTACCAGATACAATTCAGTTTTATGAATCTTCTGGCTTTTCAGCTTCGAGGCATCAGATGCGGTATTTAGCTCTTTGGGCTTCACCCTTTTTGCTTGTTGCTATGGTTTTGGTCTCTGCTCTTTTTTCCTTAATGCCTAGTGTTAGGCAGGGAGGTGTTGTTTTTATGATTGTTGTTGGTATCATAACTGGTTTTATGGTTTATTTCAGCTCACAGCTGATTTATGCTTTTGGCTTAAATGGATATATCCCTATATGGCTTGCCGTATGGTCACCGACGATTATTGTTTTATCTCTTGGAATAACCGTTATGCTGATTAAAGAAGAAGGTTAAATCTTTTTTATGTGAAAAGCTGTAAAAATCATTGAATTATTAGTAAATAAGCTTAAAATGACCCTCAGTTGTTCTAAAATAGGTTGGAGAAGACATGACTGAAAATGAAAGAAAAATCCCCGAATTTTTGGAAGGTGAATCTGAACAAATCACAGAAAATCAGCACATTAATGGAAACTCACATCCTTTAATGAAAACATTACTGACTTTAGCTGTATTTTGGGTTTTTGCTGTGTTTATTTATTTACAATTCTTCTATGGATTTTCATCTCTATCCGCTCTAATGCCGGCTGATTTTGTTTTATTTTTGACTTCTTTTTTGATTTGTCCTCTTTTGATTTTTCTTTTGCTTGTTTATTTCAGAAAAACATATTCTGCCTTAAAGCAAAATGAGATTGTGGAACAAACGCTCAATAAGTTTTTAAAAACGAAAGATGACAATCTTCTCTCAAAAATTATCAATAAGGCTTTACAAAGTCAGATAGCAGAATTGAATACAACAATACAATTTTTATCAGCACAGGCGGATACCTTAAAAAAGGAAATGAATACAAAAGCGGCAGATTTTGCAGATATTTCCAAAACTTTACAGTCAACTTTTCAACAAAATTTAATGCGCTTAGATGAAAATAAAAACCAATATCTTGAGTTGTGTCGATCTCTATCACAAGAAGCTGTCAAGGTTTCCGATGAGCTCAAGCACAGCACTGAAAGTTTGCAACAAAGCTCAGATTGCATTTATTCTAAGCTCAATCCGCTTATTGATGAAACCATGGTTACAGTTGAACATCTCAAATCAACTGTTGATGATGCCAACATCCAAATATCTCAGACAAAATCAGATCTTGAAACGTTTACAAATGTTGGTAAGAAGAGCATGGAAAATTTAGCTGATATGCTCCAAGTTCAAACCTCTAAGTTCGAAAAAGCCATGTTGCAAACAGCTGACAGTTGTGAAAACATTTACAGCAAAATTGACGGGGGCATTTCGCACATAGAAAACAGTCTTAAAACGCACAAAGAACTTGCTTCAGAACAAGCTGCTTTAATTGATAAAAATGCAAACTTCTTAGATGCTAAATTAGGTCAATACGGTAAATTAATCAGCATGGAAGTTTCTGCCATGGTTGAACGCGCCTCCTCTTTTGATCTCAATTTTCAAGAACAGACAGAAAAGCTCCAACAAGCAGGGCAAAAAATAGAAGAAATTTTAGGCGGAGCCAACAACAGTTTAACCCTCAAATCAGAACAAGCTATTCAAAACATTCAAAATGTTTTAGCTGGCCTTTCAAAAGAAGTTCAGAAACTTTCTGGATTTATTGAAACGACTGAAAAACAAAACGACCAAGTTCAAACAGCGGCTGAAAAAATCTCAAAACGCATTGCTGGTGTCTCATCTGATTTGGGTCTGAAAGTTGATGATTTGAAACTCAGATCTGTCGAGGCAATAGATCGGTTTAATGAAGTTAATGCTATTCTTGAAAAAAACACATTACAACTTTCTGAAAATGCAAACATTATTGTTGCCAAAGGCAAAGAAGGATCTGAAACTATCCTTGAAAGTCAGGCGTCTTTGCTCAAAGCACAAGAAAATGTCGATAGTCTCAAACATCAGATGAGCTTTGTTTCTGAGCAACTGGCTTCAACTCAACAAAAATCTGTTGATGTTTTTAATCAGTTTCAAGAACAGATGACACAATACCAGAAGTTGTTTACAGAACAATTCAAACAAATTGAAGATTTAAGGATAAAAGCTGAACAGTCTTTAGAACAAATTAAATCAAAATATCAAGAACTTGGACTGACAAATTTTATGGATCAGATTGCCATTATCATTGAAAACCTTGAAAATCTTTCCATAGATATTAATCGCTTTTTTGATAAAGACAGCGAAGATGATTTGTGGAAAAAGTTCTATAATGGTGATCATGGCGCATTTGCACACAATATGGTCAAAAAACTCGGGCGCAAAGAAGTTATTAAAATTAGAGAATATTACGAAAACAATACAGATTTCAGGGAAATTACTGATCGCTACTTGCGTGAATTTGAAGCACTGTTAAAAGCTGCAGAACAGTCTCAAAACCCTCAAATTGCGCTAGCAATGATTTCAAGCTCTGAAGTTGGAAAAATCTATTATATTATGGCAAGAGCCCTTGACAAATTAGGTTAATGCATATGCTGCAATTATCTCATAAAGTTTTTTTAGCGCCAATGGCCGGTATCACAGATATACCCATGCGACGTATTGTCTTTGAATTAACAGGCGGAAGAGTTGGGTTTGTATCTGAAATGGTTGCCGTCAATGCTTTATCTTATAAAAATGCCAAGACATATAAAATTGCAGATGTTAGATCTGAGCCATATCCTGTGATTGTTCAGCTGATGGGGGGAGATCCGCTGCTTTTTGAAGACGCTGCAAAACTTGTCACTGACTTAGGTGCTGCCGGTATTGATATTAATATGGGTTGTCCGGTGCGTAAAATTATTGCAAGTCACGCCGGTTCTGATTTGATGAAGGATTTACCAAGAGCCTCTCAAATCATTGAAAAAACTGTACATTCAACACATTTACCGGTTAGTGTTAAATTCAGAAAAGGTTGGGATAATGAACACATTAACGCTGTCGAATTTGCCAAAATGTGCGCACAAAGTGGCGCCTCTTTTGTTACTGTACATGGACGTACAAAAGCTCAAGGATATACAGGAACAGCTGATTGGCGTATCATCAAACAAGTTAAAGAAGCTATCCAAATTCCCGTAATCGGTAATGGCGATATTACAACTCCTCAAAGGGCTTTAGAGATGTTTCAAACAACCAACTGTGATGCTGTTATGCTCGGGCGCGCTGCTCTTGGTAATCCGTGGCTCTTAGCCGACATTTGCAACACTTTAGAACAAAAAGAACTTGCCTTAGCTCAAAAAAAAGACATTTATCAAACACTTTTAAAACATATTTATTATTTGCGTGATTACTATGGACCCAATACTGCCCTTGGTCTGTCTCGCAAGTATGTATGTTGGTATTCTAAAAACTTTTTTGAAGCTAAAAAATTCAGAGAAGCGTATATGAAGATTTCAGATTTTACTCAAGCAATTCATGAAATTGAAAATTTTTTCAAACACACTTTAACGGGAGAGAGCCTATGAAAATTATCGTCGGCGGTGCCGGAAACGTTGGAAAGAGTATTACTTCTTATTTGAGCCGAGCCAATAATGATATTATTGTTGTCGACACGAATCAGGAAAGGCTTGATGAAATTGTGAAAGAATTTGACGTACAGCCTGTTTTAGGGTCTATTTCAAGACCTGATATTCAAGAAAAAATCGGAGCAGAAGTAGCTGACATTCTAATTTCAGCGACAGATAACGATGAAGTCAATTTAGTGGCTTGTCAAGTGGCTTACACACTATTTCGTGTCAAGAAAAAAATCGCTCGCGTCGATTCTGAATATTTTTTAAGCCCCTTATGGAACACTCTATACAATGAAAAAAGTTTACCGGTAGATCTAGTTATTTCTCCAGATCAAGAAATTGCCAGCAATATTTTGCGTTTGATATCTTTTCCTGGCACAAAAGAGGTTTATAGCTTTGCCGATAACTTACTCCAGCTGATTTGCCTCAAGTGCACTAAAGAATGTCCGTTGTACCAATTTCAAATTGATGAATTATATCGAAATTTTCCGGAATTAACTTTTTCTGTCGTACAAATTTTGCGTGATGGCACAAATTTTTACCCAAAAGGGTCAGAGCATATTTTACCGCATGATGAAATTTATATTTTAGCTTTGTCAGACGATATTGCTAAAGTTTTGCGCATTTTTAATGCTTCGCAGAAAAATCCAGAAAATATTGTTATTTTCGGAGGCAATGCCATTTCATATGATATTGCGAGACATTTAGAAGACAATGATAATATCGCAAGCATTAAGGTCATCACAAACAATATGAATGCCGCACATGAACTTTCTGAGCATTTATCTCGAACAATTGTGATTTATGGTGAGATGATGAGCGATGTTATTTTAAACGATGCAGATTTAGACCGTGCGGATACTGTTGTTTCTGTTACATCACAAGACAAAGACAATCTTTTAATTTCTCTTTTAGCTCAAAACAATGGTGTTTTAAACACTATTTCTTTAGTCAATTCACACACTTACGATCATTTAACCAACCAAATGAAGGATAACACTATTATTGACAGGTCAACAGCAACAATCTCAAAAATTTTACAAGATATTCGTCATGCTAATATTATGAGCGCCTATTCACTAGGACGCGGTTTTGCTGAAATCTGGGAGCTTAAGCTTAAAAAAGATACTTTGCTTGAAGGCAAAAAGGTCTCTGAAATTTCGATGCCTGACAAATGTAAAATTTTGGCTTTAATACGAAAAAATCAAATTATTTTTCCAAATTCTGAAACAAGTTTTGAACTTGAAGATTCCGTCATTATTCTTGTTGCACCGAATGGCATTAAAAAGGTTGAAACTATTTTTAGTGTTTAGTAAAATTTGTTCCTTTTACGTAGATAAAAAATTCTTGTATTTTTGTGCTCTATCTGCTATGGTTTCGCTCAAACATACTTTCAATGAGGGATCTTTAAATGTTTTTAAAAACGGTTGTTTGCTCTGGTGTTAATGAAAAAAATGATATTCAAGAGACTATTTTATTCTTAAAAAAACATCCCAATCTTGAGTTGGGTGTTCAGTGCTCACCCAAAAAAGCCGGATATGGTACAGATCGTTTTGAATGGCTGAAAGAATTAACCTCAAAACTTGATCAAGAAAACATCATTGGACGCATTGCTCTACACTTAAATGAAGGTTTTGCTGTTTCTTTTTGCAGTGGCAATATTCCAAAAGAAGTTTTATATCTTAAAAAACACTCTTCTGCCGTTGGACGTTTACAACTCAATTTTAAAATCGGACGTGAAATTTTTGAAAATGAGCAAATTGCTCCTGATATTCAAAAGCTCAAAAAATCTATAGAGCAACTTTCAGACCATCGTGTTATTGTATCTGCGAGCAAAACCAACTTACCGTTTATTTATAAAATGCATCATCAAGGCATCCAATTTGACGCATTATTTGACGATTCTTTTGGCGAAGGCGTATTGCCTGAAAAAAGGCAAAAGCCTCTTTTTGATGATGTCTTTCAAGGCTACGCCGGCGGAATTTCGCCTGAAAACGTGACACAAGAGCTTCAAAAAATTGCAAAAGTGGCTGTTGGAAATGTCTTTATTGATGCTGAAGGAAAATTGAAAGAAAACGGCACTTTTTCTTTTGAAAAGGCCGAAAAATATGTTCAAAATGCATTATCCTGGAACTTAATGCAACGACACAATTCCCAACACAGATAAACTCAAATTATTTTTATTAACAAAATAATTTGAGTTTGGACAGACTTTTACAAAAGAAAAATATCAAAAGTGTTTTTCAAAGATTTTCTCATCAATACAAGGAGGAATAATCTCTTTTTTGTTTTGTGCTGAAATTTTTTCAGGATTTTTGATTTTGCGGACAAGTTCTTTATAAAAGCGAAACTTTTTAATACTATTTTTGGACGATTGCTCTTTTGCGACAATATCATAGTCCAGTTCTTTGGAAGGTTTTAGCCATTGTTGTTGCTGTTCTTTTGCCTGTATACACTCTAATTCCTTTGCTATTTCAAGCTTTTCGTATAAATCTTTGGCAATAACATCATAGCTTAACTCTTTAAGCTCTTTCGGATCTTTTTGATAATTATCCTGCAATAGATTTGCCACTTCAATGTTTGTCGGCATATATGTTAAAGGTCTGCCGCCATTCTTTTGGGCATCAGCTATAATATTTAAGCGACGGTTTTTCATGTTCTCGTTGTTTGGAAAATATGTTGCGCGATACCATTCTTTCACAATAATCCATTCTTCATCTTCCGGCATAATAAATGTCCGCTTGCCCATATATAATTCTGTGCCCAAATGCGGGTTGGCTTTTGGTGAAACTATTGTCTCAACTTGTTTATCAGGGTCTGTTTCAGCCGCCATGTTCAATTCATGACCATAGTCTGGATAATATTTTTGATCAGGATGTTTTTGATAATGATGTACAAAGCCGACAGAATCTTTTTCATCTTCATTATAACCGCAATATCTTGCCGCATCCGCATAATTTAATGTTGCAAAAATACAATAT
>CADBSM010000045.1 GCA_902797315.1 uncultured Pseudomonadota bacterium | reverse complement strand
TTTCAAAAGCATAAAGCGAATCACAGCACCATGTGCAACTACGGCAATATTTTCAAGGCCTTGATGCTCATTTAAATATTGTGCAATAGCCTTCATAAAACGCTCGCAAGCAGCTTTCTTTGTTTCCCCTTTGGGATAGCAAAGATTGTCATATTTCGGGTCAAAAGAGCTATAAGCGGCATATAAATCAGAGCCATTTAAAAATTCGAACCCGCCTGTTTGATAAGGCGGATCAAAAACCATTTTTTTTAAATCTTCAACTTTAATACCTTCATAAATGCCATTCGAAAATTCTTTCAAGCCTTCAAGATAAACTATTGGCGCTTTGATTTTTGAAGCAAAAATAGCTGCTGTATCTTTAGCACGTTGGAGTGTCGAGCTTAAAATGATATCAAAACGAACATTTTGCTTTTTCAGTTGAAGTGCCATATTACAAGCTTGCTGTTTGCCAAGCTCTGTCAAATTTGTTTCAATTTGTCCGGCAATTCTGTGCTCGGCATTGAAAAAAGTCTGTCCGTGTCGAATAAGATAAATTTTTGTCATTTCAATCCTTACCCAGCAAAATATTGTTGATGCAATATATTCCAACAGATTGTGTCAAAAAACTTGTTTCATCATTAATCATTAAAATAAAAAAGTCAAACATTTTATTAAATGTATAAAAACCGCTTTCATCAAACTTATTTTGACGAAACAACAAACTATTTTATCCTTAAAAATCAATATGTTATATTTTTTACACCTGGTCAATTTAAACCACCGTTTAAAGTCAATTATTTTTTTGTGGTTTCCTTAAAAATTTTTTACTGAAATTTCAATATGTTAGATTCCAGATGCATCTTTTTTAATCTGGTTAATTTAAACGGTGGTTTTGTTACAATTTGACAAAATAGAGACGAGGTTCTGTTAATTGCAAAAACATCACTCTGTCTGAAAATTGCATAGAGGAAGCAAAATAATGACAAACAATTTAACCAAAACAATTTTAATCGGTTTGCCAGGTGTTGGAAAAACGACTCTTTCTGATGAGATAGCTCGTCTTGCGAAAGAAAAGACAGGTATAGAGCTTGAAACCGTTTCTTCTGACATGAAATTCCGTGCTGTCAGAAAAGATAAAAACCATCCGGTAACGCAAAAATTTATGAAAGAAAACAATATACCGGAAAGTGATTTTCCTTTGTTGATTAAGACAAATGATTTTATCAAAAAATATGGAGAGCCTGTTTTCAGAGATTTAGAATCGGCTGTGATTTTGGATATGTTGGAGCATGGCGAATTTGAAGGCAAAATTCCAAACCTTGGCGGCAAAGCGATGTTGCATGAAAAAACGGCCGCGGCTTTCAAACAAAATGGATATCAGGTTGTTTATTTGAAGGCCGATTTAAAAACGATTACTGATCACATCACCAAAGATTTTGAGGCCATGCTTGACGGTGCAACCATTACGCGTTCGCCAACCAATGGACCGATTATGGAAGATTTGAAAGAAAAGTTCGGCGACTTGGCAGAAAAATCACCAACTGCCTTTATGTTAGAGCGCATTGAAAAAATGCGTTCCAATTTACAATCAGCTAACCCTTCAAAAAATTTCAGAAAATTAAGCATTCAAAGGCAACAAGAGGCCAACCTTTATAAAGAGCGCATTAAAGAGCGCGACCGTAAAGCCTTAGAAGTGATGACCAAACGCCACATTGATGGTGATCCGTTGTATCAAAACGTGGCGGATAAATCTGTCTTTTTATCGGGCGAGATGAAAGAGGATATTGCACTTTTATGTCAAGCTATCGGTATTGAAGATTTGTCAGCAAAAGCAAAAGACAACGATATTTATACCAACTCAATCCGCTCAATTATTTCAGGTATTGATGAGGTTGTACCTTATACGTACGATGATGAACGTTATGATTTTAAGCAATATTTTGATCCGATTATGGAAAAAGTGCCTGAGTACCATCAAGATAGAGAAAAGCTTGGCAAAATGGAAGCTTTCAAAAAATGGGAATTGCCGGCACGAATTTCAGGTTATGAATTGCTCAGACGTGCGATTGAGCAAAAAAAGAACATCTATTTTGATCATGGCGGCCAACCAATTTGCCACCGTGAACTTTTGGGTAATGTTAAGAAGATGGGCTATGAAACGACAATGTTTTATATTGATTGCGAACCACAGACTGCCATTGAGCGTGTTTCAAACCGTGAGCGTCCCTTCCCTGCGGAACGCATGCCTGAACGCGTGGCACTGGTTGAAGAACAGAAAAAAATTATGCCGCAAATTGTTGATCACTTTATTAAAGTCGACAACAGATAATTTGCCGTCAAAAAAGTTTTAACAAGTTATTATGGATGAAATTATGGATACAATTAGAAAGTACCTTGCCAGTTCATAATAATTTGTTTTTAAATGGAAGTATTAACAATTAAAAATAAAAAATTATGGTATGGATTGCAATTTTGTTTGCTATCATCCTGATAGCGTTGGTCTTTGTCATTTTGGACAAAAGCTTCGAGGTAGGTCCTTGTTATGAAGATGTTTTACCTTATGCTATTGCGGCTTTGCTGCTTGAGGGAGTAGTTTTTCTTTATTATCACCTGATCCCTTGGGTACTGAGCTGGAACACTAACATTGTAGTGAAAATTTCTTTCATTGCAATGCCAGTGATTGTGATTCTAGGAGTAGTCTTTTTTGTGATCTCACGGATCACACATAAAGACAAATGGCTCGAAAGAGCCCTTTTAACCGCTCCAATCGCCATCACAAATGCTATAATCTGCATGGTTTTTGCATGGATGACAAGCATTGTATGGCAGATTGCTATTCTGAGCATTGTTGGTCTTGCGTGTGTTGTGGCAATCTACGAGATCCATAAAGACAGTAAACCATTTGCCGTGGTCTATGGTGATCACGGCGAGTGCGTCGAATATTACCCATCAAGACGGGCATACAGAAAAGCGAAAAAGAACGAATCCAGCAACCGTGATTGGTTGTGGGGAGGAACTGCCGTATAGAGGTACTTAAAAAAAATCCACTGATTTCATGTCAGTGGATTTTTTAAAATTATTATTGCATCTCAAACATCAAAAAACAGGAAATTACATGACCTTATTTCAGATTATTATCGGATTTTTGTTGCTCCTCTCATGGGCAGGACGCCCGATTTTGTACAAACCGGCAGCAAAATATTTTCCGTCCAAACTGTCACCAGCCTTCACAAGCACATGGCTTTTGGTGGTGCTTTTGCTTACTTTTCCAATTTTGGGACACTTGATATATGAAAACCCACGTGCAATTTTGTTCTCACCTTTTATTTTAATTTCTGTTTATAAAGGTGCAACACTTTTTTATCTGATTGAATTACAGCAAATTGTCAACAAAGAAAGCACTTCATCTTCTGTATTTTTGAGCTTTATTGCCTTGGCGCTTGGCGCACTTGCAAATAACCTTTTTTTCAGCGAAGGCTTGGGTTTTATTAAAGTTTTGTGCATTATTGGTTTTGGCTTTTTAGGGGCTGTCTTTTTCATTAAAGGAGACGCCAAAAGGTTATCAGCAAAAGCTAAAACAGCATTTGCACTCGTCACACTTA
>CADBSM010000044.1 GCA_902797315.1 uncultured Pseudomonadota bacterium | reverse complement strand
TTTGTGTTTGTTGGCGGACTTAAAAAGCAAAACGCAAGGATAGATGATTTTGAAAAAGATCTTGAAACAGCAGTATCTTTAGGGCTTCCCATGATTTGTGTGGGAGCAGATATTATGTCGCATATTGAAGATAAAGTGAGTTTAAGTTCAGGTTCTATTGCCGAGCGTTATGCAAGTTTAGGTGGTAAAATTATGACGCTTGGAAAACCTGATAAAGAAGTTTTAGATTATGCAAAATCAGCTTTTGGTTTGCACACGAAAAAAATTTTAATGATAGGTGATTGTTTGAGTTCAGATGTTAAATCTGCCCACATTTTGGGGTTTGACAGTTTATTGGTTTCAAGAGGTGTTCATATCGATGAATTAGGTGAAGATTTTGTGCCAGATTCGATTAAGGCCAGAACTTTAGCTATGAATTACGAGCTTTATCCAAATTATTTGATTTCTAATTTAAGGTGGTGAATATGGACAAGAAACGATATTTAATTCTAGCTCTGTCTGTGGCTGTTCTTGTGTGGGTTTTAAGTACGCCCATGGTTGAAATTCGAAAAATTAAGAATTGTCAGGGATTTTTGACATCCGAGCATATTTTGCCCCAAGAAGTAGAGGAATTTGTGCCACAATGGCAAGAATATGTAGCGCGTGGCTTTGCATCAAAAGTTTCTGAGGATTTTTCTCAAGATTTGCAAAAACCGGAAGAACGTTTACCATTAATGGTTAAATGGTGGTTTGAAAAAGAGTGTATTGATCCTAAACGTTTTTATTACATTGAACAAAAGTTGCGCAGCATATTAAAAGTGCTGGAACTAGAGGAGCATGCTAAAAAAGTTTCTGAAATTATTGCGCAAGAAAGAGCAAGCCAAAAAAACAAAGAAGATCAACAATGGTATGAAAATATCAAAGCGCAACAAATGGAGCTTGCAAAAATTGAGGGACTTTCGAAGGAAGAACTTCGTCTTGTTCGCGGTCGAGAACATATGTTTAGACAGTTATTGAGGTAATAAGATATGGATATTTCAGAGCACATATACCAATTTAAAGCCTCAAGGGCTGATTTTTCAACATTTCAAACGCTTAAAAATTTTTTTTCAGTTTTCCCGTTGAATGAGGAAAAATCTTGGCCTTTAGCTTGTCTTAAAACAGCTCCAAAGCTTGAGTACACAAAGGCTAAAATCGTACAGGATCCTTTTGGTTTTGAACCATCTTTAGATCTTGTATCTTGTCTGCGTGTCGAAAATGCGAATTACATTCTTGATCAACAGATCAAATATGATGATGTTTTGGAAATTGAAATTAGATCACTTGTACGCGAAGGGCAAAAAACGACAAATGGGGTTCGTTTTGTGCATGATATGCTTAATCAGTATCATTCCTTTTTGAAAAATTTTTCTAGGGCGAAAGATACTGATGAAAGAAATTGTTTACTCAAAATAGAGGCTCATTCGGGTATGCTTAAAGGAATAAGAACAAATGGCGGTTATGTGTGGGCGACATGTCGTTTTGAGTTCAAGGACAAAATCGAATTGGATCGAGTGAGAAGAGATTTTCAACGATATGCAGCGACAAACGGAGTTAAAATTAAAACCAGTGATTTGCGTTTTTTTAAATATCCATGTCATTTCGCAGCCTTTAGATGTCATCAGAAAGTTAACAGTCAGGATTTAGGTAAGGCGTTTTTGCTTCAGTATTCGTGGCAAGGAAATATGAGTGCTGCACTTAAAGATACATCAGAAATAGTGCGTTATGAACAAACTTTTTATGAAAAAGGGATTTTGGCGGCAGAAAAAGAACTTTCGGTCAGTTTTTTAAGGACAATGAAAAAATATAACAAACCCAATTCGTCAAGAGCTCGGTTTTTAGAGTTGTTTGTTGAAAGAAAAAATACATGGAATCGTTAATAAAATTATAACTAAATAAAGCTTACAATCGTGCCATTAAAAGACAATATTTGAAAGTTAGAACAAATGGCCCAAATTAAAGTTCAAAATGTTTTGAACACGATTATCAATGATGACAGTATCAAAATTTTAAACCAATTGGAAGAAAAATCAGTTGATATGATTTTTGCAGATCCGCCTTATAACATGCAGTTACCTGGGCAACTTTATCGTCCGGATAATTCTAAGGTAGAAGGTGTTTTTGAAGAATGGGACAGTTTTGAAAACTTAAAAGCTTATGATGAATATACGAGAGCTTGGCTTGAGGGGGCTAAACGTGTTTTAAAAGACAATGGCTCTTTGTGGGTGATTGGCTCATATCACAATATTTTCCGGGTGGGATCTATTTTACAGGATTTAGGTTTTTGGATTTTAAATGATGTTGTATGGAACAAACTCAATCCAATGCCGAATTTTAAAGGAACTCGTTTTACCAATGCACACGAAACTTTGATTTGGGCAGTTAAAAGTCCAAAAGCGAAGTATACCTTTAATTATGAAGCGATGAAGGCAATGAATGAAGGGGTTCAAATGCGTTCTACCTGGGAAATTCCAATTTGTACAGGTAAAGAACGCCTTAAAAATGAGAGTGGTGAAAAATTGCACCCCACACAAAAACCGGAAGCTTTGTTGTATCGTGTGATTATGGCCTCAACAAATGTCAATGATGTTATTTTGGATCCGTTTTTTGGAACAGGAACAACAGGTGCTGTGGCGAAAAAATTGGGACGTTCGTTTATCGGGATAGAAAAGGATAAAAGCTATATTAAAGGAGCTCAAGGCCGTATAGATGAAATTGTTGCCTGTCAGGCAGATGAGCTTTCTTGTATGTCTAAAAAGAAACAGGCAAGAATTCCATTTGGATTTGTTGTTGAACAAGGTTATTTAAGCCCTGGAAGTATGTTGTTTGACAGCAAGCACCAAAATGCTGTGATGATTAGATCAGATGGCAGCGTCAAAGGTGAAAATGTTGAAGGTTCAATTCATCAGGCAGGTGCGGCACTGCAAAATCTTGAAGCTTGTAATGGTTGGACATATTGGTATTATGAAGATGAAAGGCATCATCTGGTCAGTATTGATGAAATAAGGCAGAAAATCCGTCAAACAATGGAAAAGGCGATTTAGTTGATGGAAAAACCTTTCAAAGATAAATCAAAATACAGGCAGAGACACAACCAGCAGACACAGACGCCCCATTATGCTGCAATAGATCTTGGCACAAATTCTTGCCGTTTGGTGATTGCTACGCCTACACCGACCTCTTTTCATGTTGTTGAAACATTTTCAAAAATAACACGTCTTGGTGAGGGCATTATTAATGACAATCAGTTATCTAAAGCAGCAATGCGCCGCACGGTGAATACTTTAAAGGTATGCAAGAGTGTCATGGACGAATATGCCCCAATTAGCCGTTCTCGTTTTGTGGCAACAGCAGCTTGTCGGCGCGCCAAAAATTGTGCCCAATTTTTAGATATGGTTCAAAAAGAAACGGGAATTTCGCTTGAGATTATTTCCCCCCAAGAAGAAGCTCGGTTGGCTGTTGTCGGCTGTTTACCACTGCTTAATCGCAACATCAAACGCGCCTTAATCTTTGATATTGGAGGTGGGTCAACCGAAATTTCACTTGCCAGAGTAACAGAGGATGGAAAAACATTTATTGAAGGTTATGTCTCGCTTCCCTACGGGGTTGTAACGATTTCAGAGGCTTTTCCAAAACAAGAAATGACAAACTTGGCATATAATACAATTATTGAACGAACACATAATATTTTGGCTGAATTTGATGCAAAATATGGCGTTTATGAAGCAATTAAAAATCAAGAAATACAGGTTATTGGTACTTCAGGAACGGTAACTGTTTTAGGTGCGGTTCATTTGGGGCTTTCAAGATATAATCGTTCGGCCGTTGACGGACTTTCTATTTCTGGTGTTGAGGTTGAAAAAGTTATTAATAAAATTAAAAACATGGGAGATTTGGGACGACGCAAACATCGCTGTATCGGTCCCGAAAAGGCAGATTTGACGATTTCTGGCTGTGCGATTATTGAGGCATTGCTTACAATCTTTTTGCCTTCTGAAATAACCATTGCTGATCGAGGTATCAGAGAAGGGATATTGCTTGATTTAATAGAACATGAAAAGCAAATGAAAAAACACAAGAAAAAACATTTTCATAGGTATCCATACTATAAAAGGAAGAAAAATGCCAGGTCAGAATAATATTGCGAGCATTGATTTGGGGTCTAATTCATGTCGTTTGAGAATAGCTGATAGAAATGGTCATGTGTTGTTTAAGGACTCTGTTTCTACAAAATTAGGGGAAGGATTGTTTCAAACCAAACGCCTAAGCGAAGCCTCTATTCAAAGGGGGCTACAAGCATTCCAAAAATTCTCAGAAATCATGTCAGATTATCATGTTACTTCCTATAGAGCTGTCGCAACAGCAGCTTGCCGAATGGCTCAAAATGGGCAAGAATTTTTAAGGCAAGTTAAAAAAAACACCCATATAAATGTTGAGATTATTTCCCCCGAAGAAGAAGCCAGATTAAATTTGAAAGGATCTTTGTTAAATGCGCCCAAAGATAGACAATATGCTGTTGTCTACGATTTAGGCGGGGCTTCAACAGAAATAACATTAGCACCGAATGACGGAAGATCAACAATTTTATATACAACCTCTATTCCGCTAGGCGCACGTAATGCTTCGGAGGCTTATTGCTTGGAAGAATTTAACAATAAAAACGCTGAAAAACTTCAGGCCGACATTAAGGTCTATGTTGATGATTTTATTAACCAATCAGGCTTTGATCAATATCACGATAACTGCTGTTTAATCGCAACATCAAGCACACCTTTAAGATTATGTTCAATTGTCAAAAATCATGGTTCTTACAGGCGTGAAGCAAATGATGGTGCTATTCTTGAAAAGAAAGGTCTTGATAAGGCGATTGAAAAATGTTGCGCCATGAGTTTAGAACAAAGAAAAGAATCTCCCTATATTGGCGAAGATCGAGCCAGTGTTTTTGTTGCGGCCGGGTTAATCTTTCAAAGCATTTATGAAAATTTAGGTTTTAACAGTCTGATTGTCTCATTTAAAGGGGCGCAAGACGCGATTTTAGAGGAGTTAAAAAATGGCGAAGTTAACAAAATCAGCAAAACTTATTCGCGGCAAAAAAAGCTTAACAGTTCGCGTTAAAACGTCAAAATATAGAAAGACATCTTCAAACAGATGGCTTGAGCGCCAATTAAATGATCCATACGTGGCAGAATCTAAAAGGCAGGGATATCGCTCACGGGCAGCATTTAAGTTGATACAGCTTGATGAAAAGTATAAGTTTTTATCAAAGGGTAAAACAATAGTTGACTTAGGTTGTGCGCCTGGTGGGTGGACACAAATAGCCGTTTTAAAAAACAAAGGTGCAGGGCAAGTTATCGGAATTGATATTTTAGAAACAGAACCGATAGAGGGGGCAACCCTAATCTGTCAAGATTTTACACAGCCTGATGCCCCCTTAAAGCTTAAATCGTTGCTTCAGGGTAAAGCTGATGTTGTGATGAGTGATATGGCGGCCAACACCACAGGACACCAGCAAACAGATCATTTAAGAACGATTGCGCTTGTTGAGGCGGCTTATGAATTTGCTAAAGAAGTTTTAAACCAAGACGGGATATTTATTGCAAAAGTTTTTCAAGGTGGTGCCGAGGCTGATTTGTTAGCAGATATGAAAAAGAATTTTAAGAAAGTGTCACATTGCAAACCCGATGCTAGCCGACAAAGATCCCCCGAGACTTATGTTGTTGCGCAAGGTTTTAAAGGGTGAGTGAAAAGAACTCAATTTTTATAGCGGAAAATGGAAAATACGCCATTCAATAAGCTATGTTATTAGTGTTTAGAGGGTTGAACTTTTTTGTATTTTTCATGCATATTTTGTAAAATAAAGGTATGCCGAAATTTTTTAATTGACAATTATATTCATTTTTTTTATCGTAGAGGTGCACAAGATGATGACTTGTGCGAGGTTTCAAACCCTCTTTTGTAGTTATCTTGTATTCTGCAAGATAAAAAATACTTCCTGCTTTGTAGCAGGAGGGCGACGAATATATCTTTTAATGATGAATAAGTCGCACTATTCTACAAAATAGGTTTGAACTTCCTGCTACCCCTCATCAAGGTAGTTTTTTTTGTTTGAAAGGGTGAAAGTTTGACGAACAGTTATATCGGCAAACAAGCATATATAGGTTTAATCGAGGACGCCTATTTGCCTGATGGTCATGTGCAAATTGAAGAGCATGTGACATACTATCGCTATGTGCCTCGTCATATTTACGAAATTGATCTTGCCTTGATGGGCATGAGTGAAGATGAACAAATTAAAGTTATGAAAGCTATCACACGTATTACAAATAAACGCATCAACTTTAAGATTGTAGATCAGAACACCAAAAGAAAGCATGCCGAAATTTGATATATTTCATTTGATGGTATCATATTTATTTTGCACGCAATGGTGTGAAATAATGCTTGATATTTGAAGTAAAATGTATCATATTGTCAGCAAATTTTTGATAGGTGGACAGTAAAATGCAAAAAGAAGAAAAGAAAAAAGAAGGTGTGTTGGAGACCTTAAAAACAATTGTTTATGCAGTGATGATTGCGCTTTTAATCAGAAGTTTGTTTTTTGAGCCCTTCCGTATTCCGTCAGGGTCAATGTATCCGACTTTAGAGGTAGGAGATTATCTTTTTGTTTCAAAATATACCTATGGCTATTCAAAACATTCATTTCCATTTAGTTTAGCCCCGATTAAAGGACGAATTTTTGCACAAAAGCCTCAAAGAGGAGATATTGTTGTTTTTAAATATCCTAAAGATAACCGAACAGATTTTATTAAACGAGTAATTGGCTTGCCGGGTGATACAGTTCAAATTAGCCGAGGAAGGCTTTATATCAACGATACTTTGGTAGAGCGGCAGTCTGTTGGTCCTTATATCTTAAAAGAATATGTGGTTCGTCCTGAAAAATATGAAGAATATGTTGAGGTTTTGCCTGAGGGTTTAACACACCACATTTTAGAAATTTCAGATTATGAAAACAAAGTAGATAATACGGTTAAAATGGTTGTGCCTGAAGGACATTATTTTGTAATGGGTGACAATCGTGATCGCTCTGATGATAGTCGTATTCATGTTGGATTTGTGCCTGAAGAAAATTTAATTGGTAAAGCACGCTTTTTGTTCTTTTCACATAATGATAAGGGTAAATGGTACAAGCCTTGGACATGGCCTAAAGCCATTCGCTATTCAAAGATTTTTAAGACTCTGCACTAAGGGAAAATCAATGCAAGCTCTTGAAGAAATTTTAGGTTATCATTTCAAAAACACGGCTTTGCTTGAACAAGCTTTGACACATCGAAGCTACAGCGGTAATATTAAAAAAAACTACGAAAGACTTGAATTTTTAGGGGATAGGGTTTTAGGTGTTGCTATTGCCCATTTGCTTTATTTTACTTTTGCAAAAGAGCCTGAAGGTTTTTTATCTCCCAGATTTGTCGAAGTTGTACGTAAAGAAACCGTCGCGACTGTTGCCCGAGAACTTGGACTGAATAATTATATTAAAGCCAAACCTAATACACTTAGCTTAAACGAAAATGTGCTTTGTGATGTGATGGAAGCCGTTATCGGAGCTATTTGCATTGAAGCGGGCTTTGAAGAGGCAATTTCGTTTGTTGATAAACATTTTAAAATACATATTGAAAAAACATCTCAGCCGCAACGCGACAATAAAACCGTTTTGCAAGAAAAGGTTCACAAATTAGGCAGTTCTCCTGTTTATGAACTTATTAAAAAAGAAGGTAGTGAGCATGAGCCTATTTTTTATATCAAGCTTTCTGTCGATAATCTGGGAAGCGTTATAGGAAAAGGAAAAAGCAAGAAGCTGGCAGAGCAAAATGCTGCTTCACAACTCATAGAGATATTGGAGCATCAAAATGGACAATTTTGAGACAAGGGCAGGTTTTGTGAGCTTAATTGGCGCTCCAAATGCTGGAAAGTCGACCATTACGAATCATTTTGCAGGTTCAAAGGTTTCAATTGTTTCTCCTAAAGCTCAAACAACCCGTACGGTTGTTAAAGCCATCGGCATATATGATAATGCTCAGATTATTTTTTTGGATACACCCGGTATTTTTAATCCTAAAAGACGTTTAGATCGTGCCATGGTTACGGCCGCATGGGGTGGCGTGAAAGATGCTGACATGGTGGCATTGGTTGTTGATGCTAAAAGAGGTTTTGATGATGAAACAAAGGCTATTGTTCAAAAATTAAAAGAAGACCATATTAAAAGCCTTTTGGTTTTAAATAAAACAGATTTAGTATCAGCCGGACGATTACTTGAGCTGACAAAACAAATCAATGATGTTTATGATTTTGAGGCAACTTTCATGGTTTCAGCATTAAATGGTGAACATATAGAAGATTTTTATGCCTATTTAGCAAAGCATTTACCTATAGGACCTTTTTTGTATCCTGAAGAACAAATGTCAGATATGCCATTGAAGTTGTTGGCTGCCGAAGTTGTTCGTGAAAAACTTTTTTTATATCTGCATGATGAATTGCCGTATCATTTAACAGTTGAGCCTGAACTGTGGCAAAGACGAAATGATGGTACTATCAGGGCAGAAATGACAATTTATGTGACACGCGACAACCAAAAGATTATTGTGCTTGGAAAAAACGGACAGATGATAAAAAAAATAGGTATGTCTGCCAGAACAGAGTTGGAAGATATTTTAGAAGAAAAAATTCATCTCTTCTTGTTTGTGAAAGTACGTGAAAATTGGGAAAATGATCCTGCAAGATTTGGAACTTGGGGGTTGACCTATAACGTATAATTGAAAAAAATAAAACAACGCCTATATCTTTTTCACTTAATTGATTTATCAAGGAGAAATTGATGGAAGTTTTTTTATTTGTTGCGCTGATCTTTCTTTATATTTTAATGGCTTTTTCAGTGCCTGAATTGATGCTTAAACGAGTTTGGTTTTTAGCATTTTCGGCTGCCTTCATTTTGACGGCTGTTTCTATTTTGGCTATTTCAACAAGCAAACAAACAGTTTTAATGCAAGAAAGCGAAATCAACTGGTATTATATTTTATATTTGTTTGGCTCAATGTCTGTTATTTTAGGGCTAATCAATATGTGGATATATCGTAAAGGTGTGTTAAAGCTTTTTCATGAAAATGATGATGACGGTAAATAACTAAGGATTAAAATTCTGAATTGTCTGCGTTAAGGCAGATAATGTTAAAAAATCAGGAAGAAGAGCCCCATCAGGCACTAAAGGTGTATATAAAATATACAGAGGTAAGTTACTCTGGTTGTATTGTTTTAAGCGTGTAAAAATATCTTGATTGATGTTATTAACAACCAAGGGTATATATTTCAGCTGATATTTTTTCTTAAGTATATTTAAATTGTGTTTTGTAAAGACTGTAAAATTGTTATAGGCGCATTTTAAACAAGAGGGGGGATAAATAGCTAACAGGACATTTTCCCCTTTCTTTACGTTTTGCATGGCCTCTGATATGTGTGTTTGTGTCGCTGTTTTGGTATTTGTAAAAGCAATTTTTTGCATTCTGCTGGCAAAAAAGCAAACGAGGAAAACAGATAAAACAAACAGAACTTTTTCTGTATTTAAAATATGTGCTTGAGGCAAATCTGTTTGAATAAGAGCTTTCCAAAAATTAACAATGATGGCCAAAACAAATAAGGATAGCCCTAAAAGTGCAAATATTTTAAGTATTCCTATCGATTTTAAGGGAAGGATCAGCCATAATAGGCTCAGAATCATGGCGATGATTAACATCAGTTTTGCAAACAAGATAAAAAAGATTCTGGATTTTTCTGAAAATTCGTATTTAAGCACAAATAATCTCAATATTTCTGGGGTTAAAAGCCCTAAAATGAAAGAAAAAAAGATAAAACTTTTTGCACTATAGGGAAGATTTAAAATTTCAAAAATCAAATTTTTGACATGAAAAACATCACCTAACATCAAAAAGAAAATGACACCAAAAGTATCAAACAAGGGATTAAAAATAAAATGCCGATTTGATTGTGCGTCAAAAGAAGATAAGACTTTAAATTGTAAATAAAGATACATTAAAGCACTGGACACATAAAAGGGAGAACCTTGAGGGTTATATAAAAAAGATAAATTTTTGTTCAAATAAAATATCAAAACGGCCAAACAAAAGATAAATCCGGTGGATTTGAGCAAGAAATAGTTTTTCCAATTTTGATTTTCTTGTGTGCGATAAAATGGTTTTAATGCAAAGGGAAATCCAAAAGGTGTGAGATAAAATAAAATGATGGATAATAAAGCAGCCAAGCAGAGCTTGAAAAGAGATTTTTTTTGGTTCGTAGGTTGAAAGTTTTTTAAATCAACCGTTTGTCTCAAAACAGCATAGTTGTTAACTCTTACTGTTATTCTCAAAGGTGCATCTAGTAAGTTTTCAGTGTTCTCAAAGGGTTGTATTTTGACATAAATATATTTATCAGCAATTATTACTTGAGGGGCTAAAAAACTAGTCTGAAAATTATTTTCAAGAAAAAGAGCAAAATTTTTAACAGTTGTATTGTATTTAAAAGTTAAGTTGATTTGTGAGATGTTATGATTTTCATCTTCAAGGTAAGAAAGATTTTCTAAAAAAACATATTTATTGTGGTCTTGCGGAATGTTGTAATAGCTTTGGCGTATAAAATTGCCCATTGAAGAAGAAATATCTTCATCTTGGAAAGAAGCTTGAACAAGTAAGGAAGGTGATATTTTTAAAATTTCGCAATCAAGTCTTTCGTCACAACTTTGAAACATAAAATCCGCTTGAAAAACAATATCTTTCTGAGGTTCTTCAGGAGTTATTTCAATCGGAAAAGCTAAATTGCCGCGATAACCGCCAATCATTTCTTTGGCGATAAGAGATACAGGCAATGGTTCAAAGATTTTGTATGTTTTGATGTTTTGAGTGTTTTTGAGCACAATTTTTGGTTTTACAAGCTTGTCTTTTAAAGAGGTTGCAACAACAATTCGATGTAAGGGAATGTCAAGATGAAGCGCTGTTAAAAAAGGTTTAGTTGAAAAAACTCTAGCTTTTTCTGAAATAAGGCGAACGCGAAAACCTTTTTCTTCAACCCAGCTTCCGATGCCTGCATTGCCGACGAAAGGAGATGGTAAGGTAATACCATAAGAGGATAGCTTTGATAATTCTATTTTTTCAATCATTGTTTGAAAATGCTCAAAATCTGTTTTAGGTCGGTTGGCAAAAGCCAATTTTTCTAGATATTTTTTTGTCGCCGCAACTTCACGCGGATTATGTCCGTATCCAATAACTTTTTTAAAATCGGAGATAACAACGACGCTTTGGTCGTCAGTAGAAATATATTCTGTATCACCAGGAAGTGCATATTCATCATCGTCAACAGTCAGAGGCGGATCTTTAGGGGTTAAAAGTTTTTCTTTAATGTCTGCAAGTTTTTGTTTACCAAAACGATAGAACCAAAGAGCCTTTTTAATTCTGTCTGTATATTTCAAAATATCTTCTTGAGAAGCTTGCGGAAAAATTTGAGAGACATCTTCGCTAAAATCTGTTTCAAGAGCAGTTCCAGGATAGCGCTTATCAAAGTATTTTCCCAAAATTAAAAAACGGGCAATAGCAGAATCTGTTTCTTTGTGTAAAATCTGACCTAATTGTATCGGATGTGGCAAATTAAGTGCGGCAGGAGATTTAATTTCAACAGTTTCTTCATCTTCCTCTAAATCAAGCGTAATATCTGCCGCATTTGATATGCAGATATTGAAAGCAAAAATCAAAAACACTATATATCTAAAAACAGGCAACATATAAGCATACATTTAAAATATTTTCTTGGAGTTTAATGTATGATATAATATAAAAAGAGACAAATACAATTTTGGGATATGTACAACAAATGACGATATTTAATGGCAAATCTCTGACGGGTAAATTTTTGGTTTCAATGCCAAAATTAGACGATGAAAGCCTTCATCAGTCTGTCGTTTACCTGTGTTCGCATGGTAAAGATGGCGCGATGGGTTTTATCATTAATAAAAAACTGAAGGATTTTTCTTTTTCTGATTTAGCTGTTCCTTTGCCGGTTAATCAATTTTCTAATTTAGAAAATATGTATTTATATCAGGGCGGACCTTTAGAAAAGATACGTGGGTTTGTTTTACATAGTGCTGAATACAACAGGCCAGGCACATATCAAATTGACAATCAAATTGCTGTTTCATCCAGTCTCGACGTTCTTAAAGATATTGCTTATGGAGCTGGTCCAAAAGAAAATCTTGTGGCGTTGGGCTATTTAGCATGGGACCCGATGCAGTTGGAAAGCGAAATTGTAAATAATGATTGGCTTATTGTTGATTCGTCTCACGAAATTATGTTTCATACACAAGATGAACTTAAATGGCAGAAAGCGCTTGATAGCTCAGGTATAGATCTTAATCAATTTGTTATGCAAACAGGACATGCTTAAAAGTTTATAAGATGTTTTGTTTTGTTTGTTTTGCCGGCAACAAGTGTTCAATAGTTGTGTTTATATTGTCTAAAATATTTTCTTCGATAATATCAATAATGCTCTGTTCTTTCGGGGTTAAAGGCAAGTCAATGCCGATATTTTTGAAATAAGTGTCGCTTTTTTCCTTCAAATTTTCGGCCTCAAGAAGGTTGCCTTGTTTTTTGTAGTACTGCGAAAGTTTTTGCCATGCATTGGCTTGTTGATGGGGGTGAGAGTCTGGCTTGGCATAAGACAAAACGTTTTGATATGCCCAAATTGCCTTGCTCTCAATGCCTTTTTTATAGTAGGCATCAGCAGCTCTGCTCCATGCATTTGTGTGTTTTGGAGAAAGTTCAATAGCGAGTTCAAAAGCACTGATTGCAAGATCCCAATCTGATTTCAGCATTGCAAGAGATCCAAAGGTACAAGCATAGTTCGAAGTTTCAGAAAATAAAATGTCTCTTTTTTGAGAAATCGGTGCGGTTTGCCCTTTTTCTACTAATGGAAGAAGCAAATCTTCCATCAGAGACAAACAAAGCTCCACATCTCCGTGGGCGAGGGATAATAAAGATTCTTGAAGTGTCTCAAATGAATAGAGCGTTTTTAAAAGATTGAACTTGCCGCTATTTGCAAGAGAAATAAAATTTTGTATTGAAGCAATACTTTGAATAATATCTTCGGAAGATGCTATTTTTTGGGGAGCCTTAAAACGCACTGTTTGAGCAATTTTTCCGGCGTCAATGTTGCGTCCTAACATATCAAGTATTAATCCGCCATAGTCAGCCAAGGAACCTGTTGAATTTTTTTCACGAACTATTTCTAAGCCGGCTGCCTGCTCATCAAGTTCTCCAATTTTTCCTGTTTTCCAGTCAAATTCTGAGAGCTGAGCATTGCCTCTATATGAAGATGGACGAGGTGTTTCTTTTTTTTCAAAACGAGACTTTTGGGCATCAAAAGAAATAGTTGTTGCTTTAATCGGTTGCTCTATTGTTAGAGTGTCAATTTCTTGCTTTTTAACAGGAGATGGACGCTCTTTAACAACTGAAATTTGAGGTTTGAGCTGCGAAACTTTCTGAGATACTTGATCTGCTTGTTCTATATTTTTAGGATTTTCTTTTTTAGGGCGAGCACTTGAAGGTTGATCCTGCAGATTTTTTTGATGTTCAGAAGATAAATTCACCTCACTTTCTTTAATAAACGAAAGTAAAGATTTGATATACAAAATGACAATCAAAAATAAAAAGAGGATAAACGCCAGAAGCAACAAAATGATGGAAATGATACGTAAATTTTCAGTCCCGGCAAAATAGTGCTGGAAAAAGGTTGCCATACCACTTAAGTTTTGGTTGATTGCCGATGAAAACTTAGTCAAAGCCATAAATGTCAGTATGTATCTAAACACGTACCTTTCCTTTAAAGTCTCAATTTTTTACAAATAATACTGAAAAACATTTAAAAATGTATTACCTCTTATATCATAAATTTTCTTTCATGTCATGTAAAAATTTTTTTACAAAATCAGAATCAAATAAAAAAGGTTTTTGATTGTACGCTTTTTTTAAGAGTTTTGAAATTTGAAGAGCGGCTATTTCGTCTTTTTGTATGAAATAAATTTGCTTTAAAAGGCCATAAATTTTAAACATTGCAATTTCATTTTTTTCTTTTTTATAAATGTTTAAGGCCATTTGAGCATCATGTAGTGCCTGCTCTAACAGGTTGAGTTCAAAAGCCGCTAAAGCCGATTGCTCATAGGCAAAAGCCAGTTCTTTTTGTTTTTTTAAGAGTTGGTGCATTTTTATGGCTGTTTGGGCTGTGTGAAAGCTTTGTTCAAAACAACTTTGCAATCGTTCAAGAAGAGCTTGTTGGTTAAGTAAAAGGGCTTCAAAGTAATTATCTTTTTCTTTGAGACAATTTTGTTTGCTCAAATCAAAATAATACTTTGATTGCTCAAAAGCTTGTTGTTCAAGACAAATTAAGCCCAAATGGGCAAGAATAAGCCTTTGTCCATATAAATGCGATATCTGTTGACAAATGCTCAGAGCTTTAAGAAACATCATATGAGAAACGTCATATAACTGAGCTGTTCGATAAATTTCTCCTAACATAAAATAGCAGTAGGACAGCCCGAGATAAAATTTTCTTTTTTTGATTTTTTTTAAGACTTTAAGAGCTTGCTGAGATGCTTTTTGCAAGTCTGTTTTAAAATATAAAGCTCGAATTTCGAAAAGCAAAGTCCAAATATGCCATTTATGAGGAATAGAATTTTGTTTCAAGAGCTCTAAAAGCTTTTGATATTGTGCTGTGCTTTCATAAAAAATCAGAGCTACTATGTTTTTGTAAACAGACTTATCTTTGTTTAAGGTTCCTGAGAGTTTGTGGATATCATAAGAAGGATCAGATATAGAAAATAAAGCCGCTGCTAAAGATGGGGCTTGTTTTTTTAGATAGAGTTCAAATTGTTTTCGATTATTGTGTTTTATGTTGTCAAAAATTTTATAGCGTGTTTTACGTTTTTCCTTGAAAACAAGATCTATAACCATTTCAAATAAAAGCTCGGAAAAAAAGCTTAGATTGATTCCTTGAGCTTTTTGATAAGGAAAATTGGTGGACAAATAAGCTTTGATGAACTGCTTTTGAATTTTTTTCTTAAAGAATAGAAAAATGAAAAGCGATAGAGCACATATGAGAAAAATGACCAGTAGAAAAAAATATTTCATCAATGTTTACGTTAAATTAGTTATTTTAACAATAATATACACAAAAAATGAAAAAAAGAAAAGGATTTTATCAACATGTCTATTACAAAATTATCTGTTTCTGATTTGTATAAAAAATGTGATGCTTCTGAGTTTGGTTTTAATTCAACAGCAGAACTTGAAGAAAGACTGTCATCATTAGGACAAGATAGAGCGATTAGTGCGGTCGAACTGGGTATTAATATCAAATCAAAGGGTTATAATTTGTTTTGTTTTGGTCCCGAGGGAACAGGTAAAATGAGTTTAGTCAAACGCATTTTGGAAAAAGAGGCTGTTTTGCGCCCAACGCCCGATGATTGGGCTTATGTCGACAATTTTGAAGAACCTTATAAACCTCTTGCAATTCGCTTTGATGCAGGAGAAGCTGTGGGTTTTGCTAAGGCTGTTGACGATTTGATATTGGAATTTGGCTCATCTATTCCCGCAGTTCTTGAAAGCGACGAATATAAAGCAGCGCTAAATATTGTTCATCAAAAATATAAAGGTAAAAAAGACGATTATATTAAGTTTTTACAGAAAAAAGCTAAAGGCAAGAGTGTGTCTTTGCTTCAAATGCCAGTCGGTTTAGTTGTTGCACCAGTCAAAAATGGAGAAGTTTTAAATCCTGAAGCATTTGATGCTCTGAGCAACGAAGAAAAAACAAAAATCACAAATGATTTGAATGCTATGCAATCCGAGATCGAAAATTCTGCGCAGGATCTTTCTAAGTGGGAAGAAAAACAGCGGGCTGAAATTGAAAAACTTCGCGTTAAATTTATGAAAAATATTATTTCAGGACCTATTGAAAAATTGCGTCAGGAATACAAGAAAAACAAGCAGGCTTCAGATTTTTTAAAGGCAGTTTCGAAATATATTTTAGATGATATTGACGAATTTTTGCCGGATGCACAGCCTGTTCGTGCCTTGACAGATGATGATCCCTTAATGGCCCTTTTAAACAAGATGAATAAAAATGAGGAGGATAAATTCGCAAAATTTAAGGTTAATGTGGTTGTTAAAAATACACCGCATTCCGGTGCACCAATTGTGTTGCTTGACCATCCAACTCAAGGGAACCTTGTCGGAAAAGTGGAGCGTATTCAACAATATGGTGCTTTGCTTACCGATTTCACGTTGATTAAAGCAGGGGCTTTACACAAAGCAAATGGCGGCTTTATTTTAATAGATGCTCGAAAACTTTTGATGCAACCCTACGCGTGGGATTCTCTAAAACGCGCGCTTGCTTCTAAAAGCATTAAAATTGAAGCACCAACAGATGATACAACATTTACAACGGTTACATTAGATCCAGAGCCGATTCCTCTTGATATTAAAGTCATATTGACAGGAGATGAAGACCTCTTTGAGCTTTTATCCGAGCGGGATCCAGATTTTTCTGATTATTTTAAAGTTGAAGCCGACTTTTGCATGGATATGGACAGAACAAAAGAAAACGAAATAGAATATGCTAAATTGATTGGATCTCTGTCGAAAAAGAAAAAATTGAGATCTCTCAACAAACAGGCGGTGGCGCGAGTGATTGAATATGCTTCAAGGTTGGCTGATGATAGTGAAAAATTGACCGCACATATATCGTCTATCGGAGATTTATTAAGAGAGGCTGACTATTGGGCAAGTAAAACGGGCGCTAAGCAAATTGGAAAAAATCATATTGTGCAAGCAATAGATGCTCAAATTTATCGTAGTGACAGAATTAATGAAGCTATGCTTGAGCAAATAGATAAAGGCACAATTTTGATGGATGTTACAGGTCAACGAGTTGGGCAGATTAACGGATTGGTTGTTTATAATTTTTCGCGCAATATGTTTGGTAAGCCTTCACGTATTACGGCTCAGGTGCGCATGGGTAATGGTGAGTTTGTTGATATTGAACGAGAAACAGAAATGAGCGGACCGATACATACCAAAGGTGTCTTAATTCTGCAATCTTTACTTTCAAATCGTTTTGCAAAGCGTAAACCTTTATCTTTATCTGCTTCAGTTGTTTTTGAGCAATCATACGGAGGTGTCGATGGTGATAGTGCTTCGTCAACAGAGTATTACTGTCTGTTATCAGCTATTTCAGAATTGCCAATTAAACAAAGCATTGCGGTGACGGGTTCAATAAACCAATTTGGTGAAGTACAGCCTATTGGAGGTGTCAACGAAAAGATTGAAGGATTTTTTGAAGTTTGCAAACACAACGGTTTAACAGGTAATCAAGGGGTCATCATTCCAAGGACAAATGTGTCTAATTTAATGCTGAAAGAAGAAATTTTAAAAGCAGTTGAAGATAAAAAGTTTCATGTTTGGGCGGTTGATACGGTGGACGATGGCATTGAAATCTTGACCGGTGTTAAAGCTGGTTTGCCCAACAAGCATGGTCAGTATCCTAAAGGAACGGTCAATGCTATTGTGGCTGAAAAATTAGAGGAATATTATCAATGTTATGTTCATTATGCTAGAGAAACACAAGGCTGTTTGGGAAAATAAGTCGATTTTATTTGACAAATGATTTGAAATGTGTTATAACCTAATATTATAGATGCTTTCAGAAGGAGAAGAGCGATGGAAAATAAAATATCAGTTGACAAATATCAAAAGTTTTGCCGCGAAGCATGTATTTCGCGTTTTAAGCAAGCAACGGAATCTATCAGAGCTTTGAGAACTTCTGAAAACCTTGAAAATTCCAACACAGCTGCTGTTTCTAAAGAAAAAACAGCTATTAATGAACGTCAATAAAACTTCTTTGTACTTTTTTGAACACAACAACCCCCGTGCATACCACACGGGGGTTGTTGTTAGCGATTGTTTGAAAAATTTAGATTTTTATCTCGTCAATTTTTTCAACAGCAACGAGACATATATCATTAAAAATTTCGGCAATACCGCCACCAATTTTCCACTGTTTAAATGTTTTGTTGTTGTGATCAAGCAAAGAAATTTCTCCTTGAACCAAAAGTTGAGATCTTGGCGCCCGTCCATGTATGATAGTAAGGGTTCCTTGGCTAACAGGCAAAATGACCTTGTCTGCTTTTGTTTCAAGATAAACCCTATCAGGCAATGAAATTTTGAGACTAATTGGCATTAATTTGTCTCACTTTCTTTGAGCTTTTGGGCTTTTTTCAGAACATCTTCAATTGTTCCGACCATGTAAAAAGCCTGTTCTGGAATGTCATCATAAAGTCCGTCTAAAATACCCTTGAAACCCTTGATCGTATCTTTTAAGTCAACAAAAACACCTTTTGTGCCAGTAAAGACTTCAGCAACAAAGAACGGCTGGGACAAAAAGCGCTGAATTTTTCTGGCCCGAGCCACAGTTAGGCGATCTTCATCAGACAGTTCGTCCATACCTAGAATGGCGATAATATCCTGAAGGGCTTTATATTTTTGCAAAATTTCTTGAACGCCTCGAGCAACCTGATAATGCTCTTCTCCAACAATTTCAGGAGCTAAAACACGACTAGTCGAATCTAAAGGATCAACGGCCGGATAAATACCAAGTTCTGAAATTTTTCGAGATAAAACTGTTGTGGCATCTAAGTGTGCAAATGTTGTTGCTGGGGCAGGATCAGTCAAATCATCTGCAGGCACATATACAGCTTGTACAGAAGTAATGGAACCATCTTGTGTTGAAGTGATTCTTTCTTGCATTGTGCCCATATCTGTCCCTAAAGTTGGTTGATAGCCAACAGCTGAAGGAATGCGTCCCAAAAGAGCTGAAACTTCAGATCCGGCCTGTGTAAATCTGAAAATGTTGTCAACAAAGAACAAAACATCTTGGTGGGCGACATCTCTAAAATATTCAGCTTGGGTTAAACCGGTTAAAGCAACTCTTGCACGAGCTCCGGGAGGCTCATTCATCTGGCCATAAACAAGGACCGTCTTTGAATTGTCAGACTCCAAATCAATAATTCCTGATGATATCATTTCATGATACAAGTCATTACCTTCACGTGTACGCTCACCGACACCGGCAAAAACAGAATAACCACCTGAGCCGATGGCAACATTGTGGATAAGCTCTTGAATCAAAACTGTTTTTCCGACACCGGCACCGCCGAATAGACCAATTTTTCCGCCTTTGGCATAGGGTTCCAAAAGGTCAATGACTTTGATGCCCGTCATTAAAATTTCTGTTTGCGTGGACTGCTCAGTCAGTAAAGGAGCTTCACGATGAATGGGACTAATGGTTTTTGATTTTATGGGACCACGACCGTCAATAGGTTCTCCTACAACGTTGATGATGCGTCCTAAAAGCTCTTGCCCAACAGGAACACAAATTGGTGCGTTTGTATTAAACACTTCTTGCCCTCGTCTTAAGCCATCTGTCGAGTCCATGGCGATGGTCCGTACAACATTATCTCCGATATGTTGAGCAACTTCTAATACAAGCTTTCGACCATGATTGTCACAAGTCAGTGCTGTCAAAATATTGGGTAAAACATCATGATCATCAAAGCGCACATCAACAACAGCTCCGGTGACTTGAGAAATGTGTCCTACGGGGCTGGCTTTATCTGTATTTTTTTCCAGTGTGTCAAATAAATTTAACTCTTGTTCTTTATTCATCTTATATTCCTTTGTTTATAGTGCTTCAGCACCTGAAATAATCTCATTAAGTTCTGTCGTGATAGCAGATTGTCTTAATGTGTTGTATTTTAATGTGAGTTCATCAATCATGTCAGCAGCGTTTTGTGTTGCGTTGTCCATGGCGGTCATCCGAGCTCCTTGCTCTGAAGCCTCAGCATTTAACATGGCTTCAAAAACACGGTTGTCTAAAAGTTTATTTGCCAGAACCTCTAAAATTTCTTCTCTCGATGGTTTATAATCGAAATAAGCCGATCCAATATGATCAAGGTCTGCATCTTTTGAAAAATCGAGTGTTACATTGAGCGGATAAATTTGTTCAGAGAGCATTTTTCTTGTAAGGGCAGAATGAAATTGACTATAGACAATTTCGCATACATCAAATTGCATTTGTGCCTGGTTGTTAATAATTTTTTTAAGCATATCAATAGCTTCTTCATAAAAAATACCGCCGCTGGCAAAAGAGGGCTCATGTTCTATGATGTGTTCGGCAAAATCTTTTTTTAAGATATCATAAGCCTTTTTGCCATAACAAATCAGTTTAATGGTTTTTCCTTGGGCTTTGAGTAAGTTGAAACGATGAGCAACAAATTTTGCAACATTTTGATTGTAACTGCCGCATAGACCGCGTTCTGAAGAAAACACTACAAGCAAATATGATTGGGGGTTTTCGTTTTGAATTAAAATAGGTGGTTGTGTATGCTGAATTTTCTTTTCAATCCAATCTTTTTGATAAGAAACTAAAATACGTTTAACTGTGTTTTCAATTAAGTTTCCATATGTTTTGTTGTTTTCAAGAGCTGATTGAGCTTTTCTCAAACGAGAAGCAGCAACGAGCTTCATCGCTGTTGTGATTTTTTGTGTCGAATATACTGAGACTAATCTCTTTCTGAGCTCTTTTAAACCAGCCATTATAAATGTCCATCCTTTAACTGAAATTGCGTTATAAAATGTTCTAAAAAAGTATTCAGTTTTTGTTTTGTTTCATCTCTTAATTCTTTGTTTTTTTCTATATCTTCAATAATTTCAGGATTATTTTCTTTCAAACTTAAAATCAGCTCTTTTTCAAAGGTTCGAATTTGACTTAACGGCAAGGTGTCCAAAAAGCCATTAACGCCGGCATAAATGGCAACAACTTGATCTGTGACAGAGAGCGGATGATAAACCGGTTGTTTTAAAATTTCAGTCAAACGAGCACCGCGTGCGAGCAAGCTCTTTGTAGAAGCATCTAAATCTGATGAAAACTGGGCAAATGAGACCATTTCGCGATATTGCGCTAAATCAAGTTTCATAGAACCGGCCACCTGTTTCATAGCCTTGATTTGCGCAGCAGATCCGACACGGCTAACCGAAATTCCAACATTAACAGCAGGACGTATTCCTTGATAAAATAAATCTGTTTCTAAAAAGATTTGTCCGTCTGTAATTGAAATGACGTTTGTCGGGATATAAGCTGACACGTCTCCTGCTTGCGTTTCAATAACAGGCATCGCTGTTAAAGAACCTCCACCCTTATCTTCACTCAGTTTTGCAGCTCTTTCCAAGAGCCTTGAATGCAAATAAAACACATCACCGGGATATGCCTCACGTCCGGGAGGACGACGAATTAAAAGAGACATTTGACGATAAGCGGTGGCTTGTTTTGACAAATCATCATAAAAAATAATCGCATGCATACCATTGTCTCTGAAGTATTCACCCATAGCGCATCCGCTATAGGGTGCGATATACTGCAAAGGAGCAGATTCTGAGGCTGTTGCAGCCACGACAATTGTGTAATCCATCGCACCATAATCTGTTAGGGTTTTAACAACTTGTGCCACAGTTGATCTTTTTTGCCCGATTGAAACGTAAATACAGTATAACTTGTCTTTTTCTG
>CADBSM010000043.1 GCA_902797315.1 uncultured Pseudomonadota bacterium | reverse complement strand
TAATTGGAGCGGGCAATGGGATTCGGACCCACGACATCAACCTTGGCAAGGTTGCGCTCTACCCCTGAGCTATACCCGCATCGTTTTCGATGAACTAGTTAATACCACACAAAAAATAAAATGCAAGAACTTT
Organism: uncultured Pseudomonadota bacterium; assembly: GCA_902797315.1. GTDB lineage: Bacteria > Pseudomonadota > Alphaproteobacteria > RF32 > CAG-239 > UBA1254. The sequence goes on along the minus strand of CADBSM010000043.1, from coordinate 2,033 downwards.
TTTAAATATTTTTCATTTTTTTATTTTTCTTCATCATTTTTTGACATTTCGGTGCTTTAGATACACCTATAAGTGTACGATGAGGAAAAAATAATGGCAGAGCAAAAAAAACAAAGAAAAGATTTTCGTTTTGAACGCGAAGCAAAAGCTTTGCAGAAGAATTTAGTGAAGCGAAAAAAACAACAGCAAGAACGCAAAAAATTAGAGCAAGAAAGGAACAATGCTAATGGACAAGATCAAAATTAGAGGTGGTAATCAACTCAGCGGTAAAATTTATATCAGTGGTGCAAAAAATGCTGCATTGCCTTTAATTGCAGCAACTCTTTTAACTAAAGACCTTGTCAAGCTTTCAAATATGCCGATTCTCTCGGATATTAAATCTCTCAATAATCTAATGCTAGAGCTTGGAACCATTATTGAAGAAAACGAAGAAATAAGAGCTCATCATACATCAAAAACTTATACTTACCAAACAGCTGAGTTTAAAAGTTTAATAGCACCATATGATTTTGTACGAAAAATGCGCGCTTCATATTATGTTTTAGGTCCGCTTTTGTCACGCATGGGTCATGTTGAACTTTCGTTGCCCGGAGGATGTGCTATTGGTGCCAGACCGATGGATATTCACCTTAATTCGCTGGAGCAAATGGGGGCGAATATCGAGATCAAAAACGGTTACGTTGTTGCTGATGCCCCTAATGGTTTAAATGGGGCTCATATCATTTTTCCCAAGGCCTCTGTTGGAGCGACATGTAACATTTTGCTTGCTGCGACGCTGGCCAAAGGTGAAACTGTGATAGAGAATGTGGCTCAAGAGCCTGAAATTGCCGATTTGATTGATTTGCTGCTGAAAATGGGGGCACAAATTGAAGGTAAAAATACATCAATTTTGAAAATTAAAGGGGTTCAAGAACTTCATGGTGCTGAACACAATGTTTTGCCAGATAGAATTGAGGCAGGATCTTATGCTATTGCTGCGGCTATTACCAAAGGACGAATCGAACTTGAAGGGGCTGTGGCTGATCATCTGAAAGCTCCGCTTAATATTTTGCGAGCCATGGACATTAAAGTGACTGAAAAAGAAAACGGAATTATCATTGATGCACGCAATGCTGATATGCAGGGACAGGATATTATGACGGATTATTATCCCGGATTTCCCACAGATTTGCAGGCGCAGTTTATGGCTTTAATGACGGTTGTCCCCGGCGCATCTATGGTGACTGAAAATATCTGGGAAAACAGGTTTATGCATGTTCCTGAATTGATACGTATGGGCGCTAACATTAATGTTCATGGTCATGCTTCGGCGATTGTGCGTGGGGTTAAAAAGCTTTCGGCAGCGCCTGTCATGGCGACCGATTTGCGAGCCTCTTTTGCACTTGTCTTGGCAGGTTTAATTGCAGATGGAGAGACAGTCGTTAATCGCGTTTATCATTTAGACCGAGGGTATGAAAAATTGGAAGAAAAATTGAGAGCAGTCGGTGCAGATATTGAAAGAATTAAAGAAGAAGATTAAGGTTTAATTGCTAAGCTAAGCAGCACTTAATATCGTGCTGAATTTGGTGTAATCTGTTAAATATTTATCCCAACCCGTCATCCCTCGAGGTGCGCTGTGCGTCACCTCGTCAAGGGATCCAAGCTTTAGGAAGCGCTTTATTTTATAAATTCGAAGATGCCTAGGCGTTTTTTTTTGTAAAAAAACGAGGCGTAACATTTGTTTTAGATATGAATGAGATGCTGAAAGGAGTTCAGCAAGATAGTTTATGGTGTTTGAGTTTGTTTTTTTAATATTTTTCCACAGCAAAAGGTAGGGATTTTTTGTGCATATAAAAAACACAAAAAGTCAATGATATGAGGTGTTTGCAAACGAAAAAATTGAAAAATCTGAGGTACCTTAAAATTTTCAAAATGTCAAGTCCTATTTTCAGGCCCTACAGAAGCTAAAAAAGTGAAAATTTTAAGGTACGATAGAATTTATATAAAACAATTGTGTCTACCCCTAGATATTGAAGGACTTTACTATGAAAAAG
>CADBSM010000042.1 GCA_902797315.1 uncultured Pseudomonadota bacterium | reverse complement strand
TATTTCGACAATGCAAAGTGCAAAAGAAAATGAACTGTGCTTTTTCTATGATAAAAAAGCCAAAGATAAAGCGGCTTTGATTAAAGCAACAGCTTGTATTACCACAAAAGATTTAGCTCCGTTTGTTGCACAGAATGTTATATTATTGTTGTGCGATAATCCAAAACTTGCTTTTTTAACTTTGAATAAAGCTTGGTATGAAAACAAAACGTATGAAGCTAAAATATCTGATAAAGCAAGCATCGACCCTACTGCAAAAATAGGCAAAAATACTGTAGTGGAAGATTTTGTTGTTATTAAAGAAAATGTCGTTATTGGTGAAGGCTGTTATATTCAAAGCGGTGCTTATATCGATCATGATTGTCAAATTGGCAACTATTGCAGGGTTGGTTCTCAGGCGCATATTGCATATTGTTTAATGGGCAATAATTGCTATATTTACAGCGGTGTGAGAATCGGGTGCGATGGCTTTGGTTTCGAGCTTATTGACGGTAAGCATGAGCGTATTCCTCAGCTTGGGCGCGTTATTATAGGTAATGACGTTGAGGTTGGTGCAAATAGTTGCATCGACAGAGGAGCTTTGGATGATACAATTATTGGCGATGGTTCACGTATTGATAATTTGGTTCAAATTGCACATAATGATGTTTTGGGGAGAGGTTGTGTCGTTGTGGCACAGGTTGGTATTGCCGGAAGTTGCCACTTCGGTGATTATGTTGTTTGCGGTGGCCAGTCTGGATTTGCAGATCACTTAAATATAGGTTCTTTTGCACAAATTGCTGCGCAATCAGGTGTGATGCGTGATGTCGAGCCTAAAGCTGTTCTGCTTGGAACGCCGGCTGTACCTTTTAAAGACTTTATGCGTCAGGTTGCTTTTTTGCAAAAAAATAGCAAAAAATAGAGGGAAAAATGGAACATAAAATTTATTTTATTGAAGATATCTTAAAAGTTTTGCCTCATCGCTATCCCTTTGTGATGATTGATAGGCTTGAGGTTATGGAAGATGGTGCTAAAGGCATCGGTTATAAAAATGTGACGATTAATGAACCTTTTTTTCAGGGACACTTTCCGGAAAAGCCGATTATGCCTGGCGTTCTGCAAATTGAGGCTATGGCCCAAACAGCAGGAATGATTATTGCAACGTATAATAGAGAGTTAAAGCCTGCAAATGTTTTGTTTATGAATGTGGATAAGGTTAAATTCCGTAAGCCTGTTGTGCCTGGAGATCGCCTAGAAATTCACGCTGAAAAAGTTAAAGAAAGACACAATATTTTTGTTTGTTTGGCTAAAGCGTATGTTGATGGTCAGCTTGTCTCAGAAGCCGAATTGACGGCAATGGTTAATTAAATTTTTCAAAATAAAATTGAAAAAAATCTGAAGTTAATATAAAGAGGTTGTTCAACCTCTTTTTTTTACACATATTAATGCAATTTTTAACATTTTATGTTAAACAGGGCATTATTTATCAAGTTTAATAGTTATTTGAAGGAAAAACAATGGAAACGGAAGCTTTGACGGATATTGCAAATACTGCAGCAGAGCAATTGTCCTTATGGGATATGGTATGGGCATCAGATAGTGTTACAAAAATTGTAATGGTCGGTTTAATTGCTGCATCTGTTTGGTCTTGGGCGATTATTTTTGAAAAATTTGCCTCTATTAGACGAGTGAAGCGTACTTCTAAAAAATTTGAAGAGACTTTTTGGTCGGGTGGGTCTTTAGATAGGCTTTATGACGCTATCGGCAACAACCCAAGAGACCCTATGTCTGCAATGTTTGTGGCAGCAATGAAAGAATGGCGCCGAACAAACATCATGAAATCAAAAACAGATCGCGGTTTGAGAGGTGTTTCGCTTCAACAACGTATTGAAAAAGCCATGGCAGTGACAATGGATAAGGAATTAGAAGATTTAGATAAACGTCTTGGTTTTTTGGCTTCTACGGGCTCAGTTGCACCGCTGGTTGGTTTGTTTGGTACTGTTTGGGGTATTATTAACAGTTTTAATGCTATTGCTTTAACGCAAAGCAATTCTTTGTCGGCAATGGCTCCAGGAATTGCTGAAGCTCTGTTTACGACAGCCTTCGGTCTGATTGCAGCAATCCCAGCTGTCGTAGCTTATAATATGATTACATCAGATATTGATCGTTATGCGAAAAGGTTAGAAAACTTTATTGCTGAGTTTTCATCAATTTTATCGCGCGAAATTGATGATACAGCTATTCGAGCTGATATTGCAGGAGAATAAAAATGAACAGCTCTTTTCATTATTCTGCCAGAAGGCCAAGTCGTCGCAATGCTAATATTAACATCACAAATTTAATGGATGTAATGATGGTTCTTTTGGTTGTGTTTATGGTTGCTGCTCCATTGATGACATCGGGTATTGCTCTTGACTTGCCAAAGGTTGGTGGAAAAGCTTTTGAAGGTAAAGAAACATCCATCAATGTCAGTGTTGATAAAGAAGGCTATTATTATATTGGCAAAACAGAAGTTCCAGCTGATAAGATTGTTGCAAAAATTAAAGCCATTAGAGGTGAAAATGCTGATGCAACCGTGACTATTTCCGGCGATACAGAATCTGCTTATGGCAGAGTTATTAATCTGATGGCCATGCTTAAAGATGCTGGTTTTGAAAAAGTAGGTTTGAAAACAGAACCACGTCTGACGACGAAGAAAAAATAGGTTGATTGATCTATGAAACAGTATTTATACAAATCAATAGGTTTACACTTCGCGGTATTTTTAATATTCGCGCTTGATTTGCCTATGTTTCATAGATCAAAAATGACGATTGGTCAGGCACCTATTATTGTCGATTTGAAGGATGTTAAATTGGCTGAAATGACAAATTTGCCGCCTAAGGCTGTTTTTGGAGAAGAGGATAAAAAACCAACTGTTACAGAAAAAAAACCAGCTCAGTTTACAAAAGAAGATGTGACTGAAGAGCAAACTCCGGAATACGAGGAAAAATTAGATGAACCTCAAAAAGATTTTGTAGATACTTCACCAAAATCAGAACCTAAACCTGTGCCTCAACCTGACCAAAAACCTAAACCTCAAGAGGCTCCGAAACCTAAAAACAAACCTGCGCCGAAACCCTCTAAGAAACCGACGCCTAAACCATCACAAAAACCTAAAGCAAAAGATAAACCCAAAGAGGTTAAAACGGTGACGAATCCGCTTAAAAGTTTGATGGATAGTGTTAGTGCGATGGAGCAAGAGTTGGGTAAGCAAAATTCACCAGCTGTTATTAAAACAGGTACGTCGGTTGCTAATATGGGTATAGAAGGAGGTACGGGAGGTTCGTATTTTTCTGAGCTAACTATTACGGAAACAGATGCAATAGCCGCTCTTTTACGTGAGTGCTGGAATTTAGACCCTGGTGCCCGCGGTATTGAGAATATGGTTATTGAAATTCGCGCATTTTTAAATAAAGATGGAACAATCCGTGATGTCAAAATTGTGGACGCATCACGTGCCAACAGCGATCCTCATTTTAGAGCTATTGCTGAGAGTGCGAGACGCGCTGTTATTTCGTGCCAAAATCACAAAGGGGTTAATGTCTATAAAGTTTTTCCAGAAAAATATGCAGACAAATATGGTATCTGGAATACCTTGTTGCTTAAATTTAATCCAATGGATGCAAGCATTCAATAAAAGATAAAATATGAGATTTTTAAACGGGTTAAAGCTCTTGCCTTTTTTAGCTTCAAAGACAAGAGCTTTAATTTTTTACTTTGTGCATTTGACACAAGGTTCACCGCAACCATTGTAAACTGTTTCTGTTTTCTCATCACTTGCACATGTGGCATTTAGCTTGTAACCTTTTTCGCAAGTCTCGACACAGCAATCAATTGCATTGCCTTCGGCATCTTCTTTAATTTTGTAATGCAAATCATTTACAAGATCATCGCGGCAACCAACGAGTTTATATACCCATTTATTTGTGCCTTTTTGACATTGATTGTATTCACCTTGAGGCGAGGATTTATTGTTTAAAATATAACCATCACAATCGTTTGGAACACATGTTTTTTGATCATCTGAAATGCGGTAGCCTTCTTCGCATTTTACAATTTGGTAAAAGGTTTTTCCACAAATTTGACGACTTTCACTTTCAGCAACGTGCTCTGGTATCGTTTGTAAATATTGGGTTGCTATAATTGTACATTGTCTGTATTTACCATTGCATCCCAATCCGTCTAATTTTGCATCTGCTCCATTGCTTGAATCTGCGCTTGTCCACTTGTAAGTTGAGTCATTACTTGAAAGTGTACAGGTACATTTTCCGCATTCTTTGGCATTACTCTTATGTCCGGAAGTTGGTCGATATATCCAACCTTCTGTTGCGCCATCAATAATGTTATAGCAATCAGCTTCTGATTTGTAGTTGATATCAAAATAATTTCCATTTTGAGGTGAAGGACAAAGTAGAATATCACAACCTGTCTC
>CADBSM010000041.1 GCA_902797315.1 uncultured Pseudomonadota bacterium | reverse complement strand
AAAGTAGTCGAAGTACCCGTTGAGAAGGTTGTCGAGGTTGAAAAAGTAGTCGAAGTACCCCTTGAGAAGGTCGTCGAGGTTGAAAAAGTAGTCGAAGTGCCTGTTGAGAAGGTTGTCGAGGTTGAAAAAGTAGTCGAAGTACCTGTTGAGAAGGTCGTTGAGGTTGAAAAAAAAGCTGATTTTGAATTGCTTGATCATGAGATAAGCAATTCAATAGAAAAAGTTTGTAATCAAATAAATTTGCTTGCAAATGAAATTGATTCGTGGTAATATGAAAATATAACAAGGCAGGCTGTCTGATACGTCTTATCCGCATGTCTATCCGAGCCAACAGAATTATTTTTAGGGGACTGTCCCTGTTTAGATCTTGGTCTTTATATATGGTTCCCACTTTGCATGCAGCGGTTCGATAAGAATGAAAGTTAAACGGTCAGACGGCTTGCCCTTTTTTTATGTATTGGCTATATCTCAATGATTGAAATTGCTTTTGACATTCATAAAAACAACCAGTTTAAAGGAAAAACATATCAACTTCTCGATGTTCCCTGTTTGAAGGGTTCTTCTTTTGAAGAATATCTGAATTTTGCACGTACATATTTTGAAACAAATACGGATTGTGTGTATATCATAGCATTGGAAGACAATTGTTTATATGATGTCAATAAACTGGCTTTAAGCTTTTTTATTCAGTCTTGTTTGATTCCAAACAAGGCTGAATGTTTTGTTTTTAAGGTCTCTGATTCTAAAAAAGCTTTTGAAAACTATAAACCCTATATTGCGGCTAGTATTGGTATCAAATACGCCTTAAAGCTTGCTGAAGAAAATGTGCAAAACATATATAAAGAGCTAAAATGCTTAAATTATCTAAACTTCCAAATTCAAGAAAATTACCTCAACAATACGCTAACATATAAGATGACAGGCAACAATTTGCTTAAAATGATTGAGGCAAATACGGTTTTTGAAGCAATTGTATTTGTCAGTGTGCTCAAAATTCTGTCATTGGCTGGTATTAAAGACAATATTGAGTTAAAAGTTAAAGTTCAACGTACAGAGGTAGTTTTAGACAAGGCCAAACTTGTCAATGAAATTTTAAAGCAAATATCCTCTTATATTGTGATCTAAAGTTTATTTCAAAGTTCTAGCAACAGTTAATGTGTCAACGCTGTGCGCACCTGAATTTAAGAGCGTTTTGGCACATTCGTTTAAAGTTGCACCCGTTGTCATAATATCGTCAATTAAAAGAATGTGTTTGCCTTGGATGTTTGTTATATTTTCTACTTTAAAAACTTGTTTAATATTATGCCATCTGTCTTTTTCTTGCAACATTGCTTGAGGTTTTGTGTGTTTTATCTTTTTTAATGAAAACAGATCAACAGGTATGCCAACAAATTTTGAAAGTTCTTGAGCCAAAAGAGCGGCTTGATTATAATGTCTTTTGACTAAACGTTGATAAGAAAGAGGCACTGGAACAATTGTATCTATTCCTAATTTAAAAATATCTTGACCTGCAATTTTAAGCCATTTGGCAAAAACTCTTGCATTTTCCGTTTTATCTTTAAATTTTAATGCGAGCAGAGCTTGTTTTGAAAAATCGTCATATATGATTGCTGAGCGATTTAATCTAGTGATTTTCTTTTGAGAAAGGCAATTGGGACACAACATTTCTTTGGTTATTTCTGATTCGTTTTCAAAGGGAAGACCACAGATTTTACAATAAGGTTCAGAAATAAAGTTGATTTTTTGAAAACAAGACAAGCATAAACAGTTCTCATCTTCCACAATCTCTGCACAATAAGGGCATCTCGGTGGCAAAACAACATTTAATAACGGTTTGAAAATGTTCATAAAAGAATCCTTTGTTCTTCACTGATAAAGAATTTATCTGATTTTGCTTTCAGATACAAGTTAAAAAAGATAATTTAGAAATAGGGATAAATTGATTTATCCACAACTAATTGTTTGTAAAATTTCTTTTTAACATAATATGTTACGCCAAAATGAATATAATATATTAAGTTATAAAAAAAAATATTAAACTTTATAGTTGTATTACGGGTTCTATATATTATAAAATGCTTATACACAGCAAAGATTATGAAAGGGGATACCTATATGACAAAAGTAACTAATAGAGTAATATCAATTTATAACAGAAAAACAAGTATGCGTTTGGCCACAGAAGAGTGGGCAGCATTTGATGCAATATGCCAAAGAGAAAATCTTAAACGCAAAAAGTTGTTGGAAATGATTTGTGATCATAAAAATAGAAATTTTGGTTTGACGTGTTATGTGAGGCTATTTACTGTGGCTTATATGCACCAAATGGCAATTGCCGATATGCTCAAAAACAAAGCTAACGATAATCATAAAGACATTTACAAAATATTTCATCAAATTTCTTGATAAATAAACCTTGCATCAAAAACAAAAATGCATATACAATCTAAAAAAGGAGGTTATATGCATTTTTTTGATACACACATTCATTTAACTGATTTTAAGAATATCTCAACTTCTGATTTGATAAAAAAACTACAATCGTCTGGCATTCAAAAATGCATTTGTGTCTCTGCAAAATCTGATGAATGGAAGAAAATTTCAGAATTTGCGCACGACTATCCTTTTGAAGTCATTCCGTGTTTTGGTATTCATCCATGGTATGTTGAGCAGGAAGATGAACAAGCTATTAAGCTGTTGGAAGACTATATTAAACACTTTCCAAACGCATTAATAGGAGAGTGTGGATTTGATGCAATAAAAAATCAAAATTTTGACAGACAGGAACAGTTTTTTAATTTTCAGATAGATCTTGCACATAGCTATCATCGACCACTTGTGTTGCACATGGTTAAAGCACAAAAATATATTGAAAAATATTTAGCATTGTTGCCACAAAAAAGTGTTTTTCATTCTTATAGTGGATCGAAGGATTTGTTAAACAAAATATTTAAATATCAATTTTATATATCTGTTAATAAAAGATTTTTTCTTAAAAAAGAATCTTTTTCTATTCTTGAATCAACACCGTTAAATCATCTTCTGATTGAAACAGATGCGCCTTTTCAATCAAATATATCTGATTTGTTTGAGGTCGTTCAAAAAATTGCTGAGATTAAACATAAAAATATTGAAGAAGTGTCTGAAATTTTGTATTTAAACGCCATGGAGTTTGCACTTGATGAATAATGAACGATTTATGCGCACGGAATTAATTCTTGGTCAAGATGGTCTAAGGCGTTTGCAAGAAGCCACCGTTATGATTGTCGGTCTTGGCGCTGTGGGTGGTTATTCTTTAGAAGCTTTAGCAAGGGCAGGGGTTGGTCACTTGATTTTGGTTGATTTTGATGTTTTTGATTTTTCAAATATTAATCGTCAAATTTTAGCCTTAACCTCAACCGTTGGTCAAAAAAAAGTTGAAGTTGCGCGAAAACGAGTTTTAGAAATTAATCCAGACTGTAATGTTGAAATTGAAGATGCTTTCGTCAATTCTTGTAATCTTGATAAAATACTGAACAGAAAAATTGATTTTGTTATTGATGCCATTGATAGTATTAAAGAAAAATGTGATTTGATCTCCGTCTTATATCAAAAAAAGATTCCTTTTATCTCTTCTATGGGTGCAGCATTAAAAACAGATGTTTCGTTATTAAAACAGGTAAAATTATCACAAACAGCATATTGTATGATGGCTAAAAAAATACGACAAACACTCAAGCAAAAAAAAATTGATGTCTCTAAAATTGATTGTGTTTGTTCTTTTGAACAGACAGCTTGTGCTAAAAAACCGATTATTAAAAATCCGAATGGATCAAAAGCGATTTTAGGATCTTTATCAACAGTTACGGCTGTGATGGGACTTTATTTAGCTCATCACGTTATTTTAAAAATTTCACAAGGAAAAGATGATGCAAGTGGCGCCAAAGTCTCTTAGACTTCATATTGCTATTTTAGGAGAGGTCAATTCTGGAAAATCAACATTCCTTAATTTGATAACAGGTCAGGAAATTTCTATTGTTTCTGATGTGAAGGGCACAACAACAGATGTTGTTGAGAAAGCTCAAGAGCTTCACCCTCTAGGCCCTGTTTTATGGCTTGATACAGCAGGCTTTGGAGATAAGACAAACCTTTCTGACAAACGTCTTGAAAAAACGCGGACAGTTTTAGATCGTACAGATGTTGCTTTAGTTGTTTGTAATGAAAATTCTTCTTCTTTGATCAAAAATCAGATTATTGATTTGCTTCAATCTAAAAATATTCCATATATTCAAATTGTTAACAAGCGACAGATGGCGAATGTTGAGTCTCTTTCTGGCACAATTGTATGTGATTTATCGAATTTTTCTTTGCGTCAAGAATTGATTAAAATTTTAATAAGTGAACTTGTCAAAATTTGTCCGGAAGATTTTCTCATTTCTCCATTAATGTTAGCAGATCTAGTTAAACCCAAAGGTCTGATTGTTATGATAGTTCCGATTGATTATGAGGCACCGAAAGGACGGCTGATTATGCCGCAAGTTCAGGCTATCAGAGAGTGCCTTGACTATGATATACAAGTTTTAGTTTGTAAAGAGACAGATTATCCGCAAGTTCTAGAAAATCTTAGAATATCTCCGGATTTGGTGGTGTGCGATTCTCAGGTTGTCCAGCATATGGTTCAAAATACGCCAGATCACATTCCTTGTACAACCTTTTCAATTTTAATGGCTAGAATGAAAGGCGATTTAAAAACCTTTATAGATGGTGCGAGTATGATAGAAAAGCTTCAAGACGGAGACAAAGTTCTGATTTCAGAATCTTGTACACATCACGCAACAGATGACGATATTGGCACGGTCAAAATTCCTAATCTTTTACGCTCCAAAACAGGTAAAAAATTGTTTATTGAACATATAAGCGGATGTGTATTACCTCAAAATTTGAAAGACTATAAATTAATTGTTCAATGTGGCGGATGCACACAAAACAGAAAAGCAATTTTATCTAAAATAGCTTATGCTCAAAGCTATGGTGTTGCCATAACTAATTATGGCATTTGCCTGTCTGAATTAAATGGCGTTCTAAAAAAAGTAATTAAGCCTTTTAAATTTTAAAAAAAACGAAAAAAAATATTGACAAATTTTTAAATTTGTGCAATTTTGCAGAAGTTTTTAATTTTTATCAAGTTATTGTTGAACTTCAAATATCAGTTTTATGAAGATATTAATGATTGTTATCAGCGCTGTTTTGCTGATTATGCCATTTTTACAGAGCTTGCTTGCTATTTTGGTTGTTTTCTCAGGCCATAGAGTCAACTTTTCTTATCAAAAGTTTTACAGCTGGATAAAATCTTTTCCAACATGGATTCGGTTGATTGATTATCTGACGCTTTTTTTGGTGTGGGGATATGCTGTGTTTTTGGTAGGACAAACTATCTCTTGGCTTTATCAAAAAGTGCTAAAACAGCGTTGAAAAGCTTATTAAAAAAGAACCTCTTAAGTTAAAACTTTAAGAGGTTCTTTTTTTTAGATTTTAGAAACAATACCATCAGCAAGTTTTGGCTCAAACCAGGTTGATTTTGGTGGCATAAGCATTTTTTGATCGGCAACGGCGATAAGTTCTTCAACCGCTGTCGGATATACCATAAATCCGACAGAACCTTGGTGTTCGTCAACAACTTTTTGAATTTCTTCAGCCCCTCTAATTCCGCCAATAAAATCTATTCTTTCGGAATTACGCAAATCTTCAATACCTAATATGTCTTTCAAAACTTTTTGGCTAAGCAAGCTCACATCAAGCTGAGAAACTGGATCATCAGGCATTGGTATGCCAATGTGCTCCATAAGATACCATTGCCCATCGAGATACATTGTGAATTTGCCTTTAGCTGCAGGTTTTGACATAGAAATGGCAGAAAGATTAAAGTTTTGTTTTATTTTATCCAAAAAGATTTCTTTGGTTAGACCATTCAAATCAAAGACAACACGATTATAGTCCCAAATTTTCATTTCATCTTCAAAATAGGCTACAGCAAGAAAACGAGCACTATCTGTTGTACCATCTTCTGCTGCGAGTCTGGCTGCAGCGGCAGATCTGTGGTGTCCGTCTGCAATGTAGGCTTCGTTTTGGTTGTTGAAAGCTTCTTGTATTTGCTTGATTTCTGCTTCGTCACTCACAATCCACAAACTATGTCGTACATTATAATCTCCAAGAACTGAAAAAGCAGGTTTTCTTGAAGTCGTAATCTCTTTTAACAAGGCCTTAATTTCAGGTATATTTTTATTAATAAGCAAAGCTGGACCGGTTTGGGCACCGACAGTTCTAATTTGTTTAACGCGGTCATTTTCTTTAGCGACTCTTGTCAATTCATGACGCTTAATACGCCCCTCAACATAAGCTTTGACAGAAGCAGCAACAGCAAGACCGGTCTGAATGTGATCTCCCATAATCATTTGGTAAACATAAAAACAAGGCTTATTGGTTTTATACAAGATGCCATGGTCAAGCATATTTTTAAAATTTTCAGCTGCTTTAAGATAAACACGCTCGTCATATGGGGAAACATCACCCTCAAAATCGATTTCTGCTTTTGAAACATGTAAAAAACTATAAGGTTTTCCTTGTGCTTTAATTTTAGCTTCTTTTGAAGACAAAACATCATATGGCGGAGCGGCAACTTCGCTGGCATATTCGGCTGTAGGCACGACCCCTATAAAAGGGGCATAAATTAAATGATTTTCAGTCATGATTAAATCCTTCTAATAAATTTTTCTGCTAGGCTGATTGTAAAAAAAATGATATAAGAAGTCTATGATTATAAAAGTTTTCCCCAAGGTGATTTGAACGATATTACTGGAATAAATTTGAAAAAAAACTTGAAAAAAATGCCCAAATCAAGCATCTTTTAAATAGGAGAATGTTTTTATATAGATGCAAATATCAGACGAAGGCTACATTGTTAAAATTTTAAGGCATGGCGAAAATTCGCTTATTGTGACATTGCTGTCGATAGCACACGGCAAAATAACAGGTTTTATCAAATCGGCAGCATCTAAAAAAAAACTTGGCGTATATCAATTAGGTAATAAAGTATCTTTTAATGCCTATGCAAGACTAGATAATCATATGCCGCAGTTGAAAGGGGTGGAACTGCTCAAATCTAATGTAGCTCATGTTTTGTCAAATTCCTATAAGCTTGCTTTATTAAGTTCTTTTTGTGAGCTTTTTAATGCATGTCTGCCTGAAAATGAACCTTTAGAGGGATTGATCCGTTCTATATCGTTGTTTATGGATCATTTGGAAAGTAAGATGTGGCTTCAGAACTATGCAATATCAGAATTCAGACTGCTTTATTTTTTAGGAATAGGCCTTGATCTTGGTTCATGTGTTGTTACAGGAAGTATTGAAAACTTGGCCTTTGTTTCGCCTAAAAGTGGGCGGGCTGTTTGCTATGAAGTTGGTAAAACCTATGAAAATAAACTTTTCAAATATCCTCATTTTGCGATAAATAAGCACATAAACCCAACACTTGAAGATGTTTTAGATCTTTTGAAGATGAACGAATTTTTCCTCAAAAAAAACTTTTTTGATGCACATGGCTTGAAATTTCCAAAGTCTCGTGCTAACCTCTTGAAAATTTTAAGTCAGATGAAAGAAGAAAATGCCTGAGATTGAAGCAAAAATAAAAGATGTAGCCTTAAAAGAAGAACTAAGTAAAAGGTATTTATCGTATGCCATGTCGACAATTGTTTCGCGATCTCTTCCAGATGTTCGAGATGGTTTAAAGCCTGTACACAGAAGGCTTTTATATGCTATGAGGCAATTACATCTTGATCCCAAAACAGGGTATAAAAAATGTGCTCGTGTTGTCGGAGATGTGATAGGTAAATACCATCCGCATGGCGATGTTGGTGTGTATGGCGCAATGGTTAGACTAGCACAAGACTTTTCGGTGCGTTATCCGCTTGTCGACGGGCAGGGCAATTTCGGTAATATTGATGGTGATGGTGCGGCAGCAATGCGCTATACCGAGGCTCGTTTAACGGATTTTGCCGTTGCTTTAATGGAAGGTCTTTCAGATGATGCCGTCGATTTTGTGGATACATATGATGGTGAAGAACAAGAGCCTTCTGTGATGCCGGCATCTGTTCCTAATTTGCTTTGCAACGGTGCAACAGGAATTGCTGTTGGCATGGCAACGAACATTCCAACGCACAACTTAAGTGAGGTATGCGATGCTCTGCTTTGCCTTATTGATAGACCTGACGCCACAGATGAAGCTTTAGTCCAGCGCTTAAAAGGTCCTGATTTTCCAACAGGTGGGATTATTGTAGATAGTTTTGATAGCATTGTTAATACCTACAAACAAGGTAAAGGAAGTTTTCGTATTCGTGCCAGATGGTCAAAGGAAGACTTAAGTCATGGTCTTTATCAAATCATTGTGACGGAGATTCCTTACGGCGTTGTTAAATCAAAACTGATAGAAAGAATTGCAGATCTCTTAAATGAAAAGAAACTTCCGTTGCTTGCAGATATTAGAGATGAATCAGCTCAGGATATTCGAATTGTTCTAGAGCCAAAGAACAGAACTGTTGATGCTGATATGCTCATGGAGTTGCTTTTTAAAGAAACAGAACTTGAATCAAAATTTAATATGAATATGAATGTTTTAGATTCAGATGGCGTTCCAAGAGTAATGAGTATTGGAGAAGTTTTAAGAGCTTATCTAGTCCATAGACATGAAGTGTTGAAAAGGCGTTCTTATCATAAGCTTTCTAAAATTATTGCTCGACTTGAAATTTTGTCAGGTTATCTGATTGCCTTCTTGAATTTAGATGAAATTATCAGTATTATTCGACAGGAAGATGATCCTAAATCTGTTATGATGCTTAAATTTGCTTTAAGTGACAATCAGGCTGATGCCATTTTAAATATGAAACTTAAAAGCTTACGCAAATTAGAAGAAAGTGAAATCAAAGCTGAATATGATGCTCTGAATGATGAAAAATCAGCCCTGGAAGCTCTTTTAACAGATGAAGCAAAACGATGGAAAGCAATTGCAGAAGAAATTAAAGCAACAAAAGAACGTTTTGGAAAGAAGACAGCTCTTGGGAAACGCAAGACGGATTTTGCTGCACCGCCGACAGATATTGAAATTTCGATTGAGGCTTTGGTTGAAAAAGAACCGATTACGATTATTTTGTCTGAAAAAGGTTGGATCAGAAGTATGAAGGGATATGTTAACTTAACAGAAGACTTTAAGTTCAAAGAAGAAGACAGCCTTTTGAAGGCAATTCATGCTCAGACAACTGATAAAATTATATTGCTTGATACATCTGGTAAATTTTTTACCATTCAAGCCAGCGACATTCCTTCAGGTAGGGGCTTTGGACAGCCACTTCGTTTAATGATTGACCTTTCTAACAATGATAATATTTCTGAAATGTTTGTTTTTGAACCAAATACCAGTTATATTATAGCCTCTAATACAGGATATGGCTTTGTTGTTGATGAAAATCATATTTTAGCCCAAACCCGAAATGGGCGCAAAATAATGAACCTTTCCTCAGGAGAAAAAGCTTTGTTCTGCAAAAAAATTGTGGGGGACATGGTTGCTATTGTTGGCGAAAACCGCAAACTTTTAATTTTTAAGGTAGAAGAAATTCCAACAATGGCTCGGGGTCGAGGTGTGAGACTGCAAAGGTATCAGAATGCGCAAATGACAG
Source organism: uncultured Pseudomonadota bacterium (assembly GCA_902797315.1). Lineage (GTDB taxonomy): Bacteria > Pseudomonadota > Alphaproteobacteria > RF32 > CAG-239 > UBA1254. The sequence goes on along the minus strand of CADBSM010000041.1, from coordinate 10,042 downwards.
ACATTCAAAGCTTTGATTCAAATATTGGTTTTTCATATAACCGTTCTTCAGGTGTTACTGTTGAAAAGAATTTAATTACATGGCTTTCGCACCGCGCTCAAAGTGGAAAACTTGTTCCTTTTGGCTTTCCGAAATCAAACACGTTTTTTAAAGATGAAAAATAGGAGATAGATATGAAAAAAATATTTTTTTTGATGTTGCTTTTTTCATTTCAAGCGATGGCTCAAACACCAAATGATATCCAAAAAATTGAGAACTATTTAAATGGTATAACAACTTTAGAATCTCGGTTTGTTCAAATGGCCAGTAACGGTTCAACTGCTGAAGGAAAACTTTATATATCAAAGCCATCAAAAATTAGAATGGAATATGCCGCTCCGACAGATGTTTTAATTGTGGGAAATGGTGATGAGATAGTTTTTCACGATAAAGAGCTTGATCAGCTGACCAATATTGACTACAATGACATTCCTGGCACTAAAATTTTAACCAATAATATCAAAATTGATAACCAATCGCTTAAAATTGCTGATTTTTATAAAGATGCAGGTTCAACAACAATTACTTTAGAATATGCAAAATCTAAAGACATGGGACCGATTACACTTGTTTTTTCAAATAATCCGTTTGAGCTCAAACAGTGGAAAATTATAGATCCTCAAAGCGTTGAAGTGACGTTGTCTTTGTATGAGACGACGGTAGGCAAACCTCTAGATGAAAATTTGTTTTCTTATAAACCAAAGGCGCGCAGAAATTCCAAACGCAGAAGATAAAATAGCAAGATTGATCTAAGGTTTACAAAAAATGTATAGTCAGGTCTGGAAGGATAGAATCAAGGTTTTTCAAAAAAACAAAAGGGCCAAGTTTGCACTTGCCTTTTTTTTGGGGATTTTTGTGACTTCTATTTTTTCAGAATTTATTGCTAATGATAAACCATTGTTTTTATGGTATAAAAACAAGTTTTATATGCCTGTTTTTGAAACGTTGACAGATCAGTTTTTCGGAGGAAATTTTCCAACGCCTGCAAATTATAAAGATCCATTGATCAAAAAGAATATTCAAACGCACGGCTTTATGATTATGCCGGTTATTCCTTTTTCATACAACACTGTTGATTATGACATCGAAACACAAACGCCATCAAAACCTGATAAGGTTCATTGGTTGGGAACAGACGATGAGGGAAGGGATATTTTGGCCCGAGTTCTTTATGGTATAAGGCTTTCTGTTATTTTCGCCTTTATATTAACAATTTTTTCTTCTGTTTTAGGTATCTTTATTGGTGCCGTTCAAGGCTATTTTGGTGGAAAGCTAGATATCACGTTGCAACGCGTCATTGAAATATGGGAGAGTCTGCCGCAACTATTCATTTTAATTATTATTGCAAGCCTTTTTACGCCAACGTTTTGGAGTATTCTTTTTATATTAATGCTCTTTTCTTGGACATCTTTAACTTCTATGGTGAGGGCAGAGTTTTTACGAACTCGAAACTTCGAATATGTCAAGGCAGCAAAAGCTTTAGGGGTCAGCAATTTAAGGATTATTTTAAAGCACATTCTTCCAAACGCTCTTGTCACTTCATTAACGTTTATTCCTTTTATTCTCTCAGAATCAATTGTGGCGCTAACGTCACTTGACTTTTTAGGGTTGGGTTTGTCTCAAGATTATCCTTCTTTAGGAGATTTGGTTAGACAAGGCAAGGACAATCTTCAAGCACCATGGATAGGTATAACCATTTTTATTGTTTTAGCAGGGTTGTTGACAATGCTTATTTTTATAGGCGAGGGGGTTCGTGATAGTTTTGATTCGCGAAAGAAACAGATATGAAAAAAAATCTTAAAATCAACAAGTTGTCAATCAGTTTTAATGTTGGAGATAAAGAATTTAAAGCCACACAAAATGTTGGTTTTGATCTTTATGAAAATGAAATATTAGGTATTGTCGGAGAAAGCGGTTCAGGAAAATCAGTTACAGCCTTGTCTATTTTAGGACTGACAAATGGAAAATATACAAAAACCAGTTCGATTCAATTTGAAAATAAAGAATTGATAGGGGCGCCCAATCATTTGATGCGTCAGATCAGAGGATCAAAAATCGGTTTTGTGTTTCAAGAGCCGATGTCTTCTTTAAATCCACTGCACCAAGTGGGCAAACAAATAATGGAGACAATTCTACTGCATCAATTTTGCACCAAAGATGAGGCAAAAGTCCAGGTTATTGAATTGATGACAAAGGTTGGGCTGAAAGTCCCTGAGAAGAGATATTATGCTTATCCGTATGAGTTGTCTGGTGGAGAGCGACAACGTGTTATGATAGCTATGGCTATAGCGAATCGACCAGATATATTAATTTTAGATGAACCGACAACAGCGCTAGATGTGACGATTGAACGTCAGATTATTAATTTAATATTAGAATTGAAGCGCGAATTTGGTATGTCGGTTATTTTTATTTCGCATGATTTGCATTTAGTATCCAAAATTGCCGACCGAATTATTGTCATGTACCGAGGTCAAATTGTAGAAGAGGGAAAGACAAAAGATGTTTTTAGATCGCCTCAGCATGAATATACAAAAACATTAATTTCGTCTTCTAATATTTTGAAAAAAAACAAAAAAACAAACAAAAATAAGGCGCTAAAAATACAGAATCTTGATGTTCGATATCCTATCAAAACAAATATTTTTGGAAAAGTTTTAGATGAAATCGTTGCTTTAAATCAGGTTTCTCTTGAAGTTTATGAGGGTGAAACTTTGGGTCTAGTCGGAGAAAGCGGGTCGGGTAAGACAACTTTGGGCCAATGTATTGTTGATTTGATTAAATATAAAGGTTCTATAGATTATAATTTGAAATTTTCTAATTCTCAGGATTTTAGAAAAAGAGTTCAAATTATTTTTCAGGATCCTTACAATTCTCTCAATCCAAGGATGAATGTTTTAGATATTGTCGGAGAGGGTTTGAAAGTTCATCTTAAAGATTTAACGCCATCTGAAATTGAGCAGAGGGTTTTAGATATGTTAATGCAGGTCGGCCTTAAGAAAGAAAGCCTTCATAAATATCCTCATGAATTTTCTGGTGGCGAACGACAGAGAATAGCTATCGCTCGTGCAATGATCTTACAACCGAAATTGGTTGTTTTAGATGAACCAACTTCAGCTTTAGACGTTACTATCCAAAAACAGATTTTGCACCTTTTGAAAGATTTTCAGAAAAAATTTAATATAACATATGTTTTTATTTCACACGACATGCGTGCAGTGACAGCTATGTCAGATCGAATTGCTGTCATGAAAAATGGAAAGATTGTTGAAATCAATGACGCGGATTGTATATTAAAAAATCCGAAATCATCATATACAAAATCGCTTATTGAGGCAGCATTAATGTAGATTTTAAGGATAATTCTTTATAAAGAAAAAATAGCATAAATTCAAAGTTTTGGACTTTAAATTCGTTTTTATTATACATAATAGATATTATGCGACAAAAACAGCAAATCAGAAACACGACAACCTATCACTCTATAAAGAAGTATTTTCATCTCTATACGGTTGTTTTTAAATTGATTATTTATTGACTGGTAGCATCGAATGCTTATCTCATCAAAATATACTCTTGTATAAATTTAGTTTGATATTACTTTCGGCTATTCATAAAGATAAAAAAATAAATCAAGTGATTGTTTTTCTGTCTCCACTTCAAACCATCGACATATTCAATTGAGTTCCAGTTCTATGCTCAAATATTAAAATTTGAATAAACCCATTTACTCATCATATTCTTTGCAGATGCTGAGAAATATTTATCGATAGAAGAAGTCATAGAATTTCAAAAGCTTAGTGGATATTTCTAATCTTTGGAAGAACATAATTTTCAATCACAAATGAAAAGGCTTTATTGACCATTTTATTCGTATCTTTAAGTGTTTTTAAAAGAAGTTCTGTCCCCTCACCCTTGTGGGCTCTTTCAATCAAAACTTGGTAAACAGAGGCAAGATCTGTTAAAGAATCTATTACTTCTGACAAATAAACAGGAATTTTCAAATCAGATTGACCGCCCCAAAAACCTTCTAAAAATCCTAGTTCAACTTCTTCATAATGTTTGAGAGCTTCTTGAGCAACATCTTGGTTGTGACACTCAGACAGTTTAAGCTTATTAAAGCCGATTTGTGCAAACATTTCATCCCACAGACCCATAAAAAACTTAAAAAAAAGTTCGGCTTCATTTTTTGTTTCTAAACGCGGCTCTAAACCTTCTTCCCAAAAAGAAGAAATAACGTCTGTCGGTCTTAAATTAGGGTTTGGAGAACATATAGCACCGGCAAATTTCATTTTAACAACATGAAGAGGTGTCGGACAGTTATAGTGAATTAAAAATTTTTTAAAATTATCATCTCCAATATATTCATTTTCGCTTTGCATTTAAATTCTTCTTCGTATATGATTGACCTCAAGTTTGATTCTTAATTTAACGGAGTAAAAAAAAATGTCCAGCATAAAAATGATCTTGCTCATAGGCATTTTAGCTATGATGACGGCATGCTCTGCTTTTGAGCCTTTTGTCGACAGGCGTCGAAATGCCGGTGCAACTGATATTGCACATCTGTATGTTGGGCGTTCAACCCCTCAAAAACCTGTGATTTGTTCTAATCCAATATGGGATTCAAAGCAAAAAGTTCAGGAATTGGCTGATCAAGAGTGCCAAAAACATCAAACAGGTGTGCGTGCAAAACAAACTGATGTTGATTATTTTAGCTGCCGCCTTTTATTGCCGACACGTACTTATTTTGAATGCGAAGAATAGAAAGATAAAAATATGAACTTGACACTTGAAAAACAATTAACACTTAAAATTGAAAGAATTTTTGAAACATTAGGTTTTGACCCTGCTCTATCACTTCTTAAACCTTCTGACAGACCGGATTTGAGCGATTTTCAATGTAATGGAGCTTTAGCGTTGGCTAAAACCTTAAAGCAAAATCCACGTCTTATCGGTGAAGCAATAGCAAAACAGTTACAACAAGATGAAACTATAGATTTTGTTTCCGTGGATGGTCCTGGTTTCGTTAATATAAAACTTAAAAATGCATTCATTGCTAAAACTATGAATAATATGGCTTCAGATGAAAGGCTGAATTGCCCTTTAACCTCTCAGCCGAAGACGATTGTGATGGATTTTGGCGGACCCAATGTTGCAAAGGCGCTTCACGTTGGACATCTACGGTCTGCTGTTATTGGCGAAAGTATTAGGCGTATTTTAGCTTTTGTTGGTCATAAAGTGATTTCTGATGTGCATTTTGGTGATTGGGGAACACCAATGGGCATGATTCTTTCTGAGATTATCCTCAAAGATGGGGATTTATCAAAAGTTTCAAGTTATAACATTGATGATATTTCAGAGTTTTATAAAAAAGCAAATATACGCTGTAAAGAAGATGAAAAAGCCAAGGAAACGGCTCGTCAAATTACGGCAGAACTTCAAAACGGCAATCAAGAATATTTTAAGGCATGGCAACATTTAAGGTCTGTATCTATTAAGGCTGTCAAAGCAAACTACGATGAACTTGAAGCCCATTTTGACTTGTGGCTTGGCGAAAGTGATGCTCATGATATGTGCTCTGAAATTGTTAAAATGTGTGAGAAAAAGGGCTTGTCAGAAGTAGATGACGGTGCAACAATTATTCGTTTAGAAGAAAAGAACAAACCGATGCCTCCCGCTATTTTGGTTAAATCTGACGGTGGATACGGCTATCAAGTAACGGATATCGCCACAATAAAAATGCGCGTTGATGATTTGAAAGCTGATGAAATTATTTATGTTGTGGATAAGCGTCAATCACTTCACTTTGAACAGGTATTTGAAGTTTCAAAACTACTTGGGCTGTCTGAGCATACCCTGCTTGAACACGTTGGTTTCGGGACTGTAAATGGCAAAGATGGTAAGCCATTTAAAACACGGGATGGTGGTGTGATGAACCTCAATGACCTGATTGAACTGAGTAAAGATAAAGTTCGTTCTTCAATGCCGAAAGAAAATGAAGTACAAGGTTATGATAAAAACAGAATAGAAAAACTTGTTAGTCAAGTTGCAATGGCTGCAATCAAATTTCAAGATTTGAAAAATCCTGTACAATCAGGATATGTTTTTGAACTAGACGATTTTGCAAAATTTGATGGGAAAACAGGTCCTTACATTCAATATGCTATTGCAAGAATTAATTCGATTATCAGAAAAGCTTCAAGTAATAATTTGTTAGAAGATGATATTTTGATCGAAACAAATGATGAACGAGACTTAGCATTGAAGCTAACTTTGTTTGAAAATGCCGTCTTTAGAGCAGCTAAAAATAAAGAACCGAGCATTATTGCAGATTATGCCTATAATTTGGCGCAGCTTTTCAGCTCTTTTTATAACTCTTGCCCGATTATGGGCGCTGAAACAAAACAAGTAGCGCAATCTCGCTTGAAGTTGGCTAGGCTTGTGCGCGATACGCTTCGATTATCTCTTTATCTTTTGGGAATTGAAGCGCCTGAAGAGATGTTGAAATCAAATAATTAATAATAAGGGATGATATAAATGTCAGATTTAGAAGAAATCTTATTGCATTATGGTGTTGAAGGTAAAGTTGAGGGAGAAGGTATTGGCCCTTTAATTAAACAAATTCGTTTTAAGCCAAAACCCGGAACAAAAATAAAAAACATTACCTCATCTCTGGAAGACATTGCTCGAGAAATGGGTGTTAAGACGCTACGTATCAGCAATGTTTGCGAAGGGGGATGTATCGGGTTTGAAATTCCGAATGATGTTTTTGAAACCGTTCCTTTAGAAAATGTTTTACAATCACCAGAAGCTCAAAATGCCAAAGGCGCTTTACCGATTAACTTGGGAGTAACAATTGATGGTACACCGATGTTTGCAGATCTTGCAAAAATGCCGCATCTTTTGGTTGCAGGAGCCACAGGTTCTGGCAAATCTGTTGGATTAAATTCGTTCATTATCTCTTTGATTAAGCGCAAAAAACCAAACGAATTGAAGTTTGTGATGATTGATCCTAAACGTATTGAGTTTTCGGTTTATAATGATCAAAAATATATGCTTATGCCCGTTGTGACAGACAATTCAGATGCTTCAGAAGCCTTGCAGTTTTTGGTAGATGAAATGAACAAACGCTATGAACTTTTTGAAGAAACATTAACCAAAAATATTGAGGAATACAATCAAAGAGAAGGTAACATGACTTATATTGTTGCGGTTGTAGATGAATTCTCGGATTTAGTTTTATCGGATAAAACTGTTGAAAAGAAAATTCAAATTTTGGCGCAAAAAGCAAGAGCTGCCGGCATTCATCTTATATTAGCGACACAAAGACCATCGGTTGATGTTGTAACAGGCTCAATCAAAGCTAATTTTCCAAGCCGCATGGCTTTTAAAACAGCATCAGGAGTTGATTCTAAAACAATTTTAGATACAACAGGCGCTGAAGATTTGGTCGGACGCGGTGATGCGCTTTTCTTGGCAGGTAACGGTCAACTTTCGCGCGTTCATGGTGCCTATATCTCAACAGAAGGAATTGATGAAATTTTAAAACCATTCAGATGCAAAATCAAACCGGTTCTCCAAAAGAAAAATTCAGAAGATCAACAAGTTACCATAAATTCAGCATCTTCAAATAAAGTGCTTATCAAAAAACAAGAATTCTTTCTTGTTCGTTGGATTAAGGGTATTTGGGGCTGGCTTTCAAAATCTGAAAAGAAAAAGTTTTTGAAAATGATTTGGCTATTGCTGATTGGTGCTTTTGTCGGCAGTAAAACACAAAATAAAAGCGGACAAATTTTTGACACGCTTGCTGATTCGCTAACAAAAACAAAACGAAAAACATATACAACAACAAAACGTAGAACAACAAGAAGGAGATACTAAAAAATGCCGGATATTAAATATATTATAGAAAACAAAGAACTTGTTCAAAGTGGGTTGCAAAAAAAAGGCTATACGACAGAAGATCTTGATATAGAGGCACTCATCGTATTGCACCAAAAGATCACGGCATTAAAAACCTCATCACAGGCGATCTCTGAAGAAAAAAACAAATTGAGCAACCAAATAAAATCTGCCTCAAACGAAGAAAGACCGTTGATTATTGAAAAGAGTAAAGCTCTTGGAGAAGAATTAAAACAACAACAACAAGAGCTTGAATCTTTGAGTTCAGAGTTTGAGCTTATGATGCTCAAGTTTCCTAATCTTCCCTCACCTGATGCGCCGATTGGAAAAGATGATTCCGAAAATGTGGTGCGTAGATATGTTGGGGATAAACCAACCTTTGATTTTGAGCCTAAAGATCATGTTGAATTAATGGCTATTAATGATTGGGCTGAAATGGAGCGTATTGCCAAAGTTTCAGGTTCGCGCACATATGCGATTAAAAACGATTTAGCTAAATTAGAGATTGCTATGCATATGTATGTTATAGATAAACTTCGTTCTCATGGTTTTACGGTTATTACTGTTCCTTCAATTTCGAAAGAAAAACCCCTTTACGGACAAGGATATCTTCCTTTTTCGCGAGATGAAGTATATTATTTGCCTCAAGATGATATTTATCTTTCAGGAACAGCAGAGCTTATATTAAATTCTCTTCGAGCTGATGAAATTTTGCAAGAAAATGAACTCCCTATTTTGTATGCAGGATTTTCGCCATGCTTTAGACGTGAGGCTGGAGCTGCCGGCAAAGATACAAGAGGTCTGGTTAGAGTTCATCAATTTATGAAAACGGAGCAATTTGTGATCTGCGCCAACGACATTAATGAAAGTGAAAAGTGGCATCAAAAATTATTGGCTATTTCAGAAGAAATTTTACAAGATTTTGAAATTCCATATCGTGTTTTAGATGTTTGTACTGGCGATATGGGCGCGCCAAAATATCGTCAATATGATTTAGAAGCATGGGTTCCTTCGCAAAATTGTTATCGTGAAACACATTCTTGCTCTAATATTACAGATTGGCAAGCACGTCGAACAAATTTAAGATATAGAGCAAATGCAGATGGTAAGGTTAAATTTGCACACACCCTAAATAATACCGGCATTGCGACTCCGCGAGCTTTAGTTCCGTTTATTGAAAATCATCAAAATGCTGATGGAAGTGTCAACATACCATTAAAATTGCGTCCATATATGGGAGGCGTTTCAGTTATTGGTAAAAAATAAAGAGTATGACGCTTATAATAAACGCTCCACCATCGTGGAAGAGTGTGTCTTGTGGTTGATAAATTAGATAGAAATAAAGCAGGTCAAGAAATTGAAATGTTGCTTAATGCAAGACAGGTATGACAAGTTTTGAATACCTATTAATTCTTTTTCTTTATAAGTGCCTTGTTCTTAGCTTCTTCTGGTGTGACAATGCCACAAGAAATCACAAGTTTCAAACCATCTTCTACAGACATTTTCAGCTTGATAACATCTTTTTCAGGTACAAAAATTAAAAAACCAGATGTTGGATTTGGAGTTGTGGGTACAAACACATTTAAAGTATTGCCGTCAATTTTTTTTCCGACCTCTCCTTGTGTTTTTGCACTCACAAAACCCAAAATCCAAATTCCTCGACGAGGATATTCAAGCAGCACAACCTGATTGAATGATTGCTTTTTGCCTGAAAAAAATGTTTCAAACACTTGTTTTAATAAATTATAAACACTTGAAATAAAAGGCATTTTGGATACAATTTTTTCACCCACGCGCACAAAAAAACGACCAACATAACCTGTTGTAAACATACCAACAAAAATCAAAGCAGCAACAATGATTATGACACCAAGCCCCGGAACATCAAAAGGCAAATATTCATTAAGTCTAAACTTAGGTGGCACAATTGCATTAGACCATCTATCAATATAAATAATTAAGTTATAAGCTATATAAAAAGTGATTCCAACTGGCGCCGTAACTAAGATGCCTGTAAAAAGATAAGTCTTTAATTTGCTAAAAAATCTGGCTATCAATGAAGGTTTTTTTTCTTTTTTTATTGCTTTTTTTTTCATTTTTT
>CADBSM010000040.1 GCA_902797315.1 uncultured Pseudomonadota bacterium | reverse complement strand
GCATGAAGTTGATTTTCGTCACGCTGAGGGGCTGTACACCCCTCTAAATAAGAAACATAGCTTTCTTCATCTGCGACAATCAAAGTGCGTTCAAACTGGCCAGTGTTTTGAGCATTAATGCGAAAATAAGTCGATAGCTCCATCGGACATTTCACGCCCTTGGGAATATATACAAATGAGCCGTCCGTAAAAACAGCGGAATTAAGGCAGGCAAAGAAATTATCGGTATAAGGCACGACAGAGCCCAAATATTTTTGCACCAAATCAGGGTGTTCTTGAATGGCTTCAGAGATTGAGCAGAAAATAATGCCTTGCTCGGCGAGCTTAGCACGATAGGTTGTGGCAACAGACACGCTGTCAAATACGGCATCAACCGCAACACCTGATAAAACTTCTTGTTCTTTTAGCGGAATACCAAGTTTGTCATAGGTTTTTAACAACTCAGGATCAACATCATCTAAACTTTTAGGCTTAACTTTTTGCTTCGGGGCAGCATAATAAAACAAATCTTGATAATTGATTTTGTCATAGCTCAGTTTTGCCCATGTCGGCTCAGCCATTGTCAGCCAATGCTTATATGCTTTTAAGCGTTTTTCCAAAAGCCATTCCGGCTCATTTTTCTTCTTCGAAATGAGCTTTATAATCTCTTCATTTAAGCCTTTAGGCACACTTTCAACTTCAATATCGGTTGTAAAACCGTATTTATATTTATCGCCGCTGAAATCTTCAATATCAGGTTTTTGTGCCATTATTTTTTTCCCGTTTAAATCAAAGCATACCATAAGCGTTTTTAGTTCAAAAATCAAGAGAGATTTCAATGTTTTTATTGAGTAATTTTAATAGATTTGATAAAATTATTCATTGCAAAAACACCAGAAGAAAAGGCAAAAGACAAGAAGGCTTACAAAGTTATTCAAACTCTGCGCGGTGTTTTGCAGCCCCGAAAGGCACAAAAGTCAGCAGAGCAGGCGCACACATTGATAAATGAAAATGTGTCAGCAATGGGCTCAATGAAGCAAAAAAACGGCGGAAGATAAAACGAGATCCTGAAATAAATTCAAAATGAGAATTTAACGAATATTTAGTGATTTTGATTGTATTTTCAAAAGTTGAAAGCTTGAAAAATGCATAAAAAAATATACTCAATATTGCTGATTTCTTTTCTTCTGAGCGGTTGCAGCCTTTTGCAGAATATGCCGCTTTTCGGCGCAAAGACTCCATCTACTGTTGAAGTTAAAAAAGGTGATACACTTTACAGCATTGCCAGGCGCTACGATATGTCCATTTCAGAGCTTATTGAGCTCAATGGCATAGATAGCCCTGATCAGCTTTATGTCGGTCAGGTTTTGAAAATGAGCTCATCGAGTGCTTATATTGTCAAGAAGGGCGATACGCTTGCCTCAATCGCAAGGCGTTATAATACAACCTACCAAGCACTGGCATCTAAAAACAATATTAAACCGCCTTATGCTTTAAATGTTGGACAACGAATTGTGATTCCAGGTTCAAATGCAAAAGCCATCAAACAAAACAGACAAACACAACAATCAACGAAACAGACAGCGCAAAGCTCACTCAAAAACACCTCAAAACAACTTTCGTCTCAAAAATCTTCTGCGCCATCAAGGCCGGTGTCAGTTAAACGAAATGCTAAGTTTGTTTGGCCGGTTTCAGGAAAAGTCATTTTAAACTTTGGAGCTATGGGAAAGGGACGCAAAAATGACGGTGTTAACATTTCAGCTCCTATTGGCACAACAGTTAAAGCGGGTGATAAAGGAGTCGTGGCTTATGCCGGAAACGCTTTAAAAGGTTTTGGAAACTTGATTTTAGTTAAACATCCTGATGGCTATATCACAGCTTATGCGCATCTTGATAAAATTTTGGTGCAAAAGGGACAAAGCGTCAAACGCGGCGAAAAAATTGCCACAGTCGGACAAACAGGTGGCGTTAATCAACCTCAGCTTCATTTCGAGGTTAGAGCCGGCAAAAAAGCTGTTAATCCAAGAAATTACCTGCCGTAAACAGATTTATATTAAAAAAACTGTTCAATATCTTTATTTTATGTGTTGAGATATTGAATTTTTGTTGTATATTGCAAAAAGTTTAATTTTAAGGAGAAATAGATGTTTATCAACGATGCATTCGCACAAAATGCAGCATCTGCCATTCCGAATGCTCCGGTTTTGGGTACGGTGCTTCAGATTCTGTTGATTTTTATTGTATTCTATCTGCTCTTGATTCGTCCTCAGCAAAAGAAGATGAAACAGCGCGAGGCAGAACTCAAAGCCATTAAAGTTGGCGACAAGCTTATCACGGCAGGTGGTATTTATGCAACAGTTCGTGCTATTGATGGCGATGATTTGACACTTGAAATTTCAAAGGGTGTTGAGGTTAAAGCGCATAGATACACTATTCGTGAAGTCTTGACAGATGAAAAATCTCAATCAAAAAAACAAAAAAGTTAGGATAAAAAGATGTATAAGTTATCAATACAAAGAGTTTTAATAATCTTAGCAATTTGTTTGGCGGGTTTTATTTTAGCCGTTCCAAACTTTATGCCAAAGTCTGTAAAATTACCCTCTTGGTGGCAGCCGGTTAGTTTGGGCCTTGATTTGCAGGGCGGATCAAACTTGCTTTTAGAGGTTAATATGAAAGAAGTTGTCCGCGAGCGTATGGGCCTTTTGGAAGATGCTGTCAGACAATCATTGCGCGAACATCGCATTCGTTATCAAAATTTGTCTGCTGGCGCTGATAGCGTTAAGGTTAAAATTGAAAACGCTAACTCGCGCACACAAGCTATAAGTTATTTTAAAAAGCTTGAAGATGGTCTTGATGTCAGTGTTAATGAAGCAGGCCTTATTGAGATTAAATATACACAGCAAGCTTTGAATATGTTAACTAAAAGAGTTGTCGATCAATCAATTGAAATTGTTCGCCGCCGTATTGATGAACTTGGCACCAAAGAGCCTGTGATTCAAAGTCAGGGAACAGACAGAATTGTCGTGCAGCTTCCTGGCGTTCAGAACCCTGAAGAAGTGAAAACACTTTTGGGAAAAACAGCTAAGATGTCATTTCATCTAGTAGACAGCCGTACAACAGCGCAAGATGCCAGAAGAGGCAAGCTTAGCAATGCATCTCGAGTAATTAACAGTGCTGAAGGCGGACAACTTGTGATACAACGCAAAGCTGTTGTTGGCGGTGAAAATTTAACGGATGCCCAAGTAGCTTTCCAAGATGGCGGTGCCGTTGTGTCTTTCAAATTTAATACAATGGGTGGACGCAAAT
>CADBSM010000039.1 GCA_902797315.1 uncultured Pseudomonadota bacterium | reverse complement strand
CCACTTTATTCAACTATCTGACACGCGCCGGAGTATTTGCACAAGATTTGCTTTTTGCTACCCTGGATACCACTATGCGGAGAATTAAACTGCCCTCAGGACGCGAGGTAATTTTATCTGATACTGTTGGTTTTATTTCTGATTTGCCTCATGAACTTGTGATGTCTTTTAGATCCACTTTAGAAGAAGTTATCGAAGCCTCGATTATTGTTCATGTGCGAGATGTTTCAAACAAAGCCTCTAAAGCGCAGCAAAAAGATGTTTTAGATGTGTTGCATCACTTAGGACTTCAAAATATTGAGCACGGAATGCAATATCTTGAAGTGCTTAATAAAAAAGATTTATTAACAGAACCTGAAATCAAAGTTTTAGATACTCAAATAAAAAAACACTTAGATTCTGTTGTCGTGATTTCGGCACTGACAGGTGAGGGATGTGACGATTTGCTTAAACTCTTGGATCAAAGATTGAGCTTGCAGAACCAAAAATTGCTTGTTAAAATTCCCCTAAGCGATGGAAAAGCAAAAAGTTTGATTTATGAATATGCTGAAGTCAAAAGCCAGCAAGAGGAGGAAGAAAACTTTGTATTTGAGATTTCAACATCAGCCAAAAATCTTAAAAAGCTGAAGAAGTTGCTTCCTGATTATATAGTCTAAACCTTTTAAGGTTAATATTCATTTGATCTACGTTTCTTAAATCTTTCAATTTTCGAGAGTTTCTTCGTTTTTCGCATTGAAGCTTTATGGCTTTGAGGGGTAATTTTTTCTTTAGAAGGAAGTTCATTTAGAGCATCAATGTCAATGCTGTTACCTTTTCCTTTAGGAGACGGGCGATAACGTCGCGCATTATCAAGTTCTAAAATTTTGCGAATTGGCTCATAATTTTCATTGACTTCCCAAAATTCTTTTAAGCCTTCTAAAGGAATGTCGCGAGAATCGTAAGGGTTTGGCATGATAGTTTTGACAGCGTACCAGCTTAAAACAGGTTTTTTGATTTGGACATTTGTTATGCCATTTGGTCCCACCTCAAGACTGTCTAAATTTGAAGGCATATATGTGTCAAAACCTAAACTTTGAGCTAATTTTTGAGTGTCAAGGCATTGTTCGGGCGTACCATGAATGGGAAGAACTTTCAGATTAGGAATAACTTCTTGAATGTCTGAAAGAAAAGATATCATATCTTTGGCATTAATGTGTCCGGAATCTTGCATTTGAACTTCTTCAAAATCTCCAATCTGTTTGCCGTTTGGAGAAATCACAACTTTGGCGCCTTGATTGGCCATAAGTTGAAGCATTTTTGGTCCTGTTTGACCATTGATAGAATGAATGATGCGTTGTCTGGCTAAAATTAAACAATCTTTGTTTAATCGCACATAAGGATGCAAATCAAGAGCCATTTTGGTAGCAGAAGACATGATAATAGGTGAATTTTCTGTCAGACTTCTATTTTGTTCATAATCTTCCATTCCCTGAGCAAAAGCACCAGCACAGACAATATACTTTTTAGCAATAGATCTGTCAGCCATATAGGCTTGGTATTTGCCGCGATACACCACATCGTCAAAATCTTTATAACCACTCAAGCTCATAGCATCTTTAACAAGTTGGAGCCAATAGCTGTCTAAAAACACTTTTGTTTTGAGGCGGCGTGCAACTTCAATATCAATAGCAATATTTTGCAAACTTCTTGAAATGACAGGAGATATAATTATCTTTCTATCTAAATTTTGCATACAGACATTGTAGGTGTTTTCAACAGCTTGGTCAAAACCGATTCTTTCATGAGTATTATCGGCGGTAGAGGTAGAATCAAGTTCAATAATTGTTGTAGGAGCTTGTTTTTTGCGAATGGTCTCTATGTAAGACTGTTTGTTAAAAACAGATCCAATAGGCATATTTTCATCGGTTAAAAAGTCTCCATTGTTGATAATTGCAGTATATGGCTTTGAATTTGCAAAAGTGAGAGTTGTAAAGCCAAAAGAGTCTATGACGCTATGGCTGACATTAACGGGTGTTACTTCTATATTAGAACCAATTTTAATTAATTCATTGTTTTTAACTTTTGTAATTTCAGGCAAAGGTAAACCTTCTTTAGCAAAGGCTAATCTGATAAAATTTCTGGTAAATCCACCAGCATAAATCGGTGGTAATTGATAACCCATTTTAACGTAATTAACCAATGCACCGATATGGTCTTCATGTGCATGTGTTAAAAAAAGCGCAGATACGGGTTTGATGGCTTTATGCAGTTGTTTTGTTTTAAAATCTTGGCGGTTGAGATAGTCATCAACATTGGGATAGGCGGCCGTAAAGCCTGTTTCGTAAGGAGTAAAAACACTTCCGAGATCAACCATAATTCTTGTGGTTTGTCCTTTTTCATCAGTGTGCTCAATAACCTGACAATTTCCACCGATTCTGTCTTTGTTAACGCCACCGATAAAAGTTAAAAGTGTCTTTGGCTGTTGTTTCATTATGACCTCTCTTTGATATGAGAATAATGATACATCATTCTTGACAAAAAGCAATAAAAAAGATGAAGCTGGTTGAATTTTTATTTCCTCATATTATTTGTGTTTTAGAAAAGGAGAAAATTTATGAATCAACTTGTTAAATTTATCATTAGTTTCGCGTTTGTGGCTCTCACTGCAGGCTTAACTTCTTATTTTTCATATCAAGGCATTGACACGTTTTATTCGGCATTAACGATGCCGCCGTTAACGCCGCCGAATAATGTTTTTTCAATTGTTTGGCCGCTTTTATATGTTCTAATGGTTATATCTTATTACATGATATTAAATCATGAAGATCATCAAAGAGCATCTCTGCTGTTTGTTGGACAATTATTTTTGCAAATTTTATGGGCGTTTTTATTTTTTGCAAAAGGTTATTTTTTGTATGGTCTTATTTGTATTATACTGCTTGTTTGGACAGTATTTATAATGATCAAAAAATTTCACACTATAGAACCTTTAGCTGCTTATTTGCAATACCCATACTTTATTTGGCTTATTTTTGCAACATATCTAACGGCAGGAGTTACGTATTTAAATGGTATGCAATTAAATTAAAAAAATATTTTTTAAACAATATACGAATGCCCACTGTTAAAACAACAGAGGGCATTCGTATTAAAGGTATATTTATAATCTGTTTATGACTTATTCAAGCCTAGTTCTTCCAAAACCTGTTTTTTAAGCGTGACATTATCTGTTTTGCCTGTTAAAAATGCAGGAATTGTATCATGATATAATATAATTCGCGGCAAGAAAAGCTCAGACATACCATTGTTTTTAATGTAGTCATGTAAAACATCTTGTTTAACTTGCTTATTGTTCGTGACCAAAACAATTTGCTCGCCCTTACTTTCATGAGGGACAGAAACAATGCCATAGCTAAAGTCAGAACCCATCCATTCGTAGGCTTTAATGACCATGTCTTGAACGGCATTTAATGACACCATTTCGCCACCGATTTTAGCAAAACGTTTGATTCTATCTTTGATGTAGACATAGCCTATTTCATCAACTTCAACCACATCACCTGTATGATACCAACCGCCTTCTAAAGGCACTAAAACGCCTGGGTTTTCAGGCAAAATGTAGCCAAGCATCACATTAGGACCTTTCACAACAAGTTCGCCACCTTTTTCAATGCCTGGTACAGGTTCAAGCTTGTATTCAATAGCTGGCACAATTTTGCCGATTGAACCGAAACGGCTGTATACGTGATTATTGGCGGCTACAAATGGTGCACATTCTGTGACGCCATAAGCCTCCATAATTCTAACGCCCATGCGTTCCATAAACATATTGCGCGTATCAAGTTTAACTGCCTCAGCACCCGCATACATAAAGCGAACATTATAAAAATCGTATGGATGAGCAATGCGTCCATAACCTCTGAAAAATGTATCTGTGCCGAACAAAATTGTTGCACCTAACTCATAAATTAATTCAGCAATCACACGATAGTGTAGAGGAGAAGGATATAAGAAGACACGACCACCTTCTAAAAGCGGGAAAAGCGTACCTATTGTCAGGCCAAAACTGTGGAACATTGGCATAGCGTTGAAAACCAAGTCCGTCATATTAATAGTTTCAACGGTGGTCACTTGTTTAATGTTTGAAATAATATTAGCATGGCTCAAAACAACAGCTTTAGGTGCGCCTTCGGATCCAGATGTAAATAAAATAGCAGCTTTTTTATTTCCGCCATGGCGGTGAGGAACACGCTTTGTTTTATATCTGAGTAAAGCGCCAAGTTTGCTAAATATACCTATTTTTTTTGCCAAGCTTTCGAGATAAAATATCTCAATGCCGTTTGATTTAAGAATATCAATAACAGGTTCCATCTTTGCTGTTTTAATAAAAGTTAAAGATGTAATCACAAATTTAACCTCTGCCGTTTTGCACATAGAAAGCATATTTTTGGCGCCGACGGAAAAATTAAGCATGACAGGAATGCGTTCATATGCAGATAATCCCAAAAAAGTTGCGATAGTGGCAATTGTGTTGGGAAGCAAAAGACCAACATGCTCCATATGGGCGGCTTTTTTCTTAAAAAATTTGCCGAGCAAATAAACTCTTAAAAGCAAATCTTTATAGCTCATCGGCTTTCTGTTGATGTCTTCTATAATCATTGGTCTTTTAAAGAAGAATCCTTTTTTAGAATAAACTTTTGAAGTTTTCATTAATTGAGCAAAGATAGAAATGTTCGGGTTGTAGGTAATTTCGAACTGCATATCTGTTAAAATATGATAGATTTCGTTGCTTAAGTGATCGCGTTGGCGACGCAACTCATCTTGAAGTTTGAAGGGTCTTGGTTTTCCTACCGTAATTAACATCTTAGGCAAAGGTCTGTGAGGTAATTTTCCTTTTGTTTTAGAAAAATAACCATACTGGGGACCTTCAATCCAAATCGGAATAATTGGTGCTTTAGTTTTGTCTGCCAAAAGACCGGGTGCTTCATAAATTTTCATCAAACCACCACTTTCAGTAATGCGTCCTTCGGCAAAAATAACAACGAGGCGATTGTTGTTGACCTGAGAAATTAATTCTTTCAAATCAGCAGGTTCAATAGGATTATAGTCTCTGATGTCAGCCGTTTTCATCAAAAAACGAATAAAACGTTTGCGATATAGATGACCATTTAATGCAAAAATAGGGTTGCCTGGTAAAAACGCAAACAACAAAATAGGGTCTAAATAAGAAACGTGGTTTGAAACATAGACACCTTTTTGAGGCAGCTTTTTAAGATCAAAACGGATATCACATCTGACCTTAAAGATGTAAAAAAACACACGCAACCAAAATCTCACAAAGTTTTTCAAAATATTTCTCCATTGTTACTAATGTGATGATTTGTATCTTAAAAGAAACCATTGGTCAAGATAAAAATTTATTTTCATAAACAAAGATTATTTTAAGATATTTACTTTTGAAGCAAAATCATATAAACAATTTGTATCCAATAATATAAAGAGGAAGAAAAAATATGCTTATGAAAGGGAAAAAAGGTCTCATTATGGGGCTTGCAAATGATCATTCAATTGCTTGGGGAATTGCCAAAGCTTTAGATAAGGCCGGCGCCCAAATTGCTATATCATATCAATCAGATGCATTACAAAAAAGAGTTCAACCGCTTGCCGAGGAACTCAAAAACGAGACGATGTTAATCAAGTGTGACGTGTCAAATTCGCAATCAGTGGAAGAATGTTTCAAAATGCTTGCGCAAAGCTGGGGAAAAATCGATTTTGTTGTACATGCCATTGCTTTTTCTGACAAAGATCAGCTTAAGGGTCGAACCATTGATACAACACTTGAAAATTTTATAAATACGATGCATATTTCATGCTATTCTTTCTTAGAGGCCTGTCGCAATGCTGCCCCCATTTTAAATGAAGACGCCAGCATTTTAACTTTAAGTTATTTAGGTTCTGAAAAATATGTTCCAAATTACAACATTATGGGTGTTGCAAAAGCAGCACTTGAGGCATCGGTTAGATATGCCGCTGCAGATTTAGGTGCGCAAGGTGTAAGGGTCAATGCTATTTCCGCTGGTCCAATTAAAACTTTGGCTGCTGCAGGCATTGGAGATTTTAAAAAAATATTGCGCTATAATGAATTGAATACCCCTTTGCGCAAGAATGTTACACAAGACGAAGTTGGGGGCATGGCTCTTGCCTTGCTTTCACCTTTAGGATCGGCTGTGACAGGTGAAATTATCCATGTTGACGCAGGTTTTCATCAAACGGCAATGTTTAATCTTGATAAAGCACAAGAACTTGCCGAAGTTTTAAGTCAATTTTAGGAGGATAAAATGGTTAAACTATCGGTTTATATTGTTACGTTAAATGAAGAAAAAAGACTTGATAAAACCCTTAAAGCCGCTTCAAAAGTTGCAGATGAAATCATAGTTGTCGATAGCGGCAGTACAGATCAGACAGAGGAAATAGCTTTAAAAAATAAAGCCAAGTTTATTTTTCATAAATGGAAAAATATTTCTTCTCAAAAGAATTTTGCGCAGAACGAATGCCAGAATGATTGGGTTTTGTCGCTTGATGCTGATGAAGTGTTATCAGAAGATTTAATCAAAGAAATTAATACAATAAAAAAGAACCCATCTGCAGATGCTTATAAAATGAAGATTTGCGATATTTTGCCCGGTGATAAAAAGCCGCGTCTTTTAGCAAAAACTTATAATCAGGTTCGGTTATACAACCGACAAAAAGCGAATATGCCGGATGATTTAACACATGATAGGGTTGTTTTAGGACCCAATTGTACGGTTGTCCAACTCAAGTCAAAAATTTGGCACTATTCATATGTGTCTTTAACACAGTTGTGGTTCAAATTGAACATGTACACAGATGAACTTGTTCAAGTAGCTTTGCTTAAAAACAAAAAATATTCAAAATTGCGTCTTTATACAGAAATGCCACGCCAGTTTTTGTTTTATTATTTCATTCGGCGCTATTTTTTGTATGGAACATGCGGTTTTTGGATGGCAACTTCATATGCCTATTTTAGGTTTTTAAAAATAGCCAAATGGTTTGAGTGGCAAGCGTTGCATAAAAAATAATAGCAGAAAATATCCTGTTCTTTCAAAACAATTATTGCCAAAGCTAACAGGTATGACATTTGTTATCTTGTATAAATAAGATAACAAACAAATTCGTCGTGACAATTTAGGGTGTTTTGCACGACGTTTTTTTTTAAATTGACACACAGGTAAAATATAAGAATTTTTGTGCATATTAAAAATGCAAAAAGTTAATCATACGAGGTGTTAGAAGTTCAAAAAAAGTGAAAAATTTAAGGATCCTTAGAATTTTTATATCACACCATTTTTCTTTTGTCAATATTTTTTTTATTTTCCGAAAAATACCGCTGTTTTCTTTCGACGGATTATTTTTGATTTGTCTATAAAAGTGAAAATTCTGAGGATGGTTAGAATTTTCATTTTTTTTAACCGATCCGACACTGAAAACAAAGACTTTTGAGGAGAAAAGATATGATTACAAATGAGCAAGCCGCCAAGATGTTAGAAGGCGATGTGATTGAAGCTATTCCGACAGACATGAAACGCATTGTTATTCCGGCTTTTGGTTTT
>CADBSM010000038.1 GCA_902797315.1 uncultured Pseudomonadota bacterium | reverse complement strand
TGTTCTCGACAACTTCTTCAAACCCTTTCTTCTTGAGCACGATATCTTGCCCTTCTATCTTCGCCTCAAATAATGCTGATTGCGAACCAACATTTAAGGCGCTTGTATCATTTGATATAAGCGCATTTGAAAGCTCGTAGCTGTTCTCAAAACCTGTGCTGACAACTTCGCTTGACACACCCAGCTCTCCGCTTAACGATGGAGCCTCAAATACACCGCCGTTGCCCACTAAAATCTGGTTGTCCGCACCTGCTTGCAAATGAAGCGGGGTAGATGATGTAATCCGTCCCATTGAAGTCAATTGTGCGCTACCGCCTATCTTAATATAAGCACCATCGGTGTAAGAAACACTTTGGCTCCGGCAATTTTCACCTGTACACGTGTCTGTGCTACCTGCTTCAATTGTTATGGTGCTTGATGGTCCTAAATCAACACTTGCACTTCCTGCCAAATAAATACCATACAAATACACCGGATTGCCTGAAACAGGAGATGATGTATCCGTTGAAATGTTAATACTGCCATTATGATTAACGACACCATTATCTGAATAAATACCTACCAATGTACGCCTTAGTGCACCATTTGTATTTTCTATATTAATTTCACCATCATTTGTAATGGTTGCGCCACCATTGTTGTAAATACCATAAACCATAACGCCCATATCTGAAACACCCGTTCCGCCAGGACCATCTGTGTGCCAATTTTCATTGGTGACATTAATCACACCTGTATCAGCATTACTAATATTACCATTGCCTTTGGCGTATATACCATAAATTTTGGTTTGCAACTCACGTGTTGTCTCTCTATCTTTTAAGGTCACATCAATCTGACCTTCATTTAAGGTTTCACCACTACTTCCACCTTCATTATACAAACCATACAGATTACCGCTTCCTTTACCGACAACAGTGAGCGTACCGCTATTTGTTGCGCTTTGGTTGCCACGTATGCCATATACGTTTCCTGAGGTAGAAGCCGTTACAGAAACGACAGCTCCGTTTTCATTAGCCGCACGGGCATCAGAATAAATACCAAACACATCGCCTGTGGCACTGGTGTTATTTTGATCAACCGTAACCGTACTTTGACCACCACCAATCGGAGCATTGTTTGTGGTATTTCCAGAACCTGACAAACCGTAGACAGAGGTTGTACCTGCACCGGTTGCCTCAACACTAACAATACTGCTTAATTTTGCACTATTACAACCCACACAGCCGATTGTGTCAACCTTTCCGGCACTTTTCAAACCGAATACAGTTGCATCGTTTCCGCTTGCTTTAACTGTGGTTTGAGCAGTATATTCTGCCGTTGCGGGAATACTGTTTGTGCTGCCATCAATATAAACATGATACACATCACCTCCATCGTTGTGATACATACCGGCTGTTGTTTTAGCGCTTGATGAGTTTGTTACATCGATTGTCCATGTCTTATTAATATCACCTGGATTGATAACTTCCCCTTCTGTTGTTTTTGTCGTTAAATAGTAACCATTGTAAAGATTTGATCTCTCTCCAACCTTAGGACCGTCTTGCTGATAAATAATACCGTATATATCTTTCACAGACTGAGATTCTTGAGTCTCATCTCCTTTATAGTCGATATTTTGACCATTATTCGTTTTCACGATTGTTTCGTTGCAGTTCATATTGTTGCCGCAAACATCACACTTTTCACCTGTCCAACCATTGTAGCAATAGCATACTCCGCCCTTTTGTACACCATGTCCTTCAACGCACTCTACATCAGGATAACAGGTTTCACCAACAACGTCCCCGCTTTCGCAAACACAAGCTCCGCCTGCTGCAGGCGTAAAACCATCAATACATTTACAGCTGCCATCTGGCTGAGGCTGGCTATGTTCCGGACAGGCATCAAGACATTTGTACTTTGTTACATCACCTGCCGTACAAGGCAGAGCTCTGTCGGGACATTCTGAAGCACTGTCTTTATTATAGCTGCTGTCACATGTTTTGGGATGACATGTACCATATTTTGTCGCCCCAGAGACTGTTGGAGCACTTCTAGAATAGCACCATGCTGCACCAAGTGTCCAGCCTTCAGAACCTGTTGAGCCGCATTCACTTACCGTACGCTTATAAGCACTGCAATCATTCGGTCGGCAATCATATGTCGTTTTACCCTGATCATCTGTACATTCTGCTGCGATATACATACCGCCGGAAGAATTATTTCCTGTCGGACAGCTTTCAACATAACTGCTCGGACAAGTTTTATCACACTGATACCACCAAGTGTTACCTGATTTACATTTATCAATTTCATTCCATGTTGCAGGGCAAGCACCTTCATAAGCATATTTACTATCGCACACATTTGGTTCACAAACAAACTTCATACCCTCGCTATCTTGGCACCATTGCGTAGGATCTTGATGCCATCCTTCTTCGCATGAAAACTTATATTTCGGATCGCAATCATTTGGTTCGCATTTCACTTTTGTTGTTGTTCCGGACAAGCACTCAGCCCCATCATGATAACCTGTCGGACATTGCCCCTTAATATAATCGTAGCCTTCACAAGGATTGGGTTTGCATTTGATTTTTTTCTGTGTTCCGGCTAAACACTCATCTCCATCAACATAACCTGCAGGACATGTTCCAGGTAAATAATCGTATCCATCACAAGTATCAGGCTCACACTTAACCTTTGTGATATCTCCGGATCTACATTCTGCCCCGTCATGGAAACCGACAGGACACGTTCCTTTAACATGGTCATATTCCGGACCGCACATATCAGGTTCACAAATAACCTTTATATCATTACCTGAATAACATTCATCGGTTTCATGAAAACCTATCGGACAAGTTCCTTTGAGATGGTCATATTTTGGATCACACACGTTTGGCTCGCAAACAACTTTTATCTCATCACCTGAACGGCATTCAACGCCGTCATGAAAACCTATCGGGCATGTTCCTTTGAGATGATCATATTTCGGATCACACACATTTGGTTCACACTTAACCTTTATCAGTTTTCCATATTCACATTCTGCGCCATCATGATAACCTATCGGACACTCCCCTTTTATATAATCATAACCATCGCAGTTTGGCTTGTCTTCACCACCGCCGCCACCGCCGCCGCCAGAGGCAAGCAATGCAGCAACGCCTGCAATAGCCGCAACACCACCGGCAGTATATGCAAGAGCTTTTCCTGAAATAACCGGTCCTTGATAAACAACCGGCGCAGCTGCAGCAACACATTCTTTCTCCTGAGAGCCACCCAAACAAGCAGCAACGGTTTCCATACATTTTGCTTGAGGATTGGCCCCTGCCTGAATAAGAGCATCATAAGCAAGCCTATCATTTGCTCTAGCGGCATAACACAAAGGCGTATCACCATCATCATTCATACCATTAACATCGAATCTGGAGTTTATCAGTGCAGAAATATTGCCTTTAGAAGCTTGGTTGTAAATCCAATAAAATTCCTCCGAGGCCAATCTGACAGCCGCATGCGCCGTATATTGAAAAGACAATAATACAACCAATCCAACTAAAAGATTGATAGAAAGATTCTTAAAAAAACGCATCGTAAACTCCTTTATGCAAGTTAACTATTCTTAATTTTGTAAGCCAAGTTTAAATGACAATCCATCATTTTAAACTTATTTTTAGCATAATTTACACCTGATAAGTTATGAAAAAGTAAATTTTTTTTTTGATTTTAAATATAAATATGTATAAAGTGCCAAAAGAAGTCGAAGTAATAAAAAGCGAGAAAAAATGTTTAAGTTTTTTTCGGCTCTTGTTAGTGCCGGTTTGTTTTTTGCAATAGTATGCCTACTTGCTCTGATGTTGTTTTTCAGCCAGATTCGTTCTGACTTACCCGATTTTAGGCAACTAGAAACATATGAACCACCTGTAACAACACGTCTTTTTGCTGGTGACGGTCAACTTTTGATGGAATACGCTGCGGAAAAACGCCTTTTTGTACCGATAGATAAAATTCCGAGCAAGGTTAAGAATGCTTTCATTGCTGCAGAAGACAAGCATTTTTATACGCATGGTGGCATTGATTATATCGGCATTGTTCGCGCTGTACTAAGCAACATCAAAAATTTAGGTAAAGGACGCAGACCTGCCGGAGCTTCAACAATCACCCAGCAGGTAGCTAAAAACTTTTTGCTCTCCTCAGAAGTTTCTTACATTCGAAAAATTAAAGAAGCTATGCTCGCTAATCGCATGAACAAAGCTTTCACAAAAGACCATATTTTAGAGCTTTATTTAAACGAAATATATTTAGGAAACAGAGCATATGGTGTTGCTGCTGCTGCCTTAAATTATTTTGACAAGTCTTTAGATGAGCTTTCTATTGAAGAAATAGCCTACTTGGCGGCGCTTCCTAAAGGTCCAAACAATTATCACCCTACCAAAAAGTATGATGCGGCGGTTGCTCGAAGAAATTGGGTTATCACACGCATGCTAGAAGACGG
This sequence comes from uncultured Pseudomonadota bacterium, assembly GCA_902797315.1. Lineage (GTDB taxonomy): Bacteria > Pseudomonadota > Alphaproteobacteria > RF32 > CAG-239 > UBA1254. Next base: position 25,137 of record CADBSM010000038.1, on the reverse strand, counting down.
CTACATTTCAAAAGAAGAGGCCGAAGAAGCTAAACAAAAACCTTTAAAAGTTGTTGAGCGAAAATCAGGCTTTTTAAAAGATTCTGAATATTACAGTGAAGAGGTTCGGCGTGCCATTGTTCACAATCTGGGCAATGATGCTTTATATGAAGGTGGATTGATTGTTCGTACAACGATTGATCCTAAAATTCAGTCGATTGCCACAAAGGCTTTTCGCAAAGGTTTGATTGATTATGATCAAAGGCATGGTTGGCGTGGTGCTGAAAAGAATATTTCTCTTGAAGGAGACTATCTTAAAACTCTGCAGCAAACCGATTTAACGAAAGGTGCTGAAGAGAGCTGGACAAAAGCTGTCGTCACAGAAGTAAGCCGAGAAAAAGCTTCTATTCAAACACAAGATGCATCGAAAGGCTCAATATATCTCAAAGATTTGTCTTGGGCAAGACCTCCTTTAGAATCAAAATACGTTGGCCCCTCTCCTACAGATGTTTCAAAAGTTCTCAAAAAGGGAGACGTCATATATGTTCAAAAACTTGAAAACGGCGATTCTTACGCTTTAAGACAAATTCCGAATGTGGAAGGAGGCATGGCTGTTATTGATCCGCACACCGGCAAAGTTTTAGCCCTTGTCGGCGGTTTTTCGTTTTCAAAATCTCAGTTCAATAGGGCAACTCAAGCTTATCGGCAGACAGGATCTTCTTTTAAGCCCTTTGTTTATTTGGCTGCACTTGAAATGGGATATTCGCCGAATGATTTAATTTTAGATGCGCCCTTTGTTTTAGACCAAGGTGAAGGTCTGCCTAAATGGAAGCCTGAAAATTACAGCAAAAAGTTTTATGGTTTAATGACGTTGCGGCAGGGCATTGAACAATCAAAGAACCTGATGACCGTACGTTTAGCTCAAGACATTGGCATGAAAAAGGTCGCTGAAATGACAAAACGTGTGGGTATTAATGATCATTTACCTCAATATTTATCATCTTCATTAGGGGCGGCAGCTGCGAGAGTTTTAGATATGACATCAGCTTATGCTATCATTGTCAACGGAGGCAAAAAGGTCACACCTTATTTGATTGAAAGAATTCAAGATCGAAATGGAAAAACTATTTACAAAAAAGATTCGTTCGACTGTAAAGATTGTAATCCTTTCAAATGGGAAAATCAGAATCCGCCTGAGCATCCAGACATGAGAGAACAGATTATTGATCCTCAAACAGCTTATCAAATGACCTCTATTTTAGAAGGTGTTGCTCAAAGGGGAACAGGAGCCAGATTAAATGGTTTAGGCAAACATGTTGCCGGCAAAACAGGAACAACAAATGACAATAAAGATGCATGGTTTATTGGGTTTTCGCCAAACTTGGTTGCAGGTGTTTATGTCGGATTTGATGAGCCGGAAAGTTTAGGTAAAAAGGAAACAGGTGCTTCAGCTGCGCTACCTATTTTCTTTGATTTTATGAAAGAGGCATTAAACGGCGTACCCAACGCTAATTTCAGAATTCCTGAAGGCATTAAGCTTGTTCGTATCAATCCACAAACAGGCAAACTTTCACAACCTGGGGACAAAACCGTCATTGTCGAGGCGATTAAACCTGATTACAGTTTTGACCACACTAAACAAAGAACCATTGGCGTGGGTGATGATGAGCGGATTATAGATACAGAAACAGATTCAGAGCTTCAAATCGGTGGAGAATATTAGGAATAGACATGAAAGCAGAAATAGTAAATATCACTGAAGAGATTAAGCAATCTTTAAGTTTGCTAAGGAGGTCTCTTTGACTATGACAACGCCTTATTAAGATTAGATGAGCTCAACGCTTTGACTTCTGATCCAAATTTGTGGACAGATGCTTCCAAAGCCCAAAAACTGATGAGCGAAAAGACAAACCTTGAAACCGCACTTTCAAACTATCAGCAGATGAGTGCAAAACTTTCAGACAATCTTGAGATGGCAGAACTATATGAAGATGATGAAGATATCCAAAATCAAATTTATGCCGAGTTAGAGTTATTAAAAAAAGATTCTGAACGTCTAAAATTAGAAGCGCTTCTTTCTGGAGAAGCAGATCACAATGATGCTTATTTAGAAATTCACGCTGGCAGTGGGGGAACAGAAGCTCAAGATTGGGCAGAAATGCTTCTTCGAATGTATACAAGGTGGGCCGAAAAACATCATTATAAAGTTGAATATGAGGAAGAAACCGCAGGAGATGTCGCAGGCTTAAAATCCGCAACAATCAGAATTATAGGTTATAATGCCTACGGTTTTCTAAAATCGGAGAGTGGTGTACATCGCCTAGTTCGGATATCACCTTTTGACAGTGCATCAAGGCGTCATACAAGTTTTGCTTCTGTCAACATTTATCCTGTGATTGATGATGATATTAAAATAGAGATCAATGAGGCAGATTGCCGCATTGACACTTATCGTGCGTCAGGAGCCGGTGGACAGCACATTAACAAAACTGATTCAGCCGTTCGGATTACGCACATTCCGACAGGCATTGTTGTTCAAAGTCAGAACCAGCGCTCTCAGTTTCAAAACAGAGACACTGCTTGGAAAATGCTCAAGGCACGCCTTTACGATTTAGAGCTTAAGAAAAGATCAGATGCAGAACAGCTTAAGCGCGACACTCAGGGAGACAATGGTTGGGGTTATCAAATACGTTCATATGTTTTACAGCCATACAGACTTATTAAAGATTTACGAACCAATGTTGAAACCTCTGATGATAAAGCGGTTTTAGACGGTGATATTGATTTGTTTTTATCAGCATATTTAGCACATCATTCATCCAACAATGAGGAAAGCTGATGAAAAAGAGCTACTACTGGCGAAAAATTTTAGATTATTTAGGTGTAACATTTTTACTTGCCTTGGTTTATTTTTTATGGGTTCTTTACCAGGGTCCTTTAGGTGTTCCTTTTTTAAAACCTTATATCATTAAAGCTTTAAACTCTCAGCAAAGTAAATATTTAATGGATATCGGCACGGTTAATATTGAGCTCGTCCGATCTATTCAACCAATTAAAATTATAGCAAAGAATGTTTCTGTTCGCGAAAAGGAGAACAATTTAACGATTACGACACCAAAATTATTTATGTCTTTCAGTGTGCGCGCCCTTCTAAAGGGCATTATAGCGCCAAGCAGCATCACTGTACGCAATCCAAAAGTTTCTATTTTTACGACCTATGGTCTTGAAAAAGATAAAGAAAACGAAATCAATCAAAAAAAAGTTGAATTTTACTTTGATTGGTTTGACGGTTTTTTAGCGCGATTTAACTCTCAAGAAAAAATTTATCCCGAGAGTTATATTAATGAAATTGAGATTCGAGATGCCAACATTGAGTTTCATGAGGTTGATTTAGGCCGCAAATGGAAGCTTTCAAATGTTGATTTTAATTTTAACCGCAACCTGACAAATCTCGAACTTTCTGCCGGTGGCATTGTTGATTTAGAAGAGCGCATGGCAACCTTAAAAGCCGGCATTAAATATATTCCTTTAAATCAAAAGCTCAAATTGCACTTTGGTTTTGAAGACATCGTTGTATCAGACTTTATTAAAGAAATAGGCAAAGATGTTTCTGGCATAGATATTCCCATTGAGGGCAACATCAATGCACACATTAATTTTAGTGAAATACTCAAAAACAAACATGATTTAGTTCACAGTCTCGACAAGGCCCTTGAGAAGATAGATTTCAAAATAAGCGGAAGCTCAGGTGTTATTCACTTTGGAGACAATGAAAAATTTGATTATCCGATAGATTCCTTTTTATTTGAAGGCATCATCAGCGGAGGGTTAGATTCCATTTCGCTTCAAAGAGCAGATTTAATGAGCGGAGATCAAAAAGTTAGTTTAGACTTTCAGCTTTTAGGCTATCAAAAATATTTCTTTAAAAAGTCTCTTGAAGATTTAAAAATTAATTTTTCAGCTAAAATTGACAAACTCAAAATGAATGAACTTTCAAAATTTTGGCCAAGATATTTTGCCGAACCCGCTTGGGAATGGTGCAAAGAAAGCCTATATGGCGGAGAATATCAAAATGCTTTCTTTGATTTTTCATGGCAGTATGATACAAAATTTCACAGTTTAATTCTTTCCAAGCTCGACGGAAAGAGTGACATCAAAGGCGGTACAGTTTTTTATTTAGAAGGAATGCCCATTGTTTCTGATGTTTACGGACATGCCATTTTCAAAAAAGGATTGATTGAAATAGATATTGACAAAGGGCTTTCTGAAGGCGTGATGGTCGACAGTGGCAAAGTAAAACTTTATGATTTAGATAAAGACAACAATTTTATTGACATTAAAATTAGTGGCGATTCAACCGTTCATGATGCTTTACAATACATCAATCACCCACCGCTTGAATTTACAAAAGAGCTTGGATTAGATTCCTCTAAGATTGAAGGCGCTGTCAACATTGATTTGGGGTTAAACTTTGAGCTTTACAACGATCTCAAGCCGGAAGACATTAAAGTTGATGTCAAGGCGCTTTTAACAAATGTCAAAGTTTTAGATGTCTTACAAGATAAGGATTTAGAAGCCTCAAAGGTAGATTTAATTGTCAACAACAAACATTTACAAGCAAGCGGCAAGGCAAATTTTGACAATGTTCCTGTTTTATTTGATTTTACAAAAGCCTTTAACAATAAAGCTTTTCAAAGCAAGGGACATTTCAAATTTCGTTTTGATGAAAGTCTCAAAGCAAAACTGGGGCTAAAGAATGGTTTGCTTGACAATGATTATATATCGGGGTTCGCTGATGTTACAGCTGACTTAATTATCAAAAACGATCAAAAAGCAGAATTAGATTTAAGCGCTGAAATAGAAAACATGAATATTGAGTATGCTTTTTTAGGTTTTACAAAACCTGTCGGCAAACCCGGAACAGCTAAAGCTAAGCTTTTGTTTGAGAACAAAAAATTATTACGCGTGCCGTTTTTTAATTTAACACAACAAGATTTTTCCATTAACGGAGACGTATTTCTCAATGCCAAAGGCGATATTCGCAAAGTCAACATTAAAAACATTTCAGGTCCCAAAACATCAGCATCAGCATCTATAGAATTTATTGAAAAGCCTAAAGAACAAATTAAGATTAACATTTCAGGCTCCAGCTATGATTTGACAGAATTGTTTTCAAGACGAGAGAAAAGCCAAAAAGAAAAGCTCAAGACGGATCCTGCTTTTGATACGGAAGACGATTTAAAATCCGTTCCAGACACTGACATTTTAATAGATGTCGGCAATTTATGGACCAACGAAAAGACACCTATCAAAAACTTTTCGAGCCATGCCATCTTAAAAAACGGCATAGGCATTGATGAAATACACCTTTCGGGCAACCACGGTACTGATCGCTCCATCAGATTAACACTTGAATATCTTCCAAAACCAAACGGAGAGCACATGCTTCATGTCGATAGCAACAATGCTGGCAGTGCCCTTCGGGTTTTGCGTTTATATGACAATATGAGCGGCGGCATTTTAAAGATTGATGCGAAGGTTGATAAGGCTCAAAAAATGATTGGGCACGCCAAAATCAGAGACTTTAAAATTCACAACACACCCTTAATGGCAAAACTTTTAGCCGTTGCTTCTTTCAGTGGTATATTAGACTTATTAAAAGGTGATGGTTTAGTTTTTTCACATTTTGACGCACCTTTTTCATACAAAAATAAAACGCTACGTATCAGTGAGGCAAAAATGTTCGGTAACGTCATTGGTTTAACGGGCACAGGAACAGTCAATCGTTTAACAGAAAACATCAACATTAAGGGCATTATGTCGCCTGCTTATGGGCTCAATTCAATGGTTGGCAAAATTCCGCTTGTCGGCAAACTCCTTGCCGGCAAAGACGGCACAATTTTAGCAGCCAATTACGAGATTGGTCAAACCATTAACGATCCGAAAATTTCGATTAATCCGCTGTCTTTACTTAGCCCGAATTCAATTAAAGATTTATTTTCAGAAAGCCCGACCTATGACTAAACACTTAAAAATTGGCATAGATTACCATGGGGTGATTAATAAAGAGCCTTTGTTTTTTAAAGAGTTGATAGCTTTAGCTTTAAAGAGCGGACATCAAATTACTGTTTTAAGCGGCGGATCTGAAAAAGATGTCAAAAAATATTTAGATGAACACAATATTACATATAGTCAAATTTTTTCACTTTTAGATTATTTTACAAAACGAAATCTTGTCACATTTTATGAAGACGGCTCGTTTTATGTTGAAAATGAGATATGGAACAAAGCCAAAGCGAATTATTGTTCCCAAAATGGGGTAGATTTGCACATTGACGATTCGATGCTTTACGGCTCATATTTTCAGACTCCGTTTTGTTTATATTCACCAACAAACGATTGTTGTACTTTCATCAAAAAAAATGTCACACTCAACTTCAAAAAAGAACCTTCAGAAGTGTTATCAGACATTGTTGCTTATTTTGAAGATTCAGTGTAAGGGCGCAAATTCTTTCGGAGATGAAAACAGTTCAAGCACCGGCACTTGAATATCTTTAATTGTGTTTTGTGTTTGATCTTTAATGCGGCATGTTCCATACAAGACGGCTAATGTTGTTTTGAGCCGAGCGCAATCTTCAAATTCAAAATATTCTCCCGGTTCCAATTCCGGAATTTCACCATTAAAACCAAGCTCATAATCAGTATATTGATTACCGAACTGGTCTGTAATGTTCAAATTTTTGCTCAAGATTTGGATTTTATCTGCCGAATTATTTTCGATTCTGAGGCAAAAATTGCACAATTCATCATCTTCGCAAGCCGACTGGCAGGCCGAGACAACAATATTATCAGTATCAATCATCACAAAATCAGGTTCAAAATCCATTTTACATCCTTTTTTTATTTGATGCTTAACTATTTCTTAACTTTTAAAGATTCGCAAGCCTTCGAACGACTTGTTCACAAAGTTATGCACATTTTCTTTATTTATGAAATATTAAGAGGATTTATTTTAAAATATAATCTTATAAACAAAGAGGTGAAAAAAGAGATGTTAAAGCACACAAACGACTATTTGCTCGATAAAAAAATTAAAATGTTTCAAAACCCTGAAGGTTATAAAACCTCATCAGACGCTGTTTTACTATCTTCTTTTTTAAGCAACCTTGCTGATGGCGCAAAAATTTTAGATGTCGGCTCGGGCACTGGCGGCATATCACTTTGTTTAGCCTATCGTTTCAAAAATGTTGAGATTAAAGGCCTAGAGGTTCAAGAAGATTTAGCTGCTTTAGCCAATTTAAGCGCCAAGGAAAATGGCTTTAAAAATCTTGAATATATATGTCATGACATACAAAACAAAGTTGCCCCTTTTGAGTTTTGTTCTTTTGACTGCGTTGTCACCAACCCGCCTTATGAACAAAACGGCACAAAATCGCCAAACAAAAGCAAAGCAACAGCCCACAATCAAGGGACAATTAATTTAGAAGGATGGCTTTCATTTTGCTTAAAAATGCTCAAACCCTATGGTTTTTTATATCTCATACATCGCACGGAAGCCCTGTCTGAAATCTTAAAAATCCTGAGCCCAAAAGCCGGACACTTCAAGATTGTGCCGATATATTCACGAAGCGCTCAAAAAGCCAAACGCATAATGATTATGGCCCAAAAAGATTCGAAAACGCCTCTTGAAATAACAGAGCCATTGATTATTCACGATGAAAACGGCTACACTTTGAAAGCAAATGCCATTCTCCGCAAAGGTGAAGCATTGTTTTAATAATATTAGGCGAGAAAAGCGCCTAACAAAAAAAAATAAGCATTGATATTTTTATAAATATAGGTTATAATAGATTGTACGAAAGAAGTTTATTCTTGGCCACTGAATAATAAGGAAACCATTATGCGCAAAATATCTGTTTTATCTATTCTTTTTACACTTTGTTTATTCATCATTAAGGCAGATGCAACTGTTTGTTTTTTACCCTCACCTGAGGGTGAAAACTGCGCCGACCTCACTGGTGGACGCACCCCCGCAGATGAGGTTGCCTGTGCTGATTATCTTGGCACATTACAAGATGAAAACTGTTATGACTGCGCCTGTTGTCCTTCTAATCCCTCATTATGCAACTGCACTCAAAAACATACTTTACCAAGAGGTTATGTGTTAGAAAACGGCGAATGTAAATTTGATTCTTGCTTGGGCTTTACCAGCAGCAAAAAAGATGAACACTGCTATGATTGCGAATGTTGTCCGACTGATTCCTCTAAATGCAACTGCACCGTACGTGCAACACTTGCGGCAGAATATATTCTCGATGGTCAAAACTGCATCAAAGATCCTTGTGATGAGAGCTACAATTTAGGCACACCCTTAGATGAACGGTGTTTTGCTTGTCATCAATGTTCGATCGAAGCCTCTGCTCGCAATGGCAAATACAGCTGCACATTAAAAACCAACATGGGCAATTATGAAGTTCATGACGGCGTATGCCGCTTAATTCCCGGTTCAGATTGCATGGGCTTGTCTGAACAGGCTGTCACAGAAAGATATTCTCCTATATGGAAAAATTGTTACACCTATCAAACCTGTTCTGACCGACACGGCAATTTAAAATATCATTCTTTAGAAGCAAAGGCGAACCTAACTTCCTCTCAAACAAACGAATCTTATTTCTTAAATGGTCAGTTGTGCATGAAGGAAGACTGTTCGCCAAGTAAATATCAATATGCTGATGAAGCCTCTTGTTTGTCAGCCGCTAAAGAGATCGGCACAGAACATTATGCCAATTGCTATGCATGCGAAAAATGTTCTTCTGACTCAAGCGCCCATCCGAACAACTACGCGCTTCAAACAAAATCTGATATTAATAAAGATTATTTCTTAAGCGGTCAACTGTGCATGAAAGAAGAATGTCCTGCAGATGAATATAAATATGACAGTGAGGCATCTTGTTTAGCAGCAGCTGAAAATCTGGGCACAAAATATTATGCCAACTGCTATGCTTGCGAAAAATGTTCTTCTGACTCAAGCGCTTTTCCGGGCAACTACACCATCAAAACAAAATCTGACATACGCGGCTGGTCGATCAACAGCGAAGGGCAATGTGTGCCTGCAGTTTGTCCGGGAATGTACCTCTGCGGCGAAAACAGAGTTGGCTTTGGTAAAACCTGCAAACCTAAAGGTTTTACTGAAACTTGGCATGAAGGCTGTGAAGTTCCGGAAACATGTTTTAAGCAAAACGTAAGAAACCAAGTCACAGTGCCAAACACGACCCGCGTCGCCTATGCTACCTGTTCTTATTCTGCAGACAAACAAGATGAAAGTAAATACCTCAACTTAGGTCTATATAAATCTTATGAGTGCACACAAATCTCGGGTGAAAAAATCATCTACTATAATAAATTACTAAATTCTGGCCTTGATTGCCAAGGAAATCGTTCACCGTTATACGGCAAAAAACCTTGCGAGGCAGAGGCAGATGGATGTTATCAGGTCAATGGGGAAACTGTTAAAGTTGATGGTTATTATTGGTGTGACACTTGTCCAGAAGAAAACCAACCCCAATGCTATTATGATAAGCTGAATAAAACCGGATATCTCTTACACAACGGGGTTCGATACATCTCTCTTCCTGGTAAGAGCACAATTAGAAGACCTCTTGATTTAATGCCTAAAGATAAACACGGAGGCTTTTGTTATTTTTATGATCGGTATAAGGATCACTCTGCTCATACATGTCGCGATGCAAACAATAATATAGTGGGTATAGCCGTTGACTGTCAATTAGAAAACGATGAAGTTGACTGTTTTGGCAATGATGGATTGGTTCCTCCTGATTGGAAATACTGCGGGGGCGGTGGTGATGTTGTTGGTGATCAACAAATCGTTTGCGCCGACTTCTTCCATTATGCGCCACAGTGTAAAGACCAAGAGCCGACACCAACATGCGAGGAAACATGTCCTTTAGGCACACAGAGTGGCGATAAATATTATAATTACAAAGCTTGTACAACTAATTACCTCGGAGCATATTCTTTCTACAAAGATGAAGAACTGAAGTGCCAGCAAAGTTGTTCTTCTTCTTCTGTTTATTATGTCACAAATTGTTCGAGCAAAGGAAAAGGCTGTGATGGAGAAGATACCCCTGTTTCTCAAGGCTATGTCTATGTATCAAGCAACATTGGAGATGATACCATCTATTGTGATCCTTCAACACACTACCACCGAGATCAAGGCGTCACATGCGGCTCTGTCCAATTTTACAAAGACTGTATTGCTGGCTGTTCATACTCTGAGACGCCGTCAAGCTGTGCCGCACAGGGCAAAACCTTCGTTTTGAAGTGCTATGTTTCAGACAATGAACAATACGGCGAATGCCAATAATCCCAAAAAAACGCCTTTAGAAAGTTTTTTCTCGAGGCGTTTTTTTAGTTTATCTCAACTTCGCAATGTTGAAACAAATCATCTAGTCTTTTTTCTTGAATACCAAAAGGATCTTGGTGGGTCATAATTTGCGCATTCGGATATTTCTCGGCAATTTTATCTTCCACCTTTTGGCTTAATTCATGGGCTTTTAAAAGCGACATGTCAGAATCCATCTCCAGATGAATTTCAAAAAAATAGTGGCCCCCTAAATCCCGGCTTCTAAAATCATGAAAACCTTTTATACCTTCAACGCTTTGAACAATATTGGCAACATCTTGTCTAATTAAAACCGGCAGTTCATGGTCCATAAGCAAAACAACAGCCTGTTTTGCAATATGAAAAGCAAAATACAAAAGATAAATCGAAACAACAAAAGCCGTTAAGGTATCCACCCATGTTGCGTTAAAATAAGAAACACAAACCAGAGAAACAACAACCGAAAAATTGCTAAGTAAATCTGAAACATAATGGGCACGATCGGCATTAATTGCCACAGAATTTGTTTTTTTAACAACATATTGCTCAAAGACAATTAATGCCCAAGTCAAAACAAAACTCAAAGCCATCACCAACAAACCCAATGTTGTGTGTTCGACAGAAGATGGGCGCACAAAACGTTCAAAGCCTCGATACAAAACAAACAACCCCGATCCGGCAATAAATGCCGCCTGAATAAGTGCACTGATTGATTCTGCCTTAAAGTAACCATAGCGATGTGTGCAGCTGGGCGGTCTTAGTGAAAATTTAATGGCTATCAATGAAACAAATGAGGCAAAAACATCAGACAAACTATCAGCAAATGACGACAAAATGGCAAGAGAGCCTGTTGAAAGAGCCGCAAACATTTTTAAAAATGTCAAAAAAAGAGCTAAGCACAAACTCAGAAGGCTGGCTGTTTTTTTTAAATTATCTTGCTTGTTTTTCAACAAATTGCTCGACATCTTCAACTTTTTCCCAATCCGAAGCCTGAATTTCAAAATATTTATTTTCGGCACCCTTTTCAAAAAGAGTAATATGGTGGTTGTTCTGAGTGTTTTCAAACTGATAGTTGATAAAAAACTTTTTTTCTGCCTGATAAAAACTTACCAAAGCTTGAACCCCGTCTTCTGCTTCGATATGAAGTTCTTTTATTTTGTGTGCCTTTGAAATATCTGGAGTCGGATTACCAATTTCGGCATTCAACAAAATTTTCATATATTGCGCTAAAACATCCGGATTTGAAACACCGTTTATTGAGACAAGCCTTCCAAAACGCAAATCCCACATATGCGCATATGTCCAAGCTTTAGGATCAAGAGACAAATCAACAAGCTCTATTTCGCTCAGCCATACCTGAAATTTGTCATCAAATTTAAGATATGCACCCATTGAACCCCGCCCTAAATCAATGTTATAGTCGCCCACATCAAAGCTCAAAACATTGTTTTGAGCCTCATCCAAAAGCTCAATTCGCGTTGCTCTTGATGAACGAACACTGACTGGAGACAGCCCGAAATGTTCCAAATTTTCAGCTTTGTCTGATTTTTTTTCATAAAAAGTTGCTTCCAAAAGTGCACTCAAAAAGCTGCGAATTCTTTCTTGATAAACGATCATCTCTGGCTCTTGTTCCAAAACCCATAAACCGTCTTTTAATTGAAAAGTTAAACTTTTTTCAAATGTCTGAAGTTTTATTGTTTTGATATCATTAATCTTGTCTTTCAAGCCTATAAAAACAGGTTTGTCCTCATATTTTTGAATGTCTGACTGGTTTGCAAAATACACAGAAGCAAGACCAAGCGCTAACAGCAAAAGAGCAAACAAAAGCAATTTAACAAACTTTTGATCAAAATCTTGAGGCTTAAACGAAACCGTATTTTTCATTTTCTTTGGCATCGATAACATCAAAACAATAAAAGTCAAAATCAAAGGCACGGCAAAAATATTTAAAAGCTTCAACATCAAAGAAATATCTTCAATTTGACGCGTTGTCTGATAACGGAGTTGCCCAAGATTTTGTTTCAAGGCGCTAAGATCTTTTCTGATATTTGAAATAATTTTTAACTCATCTGCATTAAAAGTTTGACGATTTTCAAATGAGCGTTTTGCCCAAATTTCTTGAAGAGATTCTTTGCTTTGCTCAATTTTTTTCAAAATTTCTTCTTCTTTTATTTGATATTCAAAAATACTTTGTTTTCGAAGTTTTTCAATGTTTTCAAAAAACCTGTTTTGAGCACTTTTTCCCCTCAATTTCAATAAAGTATTATCGCCAACCAAAAAATCCAAAGCATTTAAAACAAAATCGGCATTGTTAAACAAAGGCGCAAAATACCTATCTGAAAACAACGTTTTGGATTTGCCCCAAAATTCATCGTAAATAAAATCACTATCGCCGACAACAATCAGCTCAAACGGCGTGTTTATATCTCGGCTTCGAATATAAGCCGATAAAATTTTGATGTTGTCATCTTTTTGATAATAGCTCAAAATTTCTCTCGGATTAAGCCCGTCATAAACCACACTGATTGGCATTAAAGCAGAATCTGTGCTTGCTTGAAGAAGCGGCATAAATGAAACATTTGCCTCGGCAAGCGGCATAATAACAGAAACAGAGCTCATCAACATACTTTTCAAATTTTGCGTCACCGGATGATATGGATTAAAATTGTTTTCTGTAAGCTTAAATTGAATCACATCTTGTGTATAAGCCGGATTATTTTGAGCACCGCCCGTTGCGTCAACAACAATTGAATTTTCAAGATCTGCCACAACATATTGGTGATAAAATTGAAAACCGAAAAACGCATCTAACCCATTAAGTGATGAAGGCGCAAAAGGCGAATTTGAGGCCATGTAAAGACGCCTTGCTTCTGCCGCCCCATCAAGCAACATTAAGATTTTACCACCGCTTGTTGCATATTGTTGAATAGATTGCACCATTTCAGAACTTAAATCTCTTGGATGCACAATCAACAAAGCATCAACAGCTTCTTTCAAATCATCAGCTTGAGTAATCCATTTAATATCATAAAATTCTGAAATTTGATGAATAATTTCATAAGGCTGTCCCATCATATTGTCATCAAAACTCTGTCCGTTTAAGGGCAAACTTGAAAGAATACCGACAGTCTTTTTCTGATGCGATATGCTATATAGCAAACTGCTTAAATCTTGTTCTAAAAAATAAATTCGTTCAGACGACAGATAAGGAATAACGGCCTTACGATTGAGTGCATCAACCAAACTCAACCCAAAAAGAGCATTTTGATTGATGTCAATCAGCGGCATTGCCTTTAGACCGTCAGCAATAGCTCTGTCTTCTAAATCATCAAAATTTTTCGGATGATAAATTCGATAATCAAACTTACCGTTTGATGCGTCTTTATAGCGTCTTAAAAGCATTCGAACTCTATCAAACATTAAACGAAAATTTGAGTTTCTTTTTTCTAAAATATCTGAAAAATAAAGTTTAGCCACAACAGGTTCATCTATCGTTTGCAACAAATCAATCGTATTTTGGTTTAAGCTATATAGCCCTTCTTGTGTCACATCCAGCTCTGTTTGTCGTGTCAAATTATTTGCAAGCAAATTAAAACCCATAAAAGCCATCAAAAGCAAAATCCAACTTATGACAGCGTAGCTTTTGTGTGAAGAATTAAACCAAAATAAATTTCCTGAAGTTTTATAGCTGACAATAAGCGTCGTCGTAAAATTAAAAAGCAAAACAATAGAGCCAAAAAACAGCATGTCGCGCCATTCAATAACCCCATGGATAATACTGTCAAAATGTGTTAAAAAGCTAAATGACGCAATGGTATCAACAATATAATCAGGAACTAAAATTCTAAAAAATGAAAGAACAAACTCGAACCCACTAAAGAAAAACAACAAATTAAGACATACACTTAAAACCAGAGCAATCACTTGATTTTTAGTTAAAGCAGATGCTGTCTGCGATATCGAGAGCATGGCTGCCGCAAGCAAAAAGCACGCAAAATATGAAATAGCAATAACAGCGTTATCAGGCCTTCCTAAAACATTCACTGTGATAACAAAAGGAAAAGTTAGTAAAAGCGCAATAAGACAAAACAAAAGAGCCGCCGCAAATTTTGCCCACACAAGTGTTGTCACAGAAACAGGCATTGTCATAATTTGCACAATAGTCTTATTTCTGAACTCTTCCGCCCAAGAGCGCATCGAAATGCCGCTTAAAAATAGCAAATAAAGCCACGGCTGATATGCGAACATTGCAAAAAGCGTTGCCTGCCCTCGTTCAAAAAAATGTCCGAAATAAAAAGTTGCAATGCCATTGAGTACTAAAAAACTAACCAAATAAACATAAGCCAGAGGCGAGATAAAATAGCGCATCAGTTCATTTTTTGTAACGACCCAGAATTTTTGCATAAGTCTTCCTTTCGTTTTTTTTATTTTGCTGTCAGCTTTTTAAATGCTGCTTCCAAAGATTTTGTCTTGGTTTGTTTTAAAATATCATCACATTTTCCATCTGCCCTGATTTGTCCCTGATGAATCAACACAATTCGCGAACAAATAGACATTGCTTCATCAAGCAGATGCGTAGAAATTAAAATAGCTTTATTTTTTCCCATTTGCTTAATTAATTTTCGCATATGTTCTTTTTGATTGGGATCCAACCCATCTGTCGGCTCATCAAGCAATAAAATATCCGGATTACAAAGAATGCTCTGCGCAAATCCGACACGCCGTAAATATCCCTTAGAAAGTGTCTCTACCTTTTGACGCAAAACGTTTTCAATGTTTGCCAATTGCACGGCTTGGTCAATTTCTTTTTGAGTAACACCTCTCAACTCAGCCATATATTTCAAAAACATCTGAACTGTCATATCAGGATAAAGAGGCGCACCCTCTGCCAAAAAACCGATTTCAGCTTTTGATTGCAGAGGTGCCTGAAAAATATTTTTGCCTTTAATAAAAACTTGTCCGCTTGAGGGTTTCAAAAAACCGGCTATCATATTCATCAAGGTCGATTTTCCAGCACCATTGGGTCCTAAAAGAGCAACGATTTCGCCTTTATAGATTTGCATATTAAAATTTTTAATAGCATAAATTGAACCATAATTTTTGTTCAAATCAACCGTTTCAATAAAAGGTTGTGTCATGATACAAACTCCTTTGAATACAATTTTCCACCTGTCAAGGGTTCTTCAACTCCGGTGGTTGAAGGAAAAGTTATTGGTAGTCCGTATAATCTTCTTGCTGCCAAAAAAGCAAAAGCCTGTGCATTATCTGGACTTATTTCTAAAGCTTCAACATCAATATTTTCTTTTTTTAGTTTTTGTTTAATGGCTCGTAACAGCGTTGGGTTTTGCGTACCCCCACCGCAAAAAACCGTACTTAAAGGCTTGTTTGGCAAAAATTTGACCACCGCCCTCAAAACAGCTTCTGCAATAAATTCAACAATCGTTGCCGCGCCATCTTTTAATGAAAGTCCTTCTAAATGTTCTGATTTATCCATAAATGCATTTCGGTTTAATGATTTAGGCGGTATTTTTTCAAAAAACTCATTTCGTATTAAATGTTCTACAACTTTAATGTCTGCTTGTCCCAAAGCGGCCGTTTGACCATTGTAATCCATGGCGACATGCGCATGTTTTTGCATAAAATCATTGAGCATAGCATTGCCTGCACCAACATCAAACGCCATCATTTGCCCAAGTTCATCAATATAAGTCAAACTTGTAATACCACCAATATTGATAAACAGTGCAGGTTTAGATATATGCAGCGCACATGCCTGATAATAACTGGCGGTCAGTGGTCGTCCTTGCCCGCCATGCAAAAGATCCGCATTATGAAAATGTGCAACAGTTGCAATTTCAAAATGATTAAAAATTTTTCTTCCATTTCCCAGCTGAAATGTCAACTTTTTTTCAGCGTCATGTATGATTGTCGGACCTTCCACGCCGATTAAATCAATTTTTAAATCTGTTTGTTTTCTTAATTCTTCGATAAGAGAAATCATTAATTCCGTCACTTCAGAATCGAGTATTTCAACTAAAGGATTATGAAATGGTTCCAAATTTTTTTGGGCGCTTATCATTTTGATTTTTGAGCGCAAGAAGTCTGGCAACGGTACACTTGATCTTAAAAAAGTGCGATAGATATCAATACCATCTGTTGAGATAAGAGCACACTTTATATTTTCAAAAGAGGTGCCACCCATCAAGCCCAAAACATTTAAAGGTTTAATCATCATTTTGTTTTAAAAATCTGTTATTCTCGTCTTGCAATTAAAGAAATGATAGGCTAATATGCGTTAAAATTTCGTTATAATATGCAATCGAAGGACAAAAAATGACTGAATTAAAATCTGAATTTTTAAATATCTTGTTTGAGCGTGGCTTTTTCAATCAATGCACCAATTTAGAGGGTTTTGACACTTACTTATACGAGTGCGAACAAAAAGGTGAGCCTGCTGTCGGATATTTAGGTTCAGACCCAACAGGAGACAGCCTGCATGTCGGACATATTGTGCCGGTCATGATGATGCGTTGGTTTCAGCGTTGCGGCCATAAGCCGATTGCGCTTGTCGGCGGTGCAACCGCCCGAATCGGCGATCCTTCTGGCAAAGACAAGCTTCGCCCTTTTTTAAGTGAAGAGACGTTGCAGAAAAACGTTGAAGGTTTAAAAAAGTCGTTTAAAACCTTTTTAGATTTTGAACATGGTTCAAATGCTGCCATAATGGTCGACAACTGGGAGTGGTTTAAAGATATCAATTATCTTGCCTTTTTAAGAGATATTGGAACTTGCTATTCTGTCAATCATATGCTGACAATGGAAAGTGTCAAAAGCCGTCTGGAGCGCGAGCAACCCATGAGCTTTTTAGAATTTAATTATCAGCTTTTGCAGGGCTATGACTTTTGTGTTTTGAACCAAAAATACGGTTGTCGGGCTCAAATTGCAGGTGCCGATCAATGGGGAAATATTACTTCAGGAACCGAGTTAGGACGTCGGCGTTACAATGTCGAATTATTTGGTTTTACAAGTCCTATTTTAACAGATTCCAGTGGTAAAAAAATGGGCAAATCAGAAGGCAATGCTGTATGGATTAATGATGACAAACTTTCATCATACGACTATTTTCAATATTTCAGAAACATCGGCGATTCAGAAGTTGAAAAATGTTTATGTATTTTTACAGACCTGCCAATGGCAGAGATTAAACAGCTTGCAAAGCTTCAAGACAAAGAGATCAATGAGGCAAAAAAAATTTTGGCTTATGAGGCAACAAAGATGTGCCGCGGTCAAGAAGCAGCAGATGCTGCATTGAAAACAGCTGTACAAACTTTCGAGCAAGGTTCCTTAGGATCCAACCTTCCAACACTGTCAAACATCGATTTAGCAAAGGGTTTGAGTGTGTTAGATGCCTTTTTAAAACTTGGTTTTGTCTCAAGCAAGGGCGAAGCCCGACGTTTGATTAAACAAGGCGGTTTAAAAATTAATGATCAACAGATTGAAGATGAAAACCGCATCATTAGCGAAAGCGATTTAATTGATGGGCAAATCAAGCTTTCTCAAGGCAAGAAAAAACATGGATTGATTAAGGCATAGAAAGCTTCAATAAAAATCAATTCAGCACAAAAAAGTTCTTGCAAAAAGATGTTTTTGGTGTATATTGCGCCTTGTCCCTTGCTGAAGGTTTAACCTTTCAGCTATACATGAACCGGGCGGTCTAGGCACCGTCTATTTGTTGAGAATCCATAAGGAGATTTATATATGTCTAATTACGAAAGCGTGCTTATTGCACGTCAAGACTTAGGCGCCTCACAGGTCAATGAACTCGTTTCATCATTAAGCGATGTCATTAAGAACCAAGGCGGCGAGGTCGTCAAAGTTGATAACTGGGGTTTAAAAAACCTTGCTTATCGTATTAAAAAGAATCGCAAAGGTCATTATGTTTTGTTAAACATCGTGGCTCCAGCACAAGCAATCTTTGAATATGAACGTTTGGTACGCCTTAACGAAGATGTTATTCGTTACATGACGGTCAAAGTTGATGAATTTAACAATGAGATGGCTTCCGATGAAGATCTTGAAGCTGTTTCACAAGAAACAGGTTCATTAGGAGAATAATCATGGCAAAACAAACATTTTTCAAAAGAAAATCTTGTCCATTCTCTGGTGAAAATGCCTTAAGAATAGACTATAAGGATGTCAAACTCTTGTCTCGTTTTATTTCGGAAAAGGGTAAGATTATTCCATCTCGTATCACTTCTGTTTCGGCAAAAAAGCAAAGAGAACTCGCTCGAGCAATTAAACGTGCGCGTTATATCGGCTTATTGCCTTATGTTGCAAATTAAGGGGAGGCAGATATGGAAGTTATTCTTCTTGAACACGTTGATAAATTAGGTAAAATGGGCGACAAAGTAACTGTTAAGAATGGTTATGCTCGCAACTATCTTTTACCTCACAACAAAGCTTTGCGCGCGACAGAAGCAAACGTTGCTTATTTTGAAAAGCAAAAAGCTGAGTTAGAAGCTCATAACAAAGCTTTGTTTGACACAGCATCAGCTAAAGCCGAAGCTTTGAAAGGTTTCAAGGCTGTTCTTATTCGTCAAGCTGCAGAGACTGGTCAACTTTATGGTTCAGTTACAATTCGTGACATTGCAAGTGCCATGAAAGAAGCTGGACACGACATCGAACGTCGATTGGTTTATTTAGAAAAACCGATTAAAGACTTGGGTGTTTATAAAGTTCAACTCAATCTCCATCCTGAAGTTGTCCAAACAATTTTAATTAATGTGGCACGTACAATGGATGAAGCTGCTAAGCAAGAAAAGGCTTTTTTGGCTGAATAGTCCAAACTAAAAACTCAATCAAAAGAACCCTTTCGTCAATGAAGGGGTTCTTTTTTTGCTGAAAGGCAAACTATTTTTACATCAATGCTTTTCTCAAAACGCCATTGACCTGTTTCAACCTTTTTTCTGCTTCAACAAACGAAAGATTTTTCAGTTTCATCAAGCAGGCTATTTTGACATTCAATCCGCTCTCAGCAAGCAATTTTTTAGATTCGGCTAAAGAAATATCGCAAATTTCTGAAACAAAGCGGCAACCTCTATCAAAAAGCTTATTGTTTAAAATTTTAAGATCAATCATATAATTTTGATATGTTTTACCGATTTTAATCATTGAGGCTGTTGAAAGCATATTTAAAACCATTTTTTGTGCAGTGCCTGATTTCATTCGAGAAGAACCTGTAATAACTTCAGGTCCGACGACAGGACAAATAAAAACATCTGAATATAACTTCAATTTTGCTTCAGGATTTGAGGTCACGCCTATTGTTTTAGCCCCAATAGCTTGAGCCTGTTGCAAAATGGTTAAAACGTACTGAGGATTACCGCTGGCAGAAATACCCACCACAACATCATTTAAAGTCGGGGCAAAGGTTTGCAAGTCTGCCATTGCCAAATCCGAACTATCTTCAGCATTTTCGACACTATAAATCAAAGCTTTTTCACCACCTGCAATAAAACCTACAACCATATCTTCAGAAACACCAAATGTGGGCAAGCACTCTGAAGCGTCAAGCACGCCTAATCGTCCACTTGTTCCTGCACCAAAATAAGCCAGTCTTCCTTTTTTCAAAAAGGCCTGAGCAATCAAATCAACAGCTTTTGAAATATTATGTAGTTCTTTTTTAATAGCCAATGCTACTTTTTGATCTTCATTATTGATAGCCGAAACAATTTCATACGAGCTCATCAAATCAATATTCTGTGTTTTTTTATTATGTTTTTCAGTTAATATTGGCATTAAACTCTCCTCAAACAAGCTTCAAAGTAAGAACCCCTTCTCGAAAGAAGAGGTTCTTATTTTAACTACCATGGATCTTTATACTTTAAGTGTGGATCATTAAGACGCTTTGTATAAGCTTCATTGTTGTTATCCTTTTTAGTATACGTACTTCTAAACCTATTCAGTTGGTCATACTGATCAACATATGCAGGATCATTGCCTGAATTAAAGATGTTTGTTCTATCAAAATAACAATAGACTGTTGCATAAGCCTCCATAGAATAGGCTTGGACAGGAAAGACATTCCAATAAACAGTGTTGCTGGCAATATCATCTCTACCTGTATCTGATCCTCTGAGCGAATCGATAATAGGTTTATACAAATCATACGGATAGATAAAGCCCATCACAGCTGCCCAACCAAGGAAGTTGTTTCCACAACCTTGTCCTGTTTGTCCACTACATTTTCCGCCTGAGCCATACGCAATAACTTTACTTTTCAACCATGTACTTTGTTGGAAATAGAGTGGTTTTGGAGCATAATATTCACCATTTTTTCTCAAATTTGTCGGACCATCTAAACCAAGATAGTAGATATAACCTTTTTCACCGGTTGTTGCATTTTTAACAATTTCATAAGGCTGTTGCAATCTTGCACCGGTTACTTCACCTCCAGTGGAGATACCTGTCACATCAGCCAAATCATTTACTCTATCACTCTCACGAATATAGTAGCGCCCATCTTGGCTCAAGACCATATCACCGCTTTGCGCCATTTGGAAACTAACCGGCGTTAAGGTAATCACGCGGGCGTGTCCCGGCGGACATTGTGGTGCAGGCACAATTCCCATATATGGCGAAGCCCATTCGTTTTGATGATTAACAAAGATTTTATCTCTATCAACTTCTTCTGCCCCACTAACGTTAATTTTTCTGTCACTAAGAGAAACATTCAAATTATTAAAGTTGACACCATCTTTATAGGTGTTGTTCACGATATAAATACCTTTATTGATGAAATCAGGCAAGATATCGCTCAAACGCGCACCGCCACGTGTTGTTAACTTAATATCATGCATCACAGAGGTATATGCTGGGTTAACCATATACCGATCATACAGATCACCCTTATCATAGCCTGAAGCTGTTGTTTCATGCGGTTTAATCGGCACACCGTTTGCATCTAAATTGTTAGCGACGAAACGCGAAGCCTCAACATATCCAATGCCTTCATCAGCTTTATTAGTTCCTTCAACATTAGGTGCTCCTTCAACTTCAATAGCTCCGCGGCGGATATAAACACTTGCTTCGCTTTGAACAGCCCCATTGTTATTTGCCTGTCCTGTCCCAGCATTAACTTCTAAAATTTGATTATTCACATCGGAAGCGTCTTGACCAGATGCCCTAACACGGAAGACTGTCGGATCAATTTCAACCGTTGCATCTTTATTTAAGGTGGCGCCATTTTCATTAGAAGCAATACTCAAAAGTTTCATATCATCGCCTTTTTTAACAAGAAAACGATCAACGTCTGACGTCACTGCAGATATAGATCTGTGGTTGGCTAGACCTTCACCCGGAATAATTTCAAAAGCAACATTAGCATCATCACTTCCAGCCACTTGGAGACGAGATGTTCTCATATCAATATGGTTATCGTTGCCTGCCGTTCTTGTCGCCGTGATGGCACCTGATTGTATATTCACGTTGCCATCTGAAGAAGAAGTATAAATCTCTGTCTGTTCGATACCATACAAACCGGCATTTGTGGCCCCTATATACATTGATCCTTGTCCATCAACTTTGTCAGGACCATAAAGAGTTGTTTCATCGGCATCAATGACCATACGCGTTTTTCTGACTTCTTCTAAATCTTTCACAAGAATACCATCAGCATCAACATTAAGCCAACGTTTGTTGCGATTTTCTTCATCCCAGCCGCGGCCACCGGCAGAAAGCCTCAAAGCATCAAAATGCTTTGTATCAATTTCGCCAGCCTCCAAGATATCTGAGACATAAGCATTTCCTTTAACCGTCAGCTGAGGATTAAGATTAGGCACCATTGGTTCTTCATTGCCTGGTGTTAGCACGCGCGTACCAACAGTCGTTTTTCCATCAATTTGGACAGTTGTAGTTGATACATATGTATCTGAAACCGGATCACCATTTGAATCTTCCGACTTTGTCACTTGCACTTTTCCATTTAATATATCGACACTATCATCTTTAGCGGTCAAGATTCGACCTGTCGGACCAACAAACAAACGTCCCCCTTCTTTACTTGCAAGATAGGTATCACTTTCCGTTTCAAAATCATTGCCTTCTGTAACCAATGTACTCACATTTAAGGTTGCCATGGCTCTTTCTGCACCTTCGTTTTTAGCAATAATAAAATCAGGATTTGTATTGTCTTTGTTAACGTTAACTGAAAATTCTTTTGTATCAGCATGGAGCAAGCCATCATCAAAATCAAGTTCTGTCACATCTTCGTTTTCTGTCACTCTTAACTTGCCATTTAATGCGCGAAGGCTTCCTTCAATAAAGGCCGCGCCCTCACTTGAACCATGTGCTTTAACAATCAAATCGGCATCTGCCTGTACTCCAGCTTCGGCTTCAGTATCACCGATAATCATTTGGTCAACACCCAAAATTTTGCTGTAAGGAATTATTGCGCCACCTTCTAAAATATTTTTGGTTCCACCCATATAAAGATCTGTCACCATTGTGTTACGCCATTCTTCTCCCTCACCTTCATAGGTACGCTGCAAATATTTTGGATTTTCAAAAGCAGCACGGCTGGCTTCATTAATTGATTCTGCCGATGCGGCAACAATAGAACCTTTTGTAACCGTACATGATGAACCTTCACATTTATTAAGTTGTTCTTCCACTTCTGCATCTGTCAACGACCAGATACCACCAACACCTTTAGCATTTCCATCTTTATCAACGACACCACCGTTTGCGCCAATCATTGAAGCAATTCGTGATGCACGCAAATCGTTAATATCGCCTTTCTGAGGGAAAAAGACGAAAGATGTCAACGAATCGCTGTCTGCCTGACGTTTAACTGTGACAATCGGTGTATCAAAACTCTTGATTGCATCAAAGCTATAGCCATAAGGCAGATACTCGCTCAATTCTTCATAATCCAAAACACCGCTTTCACCAGGGTTTAAAGAAGAAAGCACAGACTGATAATTTGCTGCCGTATAGTTATCAACAGCTTTGATCAATGTTCTGACGTGCGTTGCTGTGTTTATATCTTGTAATTCTGTTGTTCGTTCAGCCGATTTTTTATAAAGAGTCGGCGTCACAAGTGAAATCAAAGTCAGCATAGCCAAGGCTTCAATCATCATGCTGCCTGTTTGATTAACTTTTTGAAGTAGTGTAGATTTTTTCATTTTTAATACCCCCTCAGGTTAGAAACGCGATGAATTGCAAATAAACAAGCTTTACCATCACACATTTTTTGATAATCCGGATCATTGAGAATAGCTGTATAAACAGGTTGATATTTCATCACTGTTTTATAAGAAACCGAAGGCAATTGATAATCTTCCAACGGATCTGCAGAAACAGGAGCCGTGCCCATACCTCCGCTAATAACTGGTAGATTGATACCCTCTACTCTTGTTACATATCCAAAATGCCCTCCATAGCCTTCTGACTTAGCAATAGCCGCACGCATATCAGAGATTGGTTCGCCGTTTTTATTGAGCCATCTTGAAGAAATCGGCTCCCACGAAACGACAAAGACATAAGTATCTTCTGCGCTGCAGCACTTATCATCAAGTGTTTCTTGGGCACATGTTTTGTCATAATCAATATCTTCTTGATAGGTTTTCATTCTAAAGCAAAAAACTTTAGAATAAATATCTGTTCTGGTTTCATAGCCAATCGGCAAATAATTTGAGACAACAGTAGGACTAAGCTTATCATCTCCTATAATTTTACCATTGTTATAGCCAAAGCCTGAAGAATAGCTTACATACTGTGGATCTTCCGGCTGCCGATAAATTGCTTTTCTGATTTTTTGCGAATCGATATAGGCACGCAGAGCATAATGCTGTGCCTTAAACTTTGTAATAACGGTTTGCGCCTTTGTTTCCATATAAGTACGATCAATATCCGGTCGAACAGACAGATTATATGACAGAAGCGCTACCATAAATGTTGCAATAACAACCCACAAATACATTTTTTTATTCCATTTTGTGTCCCATTAATATATTTCAGATTAGCACAAATCCTTTCCTTTTTCTACTTTTTCACGCAAAAAAATAAAATATTCACATTTTTGTAACATAACTTTAAAGCTCTAAAAAAAGGTAAAAAAAAGCCGCTTTATTTCTTAAAGCGGCTTACAAAAAGTTTTTAAAAGGACTAGAACCCTTCAGTATCTAAGCGTTTACGAAGTTGCTTGCGTGCGCGGCGAATAGCCTCTGCTTTGCGTCTTGCTTTTTTCTCAGCATTTTTTTCATGACAACGGCGCAGTTTCATTTCGCGAAAGATACCCTCACGCTGCATTTTCTTCTTTAAAATCTTTAAAGACTGTGCGACATCATTGCCGATAACAGTAACTTGAACCACTTAAATCACCTCTTTTCGTATTAATTAAAATGTTAAAATTAGCGTGTTTTTAACACATCATTTTAAGTTCGTCAACAACTTTTTTCACGCTTGTTCTTCCAAAGATAATTGTTTTTAAAGCGAACAGGCACGAGGGTTGTTTTTTTAAGGCATGCACATAAGATGCCAAAACAAGTTCAGCATAACAATTTGGGGGATTTAGCATGGTGTTTGTTTAATTTACCCACAGGTTAAATGTGAGGATTTTTTTATGCATATAAAAAACACAAAAAGTCAATAATATGAGGTGTTTGTAAGCCAAAAAAATGAAAAATCTGAGGTACCTTAAAATTTTCAAAATGTCAAGCCCTATTTTCAGGCTCTACAGAAGCTAAAAAAGTGAAAAT
>CADBSM010000037.1 GCA_902797315.1 uncultured Pseudomonadota bacterium | reverse complement strand
TGGCGGAACAGGTAGACGCTGCAGACTTAAAATCTGTTGGGAGCAATCCCGTGCCGGTTCGATTCCGGCCTAGCGCACCAACAAAAAAACCACCTAATAGGTGGTTTTTTTTGTGGGTATGATAAAGACAGATCGAAGCGGCACGAGTGCCGGTTTAAACCGCGGCGAACAGGTGGATAAGAGATGCCGATTGCTTTTAGGCAAGCGAGCAAGCTCGGCGAAAAAACTTTAAAAAAGTTTTAAGCCCTTCCGGCCTAGCGCTTTGGGAAAAAAATATGCGTTTAACGGGGGTGCATACAAAAAAGCCGCCTTTAGAGGGCGGCCGAAAGATACTTATGTAAAAAATTGTTTTTAGCGTTCAAACGAATCGCGAATCCGATCAAATGTTGGATTTGACTTGGTTAGTGTTTCTAGCTTTTCGGGAGACGGAATATCTTTGTCTAAAAGCATGCCACTGACTAAAGTCCTAAACTCATTATATGAAGCCATTTTGCTCATCAAACGATCAAATCTATTAAAACGCTTTGCACCACAACCTTTTTTATTCTTGTCTATTCTGACTGCGCCAAGATTTTTATTAACACTTGACTGAGGATTCTTTTGTGCAAGCTTAAGCAAAAGAGGAGACAAGTCAAGTTTCTGTTTGCCGCTTCCTTTTACATATTTTGCAAGCTTTTTAATTCTACCAGCAGTATTCATTTTTATTTTTCCTTGTAACTTTAAAACTCACTATTTTGTCAAAAGATAACATCTTTAAAATGTTTTGTCAAGAGTTTTTTTCATACATATAGAATATTTTTTTTGCTAACTAAAAATTAAATGCTTTGTTCTTATACTTGTCAAAAATAGAAAAAACTTTGTCTTTTAAGAGGCTTTTTATGTCTTTGTTTAAATCGATAGCAACATTTGGATCTTTCACGCTTGTCAGCCGTATCACCGGTTTTGTGCGAGATATGATTTTGGCTAACTTTTTAGGGGCAGGTTTGATCTCTGATGCTTTTTTTGTGTCTTTCAAACTACCTAATTTATTTCGTAGCCTTTTTGCCGAGGGGGCTTTTACGAGTGCATTTGTTCCTTTATTTTCGCAAAAGTTAGTTTCGGACGGCAAAAAAAAATCGGTTTTCTT
Source organism: uncultured Pseudomonadota bacterium (assembly GCA_902797315.1). GTDB lineage: Bacteria > Pseudomonadota > Alphaproteobacteria > RF32 > CAG-239 > UBA1254. The sequence continues at coordinate 20,209 of CADBSM010000037.1, read as the reverse complement.
TGCTGCTCAAGCTGTTTCTATTTTAGCCTTATTTTTACTCTTTTTTGTACTTGCTTTTGAAATTTTGATGCCATATATCGTTAATGTTTTAGCGCCGGGTTTTGCAGGAGATGCAGGCAAGATTGAGCTTGCAACATCGCTTTGCCGTATTACTTTTCCTTTTTTGCTTTTTATTTCAATTGTTTCATTTCAGGCGGGTATTTTAAACTCGTTTGAAAAATTTGCTGCGCCGGCCATGGCACCGATTATCTTAAATTTGACAATGATTTTATCGGCATTTGTTTTTGTACCTTTTTCAAAAACGCCGGCACATGGTTTTGCTTTTGCAATTACGTTTGCCGGAATTTTAGAAATTTTTTGGCTAAGGTATTTTTTAAGGAAAATTGATGTTAAAATCAAACCTTATATACACCCGAAGAAAATTTTGAAAAATCCTGAAATTAAGACTTTATTTAAACGCATTGCGCCGGGTGTGATTGGGGCCGGAATTTACCAAATCAACATGGTTGTTGATACGATTTTGGTTTCATTGGTTGGCACAGGGGCTATCTCTTGGCTTTATTATGCCAATAGATTGCAGCAATTGCCTTTAGGAGTTGTCGGTGCTGCGATCAGTGTAGCTCTTTTGCCCATTCTTTCAAAACAACTCAAAGCCCAAGATTTGGCAGAAAGCAAAAAAACACAAGACAAGGCAGTTGAATATGCTGCAATTCTTTCCATGCCTGCTGCCGTTTTGATGATTGTTTTAGCAAAGCCGATGGTAAATATTTTGTTTGAACATGGCAAGTTTGGTACGCTTGATACCTTAAAAACTTCATACGCCTTGATGGCTTATGCCATAGGTTTGCCCTGTTATGTGATGGTAAAAGCTTTAATGCCTAACTTTTTTGCAAGAGGAGACACGGTAACGCCTGTTAAATTCAGTGCTGTGGTTTTTGCTGTTAATTTTGCTTTCAATATTTTGTTGATGTACCCTTTCGGACACGTCGGCATTGCATCGGCAACAACAATTGCAGCATTTGTTTCGCTTTTCCAGTATCTCTATGGGCTCAAAAAACGCGGCTTTTGGCAGTGTTCAAAGGTTTTGTATCTGAAAATCTTAAAAATTATGTTGATTTCAGTTTTGATGGGGGTGGCTGTTTTGTGTGTTGAGCATGGCATCAACCAGTATGTTGGTTCTTGGCTCAGCTATGGTTTTGTTGTAAAACTCTTTATTTTTGGATTTTTAGGGGGCTTTGGTTTAGTGTGTTTTGGTGTTTTAGCCTTAATTTTTAAGGTATTGAATCTTTCTGAAATCAATCGAATGTTTTTAAAAAGGAAGAGAGCTTAGAGATGTTAATTGAAATTGAACAATTAAACAATCCCAATGAAATGAATTTTTATTTCGGGCAAAAGGTGCTTCATGCGGCATATGTGGAATATGCTGAGCTGAAAGATCAAAACGCAAGCGCCTCTGTTTTAATCAAAAATCTTTTTAAGATAAGCGGCATTAAACGCATTTTATTGACGGCAGATTTTTTGTTTGTTGAAAAAGAAGAGTCTTTTTCGTGGGATATTTTAGCGCCTCAGATTATGGCAGAAGTTGTTGATTTTGATTTTTCAGCACTTGAAAAGGAGGCTTTCATAACAGATAAAAGCCTTGGTATTGAGGCTTTGATAAAAGCCATTATACGCCCTTATATTGAATCACATCGTGGCCATATTGTGTTTAAGGGCTATCAAAATGGTGTTGTGAGGGTATCTTTGCAAGGTGCATGCGGTGGGTGTCAGCATGCGGGTGACACTCTTAAAAATGTGGTTGAAATAACACTTAAATCTTATATACCGGAAATTGAGAAAGTTGAAAGGGTAGAGTAAATGGTTTTAAAAATTTTATTCAGTTCCTTGTTGTTTCTTTTTTCTTTTGAATGTTACGGAAATAGCTTTTCGCTTGATGAAACTGGGGCTTATTTTAAAGATTATAGTGCCTCAGAGCTTCAAAAAACGTTTCAAGATTTGTATTATGAGACATATATTGATTTACCAAACAACGAATATCCTCGATTGTTTGCAAAAAATCTGCCGCATGATTTATCTTTGATGGATGACCAATCAGAACGCAATCGTTTGTTTATGCAAATTCTCATGCCGATTATCTTAAAAGTCAACGAAGAAGTTTTGGAAGAAAGAGAGCTTGTCTTGGCTTTGGAAGAAGATTTTGCTTTGCATCAGGATTTTGATGAACCTGATATGTATTTTATTGAGGAGCTTGCCAAAAAATATGATGTTACAACGCCGTTAAAAGATACAAGGCGTTATATCAAAATGCTTTCTGATTTGAAAAAAAAAGTTGACATTGTGCCGCCCTCAATTGTTTTGTCGGCAGCAGCAATTTATACCAATTGGGGAACTTCAAGGGTAGCACAGCTTGCCAACAATTTGTTCAAATATAAGTTATGGTACACAGATGAAGGTTTGAAACCCTTAGAAGATAAAGCTGAGCCGTATCGCTACAAAATTTATGATTCGCTTGAAGACAGTATCAGAGATTATGTTTTAAAGATCAACAGCAACATTAACTATGAAATATTCCGACAAAGTCGTTTAATTTCGCGTAAAAACGGCAGTGTTTTGTTTGGCAAGCGCATGGACTGGGGCATGATTTTAGACAGCAATCTTCAAAATTATGCTGGTTTGCTTGACTACACTTTGACCTATTACAAACTTTATCACCTTGATGATGCAACTTTAGAAGATTCGTATGATTGGAAAGATGAATAGATGTACTTTAGCTTAAAAAAGAAGATCTTTTACACAATTTTTGCACTTTTTGTGTTTGTCGCAAGCATTTTTTTATCAATGTTTATGTTGATTTATGTGCAAAAATATTCGCAAGAACACAGTCTAACGTTGCGCCGAAACCAATATGTGATGAGTTTGCTTCATGAAAACATTATTATGCAGCGCGAATTAGGGGGGCGACACGTTCAAATGTCTGAAAATTTGGCTGGAGATTTGTCTGATAAACAACAAGCCTTAAATAGTGAACTTAAAATAAATGAGCAGATGCAAAAGAACTTTAATGAACAATCCGAAGCATTTTTAGCGGGCATGAAAATTATTGGTATCAGCTCGCTTTTAAGTTTGTTTTCGATTTTAGTCTTAGGTTTTTTGTTGCAACGCTGGGTTGTCGAGCCGATTAAAAATCTGACACAGGCCGCCGGAGATGTCAGGGAAGGAAAACTTTCAAGCCGAATTAAGGTTGATAAAAAGCAAGTTTTTTTTGATGAGTTGGACACGCTGGCTCTAGCTTTTAATGAAATGACAGAGAGTGTTGAAAATAATATTATCAAAATTAAAAATTCAGAACTTTTCTTTCAGTCTTTGATTGATGCCATGCCAGATGGTATCAGGGTTGTGGATCAAGATTATAACATTGTGTTGTCGAACAGTGTTTATAACAATCAATTTGCACACGGACAAAAACACCAAAAGTGTTATGAGGTCTATGGCTATGAAAATCCTTGTCCGAGCGGCATTTTAAATTGTCCGCTTAGAGAATTGAGCAAGTTGCAAAACAACAGGATGAGGGTAGTACATAACATTAAAAACAAGCCAATGTCTATTAATGCAGCACAGCTTCAACTGAGCGCATCTCAAACACCTTTGCTCATAGAATCTTTTCGCGATTTAAGCGGAGACATCAAGTTTTCGCACGAGCAAAAAATTTCGTCATTAGCCTTTTTAGCGACCTCTGTGGCGCATGAAATGAAAAACAATTTAGGCTCAGTTAAAATGATTGTAGAGGCTTTAAGAGAAAACACCGCAAATCAAGAAGAACAAGACGCTCAAACCATTAAATACCTGAAACTGATTGATGAGCAACTGGTTGATAGTATTGCTATGCCGGAAAGGCTGCTTAATTTAGTGCGTCCAAGTTCTGATGAATATAACATTTTAAATGTTCAGGAAAGCATTTTAGATGTGATGCAACTTCTTGATTATGAGGCTAAGCGTCATGGCATTGGCATCAGTTATGAATTTTTGCCGACAGATTGCCAAATCAAAGCACATATTGCCGACTTTAAGATGATTATCTTAAATCTGTCTCAAAATGCTTTTAAGGCAATGCCTAGTGGCGGAAAGCTTGTTTTTAAGGTTTTAAAAGACAGAACGAGTGTGATTATTCAAGTCAAAGACAATGGTGTGGGTATAGAACCCGACAAAGTGTCGCATATTTTTGAGCCTTTTTATTCGAAAGGACAAACAGACAAATATCAGGGAACGGGTTTGGGGCTTGCAATTGTTAAGTCTTTGGTTGAAAAATATAAGGGCAGCATATCTGTTTCAAGCGCTTTGAAAAAAGGAACAACTTTTGAGATAAAGTTTGTAAAATTAAAAAAATAATTGCAAATCAAAAAAAAGAAGGTTATAGAGTATAAAAATTGATAATATGAAGAGGTTTTTATGAGCAAAGAAGAACTGTTAGAACTGACCGGTGAGGTTATTGAAAAATTGCCGAATGCGATGTTTCGGGTTAAACTCGAAAACGGGGTTGAAATTTTAGCGCACACGGCGGGAAAAATGCGTAAATTCAGAATTCGTGTGATGGTTGGCGACAAGGTTGATATTGAAATGACCCCTTATGATTTAACCAAAGGACGCATCACATTCAGACACAAAGATTAAAGGCTTTGTCATTTATTGAGATAGAAGCTTGCAAAAAAAATGCAAGCTTTTTATCTTTTGGCTTTACTTTTTGTTTTTTTTCTCATAAACTTAACAGAAGATAAAATACAGCTGGATAACAGCTTGTATAAAAGTTTTAGTGCGCATATAATTAAAGGGGAAGATATATGGACATCAAAATAACCCGAAAAGTTTTTCAGCTGTTTATGTCGGCAGTGTTTTTGTCTGGCGTTGTGTCTTATGTTCAGGCAGCAGAGATAAATTGCGACCCGTTGCCGGATTGTACTGAATTAGGTTATGAGCTGGATATTGAATGTGAAACAGGCACAGATGTGAGATGTCCCTTTGATGCGCGTTACAAAAAATGTATTAATGCAACATGTGTTGATATGGGCTTTACTTTAAGCGGCAAGCAATCATGGTGCTTAAAAATAGTCAATTGTCCGAGCAACCCTTTATATACGCTGTGTGCTGAAGCTTGCAGCGCTTGCCCGAGCAATTCATCGACAACGCTCAATTGCAAACACGGACATCAAATTGTGGGTCAAAACAACTGTGGCTACGATTGTTATCAATGCAACAAATGTCCGCATGATGATGAACAGGGCTGGGATGAAAGCCAGGAAAGATGCGATCCGCCCTTTTATACAAAAGAAACTTTATATGGTTTGTGTGATGATACGGAAGGTCAGACACGTTATGTTTGTGAACGTTGCCCTGAGGGAACAACCACCTCTGCACCAAATTCAGACACATGCGTTTGTGATGAGGCCAACGGTTATGTTACGGCTGAAAATCGCTTAGAAGGTGTTGAGTATGAAGAGGTTGAAACATCTTTTGGCGTGTGCTACAAACAAAAAGGCTGCGCGCCTTCACACACAACCGACACATCGGACAATCATTTTACCTACGGCACCGCTCAAGGCGGCTGCTATCCTGTCGTGGGCTGCAACAGCACCAAAGACGGTTCAAGAACAACACCTTATACGGATTTGGAATTTGCTACAACAAGCAAAACTCTCGGCGGTGTAACCTGCCATTGGATTACAGGTTGTGCATCGGGTTATGTGCAAGAGTGTGATGTTGTTCATGACATGTATTCTCAAAAAACACTCGGAGGGTACACTTGCGGGCTTTGTCGATGTGATGAAGACAAAGGCTATTATGCCCAGTGTCCGACAGGTTATTCTTGTGTAGAAGATAGAGGTTGTTATATGACATCTGGTTGCGGAGACGGCTATGTTTCTGACAATTCGGACGAGCATTTTACCTATGGTACAAGTCAAGACGGCTGCTATCCTGTCGTGGGCTGCAACAGCAACAAAGATGGCTCAAGAACAACACCTTATACAGATTCGAAGTTTACAACTCAAAGCAAGACTCTTGGTGGTGTGACTTGTCATTGGATCACAGGCTGTGCAACGGGCTATTCAACATCTAAGCCGACAGGTACGGCGTTTTCTTATACGGAATACACACTTGGAGGCAAAAAATGTTATGATGTGAGCTGTAGTGAGCAATATCAAGAGGCATCTTGTACGGGCTATAATGTAGAAAAGGATAAACAAACTTTTGGTTCTTTGACCTGCCGAAAATGCGAGGAGGATGATAGTCCGCGCACTTGTTGTCCAGATGGTTGGGATCATTATCAGGCAGGTTCTGAGGGCTGCACAGGTGCTTCTTATGACAGATCGACATATAGCTGTATGGAATGCGATAATGATTATTATTTGACAATTGAAGTTTGTCTGCAGCCAAACTGTGATGAAACAAAAGGCTATTATGCGCAGTGTCCGGATCCATTTACGTGTTCAAACCCTGGTGTTTGTAGAGAAATCACAGGTTGTGTATCGGGCTATGCAACATCTCAACCATCAAATACAACAGCATTTTCATATACAAAATACACAGCCAACAAAGTTCCATCTGGCACACAAGAGTGTTATGATGTGAGCTGTAAATCACCGTATCAGGAAGCCGAATGCGGCGATGGATATATCGAAAAAGACAAACAAACTTTTGGCTCTTTAACGTGCCGCACATGCGAAGGTTGTGAAAAAATAAGCGAATGTAGAGAGATAAGATTCTATCCGTATTCCAAGTCTAATTTACCGACAGGCTCTGTGCCGGCTGGTTCAACATGCTATATCTATAATGAAAAATGCGAACGCAAGGAAGAACGCTATACAAATATTACATGCTCTGAAGGTTATCATGAGGCAACAAACTCATCAACCGGTCTCAAATATTGCGTTCCAAACGATTGTGCATATTACAATAAAAAGACATTGGCTCAATGCAATAGCGCCAAAGAGCATGATTGCCAAAAATGCAGCAGTTCAAGCCACAAGTCTGGCACATCAACCATTACATGTTATGCTTTAAGCAATGAAGATTGCAGAACAAGATGTGAGGATTTTGAAGGATATTATGCTTCAACCTCAGACGCACCTGATGGCTATTCTTGCGGCTCGGTCACAGAAGTGACAACAGATTTGGGCACAACAATTGACTGCTATAAGTGTGAGGGTCCAGATTGCTCTTGCGCATCAGATGAAAGCGCTACGCAGACAGATTATTACAACAAAGTAAGAACATTTACGTGCGGAGGTACAACACACACCTGCTATTATCACGAAGATTGCTCTTGCAGATCTTCTGAAAGCAGTACGCAGACAGATTATTACAACAAAGCAAGAACATTTACGTGCGGTGGTCAAACACATACCTGCTACTATCACCAAACAACACCGCCGGTCACGCCAATTTCATGGGACAATCCATTAGAATGTATGGGACGCGAGGCTGAAGATCAGCATATGGAAGAATGTTGCGAGTGCTTTGACGCGTGCTGGCGTGAGTGGTCTGGAGGAGGAAACCCCGGTCTGAATGGTTGTGATACAAACACTGCTGACAGTGATGTTTGTTATTATATGACAAAGTGCGTTTCAGATTGCAACACACATAAAGACTGTTGTTGGACGAACAATGGCTCAACTAAAAGTTCCCGTGTTGAGATAGTGATTCCTTCAGCCTGCGGCAGTGGCAGTGGCGGTAGCACAACCACTTGTGGGTGTCCAGGATACATGGAAGAGGTTTCTGAAGCGTGGTGTGCCTCAGATCAATCAGAGGCTCAGTGGATCACATGCTCTAATGGTTACACAAAATGCTGTATGTAATGGAAGTTAAAAAGTCTGGTCATGGAGCTTTCACAAAATAGCGCGCGGGATATGCTGGCACCATTGCTTGAAAACAGCATGATGCTGCCGCGCGATATTTTTGATTATCAAAACAAAATGCACGCAGATGTCAGCGCTTTTTTCAAGCGCTGTCTGCCTTTTATCAAGCAAGAGCTTTTGTCTTTTATCAAAGCAGACATTTTAGATGTTGTGTGCTTTGGAGCTGTTTGCTCAGGTATTCATCATTCAAACAGCCCGATTTTTGTTGCCATTATCTTAAAAACAAATTTGGAAGAAGCCGTGTTAAAGCGCATTTCTTCTTCTTTGGTCAAAAGAGGCTATGTTTTTAAGCTTTATAATCATCAGGTTTTTTTTGAGCTTCAATCTCAAAGACTTGAAGAGCCAAATTGGTCAGTGATGTATGGCAAATGGAATGTTGCGCCGGTTTTTAAAAAATTTGAGTTTGATGTTGATTTTTTAATGGCTGAATATGTTAAACTAAACGATGATTTTCATGTTCATCTTGATGATTTAGAAAAAAACGAGGCGGGTTTCTATACCCCTCAAAGCTGTGAAGTGATTAAGCAATATTTTTTAGATTTTGAACAAAAGTCGCAAGCTTTACAAAAAACAGATCCTTTTTGCCTTGAAGGCGCTTTGCTTCAAGCTTTAGATGTTTTTGGGGTTAGACAGCATTTCCAAAAAGAAATCATTAAATCAGAATGCTATTATTTGTCGGGGGCAGTTCATGACAAAATTTGATTTGCAAGCAACTGTGCACCGTCTTTTAACACCGCAAAAAACCTTGGCACCATGGATTTTTGATCAAAATAATGTTATGTTTGAAGATGTGCGCTTAGCTCTTTTGAAAATTTGCAACAAAGTTGTGGCTGAAACAGTTGCAGATGTTGAAGGGCTTGAAGTGAAAGATATCTGTTTAACAGGGTCTTCTGCCGGCTATTTTTATCATGACAGGTCTGATATTGACCTTAGAATTGAGGTTCATAATCAATCCTCAAAAGAGCTTGCCAAAGACAGAAAACATCTTGACCTTTTCTTGGCAACACAGCTCAACGGCTTGATTTATCAGGGATATAGGTTTACCTTTCATAAAAGGCTGATTGATATTAAAATTTCTTCAAGACAGGTTGATTTTACACAGCTTTATTCCATTAAACAAAATAAGTGGTTGATAAAACCTGTTCAAAATTTTTCAATCAGTGAACAAGAGCTGATTGCGTATTACCAACAACGAAAATCTGAGATTTTGAGCCACTTTGAACAAATTCAAAAAAAATATTTCGGGCAAGATTTGGGCAAGGCGCTTAATGATTTTTATGTTGCAACGGTTATGAAATCAATCGCAGGCAAGCCCTTGGAAAAAGATTATCTCGTCTTTAAGCTCTTAAATTATGAGCACATCTTAAAGCCAATCGGCGCAGCAAGTATTAGAGCCTATAATCAGGCACTCAGCAGGTTAAAATAGATGCCTCACCCCCTCAATTGACATGCTCAAATATCACTCAATTGTCATGCTGAACTTGTTTTGGCATCTCATCTCTATACAACTTTCAAATATCTTCTTAAAAAAATGTTGACAAAAACAAAGAATCGTGTCATAACCAAGCCAATAATTTATTTTGATGTTTAATATATTTTTTGATGTATATGGAAAATTTTGTAACCCTTTGGTTGCCTATTATCTTTGTGTTTGTGCATATAGGCTTGTTTTTTGTGAGCGGCTTGAATAAGTATGTGCCTGCAAAATTGTTGGACAGCTTATTTGTCCTTGATTTAAGCTTTGTGACAATCTTTATTCTTTCACATCTTTGTGACAATCTTTATCGGAATGTTGCTATCGTCATTATGCTTCTAAGCGCTTATTTTGGAATTGTGTTGGTATGGCTTTCGTTTAAGGTTAATGTTATAAAGCCTTCAAAAGTCTATCTGTTGAAAGATATAAAAGTTGTCTCGATCAAACCCATTGGCAAAATAGCAACCAGATTGAAACAACATGATGTTGAAAGCAAAGGTCTTTGCGGCAAAATTGAAGAAAGCGGACGCTCCTTTGATGTTATTGTCTGGGATAAAAAAGCAGTCTATCTTTATTTGCAAAAAAAGACGATTAATGTAACGCTTTTAAAAATTAGCCCAAATGAAATCTATTGTGATGCCTTAATGAAATTGGCCTGAAAATAAAGCTCTGCACCTTTTTGTGGCAGAGCTTTATTTTGTAAGTAGCAACTTTTTTAAACCTAAAGGCAATTTTTGTTTTTGATAAATGGGGTTTTGATTTAAATATTCTGCCCACTTTTTTTTCGAGTATGCAGTGCTTTGCACCTTTTCGGGTAAAAACCAAAAAAAGCCTTCTTTTTTAATTGTTTGACAATGTCCTAAAGTGGCAGATTTGAAGTCGGCTTGGCGCATTTTTGCTAAAAGCTTGAAAATTTTTTCAGCCTCTGGGGCATAATCAGCTTGTGAAATTTTTTTGATTAAAAGCCCAAGCAATCGGTAACTGATTTCTTCTTCCAAAGACAGAAAAAAATCTGCCTGACATTTAAAAGCTAAACCATCATAAGATTTAATGTTGTTTTTAAATAACTTCTCAATCGTGTTTTCAAAGTAAAAACGTGATGACTGAAGCCTTGACATTGTCTGTACGATTTTTAAAGGGCTGATACCCGTTTTTTCTTCAAATAAAGGCAAAAATTTTCTAATTTTGACGCGAAGCAATCGTAAATCTTCATTGCTTTCATCTTCAATCCATGAAATATGACGTCTATTTAAATATTTTTTGAGCTTTTCCGGCTCTGTGTGTAAAAGCGGACGAAGAATTTTGAGGTTTTGATAATTTGTCACCTCTTTCATGCCGCACAAACCGTCTAAACCGCTTCCACGCTCTAGGCGCATGAAAAAAGTTTCCGCCTGATCATATAAATGATGGGCCGTCATCAAAACTTCAATCTCATTTTTTTGACACCATTCTTCAATCAGCTGATAACGAGCCAATCTTGCCGCCTCTTCAATGCCTGTGTTCGGTTTTTTGCCGCACCAAATAAGAATATGGTGTTCAATGTTGTGTTTTTTCATCACCCGGGCAACATAAGCAGCCTCTTTTTGAGATGTTGGACGTAGTCCGTGGTCAACAGTTAAGGCAACAATCTTAAAGCCTAAAGGAAAAAGCTCTTCTTGTGCCATAAGCACAAGAGCAAGCGAATCTGCCCCGCCGGATACACCAACAGCAATCGTCTTTTGTTTTATTTGATGCTTTTGTAAAAAATCTGAAAACATGAACTATTTGCATCCAAGCTGCAAAGCTTGTGTCTTGGCCTTTTGTTTTAAATCAGCTGAAGCTTTTGGAAATTCTGTCGGTAAGTTTTTGAAAGCCAAGCAGGCTTCACTTTTTTTGCCTAGCTGAGACATAGATAGTCCAAGCTTGTACAAGCTGTCGGCGCCTTTATTGCCGTTTTTGTAAGATTCGTATCCTTTGCCAAAGGCAACGGCAGCTTTGGCAAAATTCTTTTCCTTATAATAAACCTCGCCAAGCCAATACTGCGCATTGCCAGCAAGCGTGTTTGAAGGATATTTATTCAAAATAAGCTGAAAATTTTGTTCGGCCAAAGCGCTATCCCCATATTTGAGGGCTTCTAAGCCTTGCGTGTAAAGATCTTCAGCTGATGAGGCAGATCCTCCTAAGTCATTTAATGAGCCTGATGTAATCTCGTCTCCAACAATTGAACGCGGCGCACCGTTTGCAATAGCGGGACCAAATTTTGGCGTGGTATCAATTGAACCTGTGGCTGCCGCAATAGGTTTGCCCTCGATCATGTTAAAACGCGTGTCAATATCCTTGCTGAGAGTATTAATCTTCTCATCTAGTTGCTTAATTTTGAACTCAAGTTCATCAATTTTGCCATTTAAATTTCGAATAATTTCATCATATTCTCCGAAATTTGCTGTTCCGCTTGATGTAACACTGATAGAAGAGTCTGTTTTGTCGCGATATAGCTTGCGATTGATAATGACCATTTCCTCTTTAATCTCATTGATTTGGTCTTGAATAATACCAAGATCTTGGGCATGAAGGGGAAAAGCAGCAGAAATCAAGCCTGCAAAAACAAAGCTTAAAAATGTTTTTTTCATATTTTACCTCTTTTCAATTTTATCAATCTTCTATATATATAAATGAAAACTTTATTATTCTCAATAAAAAAAACGCATTCTTCAATCAAAGAATGCGTTTTAATCTTATGCGCTGAGATTACATGTCGCTTGTACGAACAACTGTAACAGCACGACGGTTTTGAGCCCAAGCAGCTTCGTTGCTACCTAATACAGCAGGTCTTTCCTTGCCATAAGAAATAGTAGCGATGCGGTCAGCATCAACACCGTGAGAAACTAAATATTCTTTAACAGCGTTAGCGCGGCGTTCACCCAAAGCTAAGTTGTATTCACGTGTACCACGCTCATCGCAGTAACCTTGAACAATAACGTTAACTTTGTCATGACGTTTAGCTGTTAACCAGTTAACTTGTGTATCCAAAACTTCTTGAGCGTTTGGTGTTAAAGCAGAACTATCCAAAGCAAAGAATACACGATCTTCAGCATTTGCTAAGAAATCACGAGCTTCTTTAGCTTCGCAGTCAGCACCGCCAAACAAACCACCGTTTGAATTAACAGAAGAGCAACCAGCTAACATAGCCATTGCGCAAAACAAACCTAAAAGTTTTTTCATATATTTTCTCCATATGGGTTTAATAACATTTTTTCGTGAACATTCACGAAAACTTAATTGCAATACAACTAATACAAAAAGTAACATAAGCAATAAAAGTAAACATTTCAATAAGAAAATGTAAAAAAGTCCCAAAAATCTGATCAAAAGTTTTATTTTTCAACCTAAATAGGTTGTGCATAATCAAAATATGAGCATGAGTTCTTTTAACGCATGGCTTTAATGTGTGCACGTTGGGTGTTGATGTCAAAATTTGCTTTTAAACCTAATTGCGGCGCAATCTCAGATATAATTTTGCCGGCAGTCGGCGCAGCATTCCAACCAGAGGTATTAAAACCATATGTTTCTTTGATGGCTTTGGGTTCATCAATAATAACTAAAAGGGCATAACGCGGATTAGAAGCAGGAAAGACAGAAAGAAAAGAATTTGTAACGCACTTTTCGATATATTTGCCATTAACAACTTTTTGTGCTGTACCTGTTTTGCCTGCTACCTCATAGCCATTGACTTCTGCTTTTTTGCCAGATCCATATAAGATAACATCGCGCAACAAAGGTCGCATCATTTTAGAGACATGCTCTGATAGAACGCGTTTAGAGGGTCTGGGCATATCAGATTTGATAAGCGTCGGTGTACGATAAATGCCACCATTCATCAAAGCTGAAAAAGCCGTGATAACATGCATGGGTGTCACTGAAATTCCGTGTCCATAAGAAACTGTTGCCATTGTAATGTCTGACCAGTTGTTTTTGCTTTGAAAAATTGGTTGTCCTTTTTCAGGAATCTCTAACTGCTTAATAGGTTCGAAAAAACCAAGGTTTTCTAAAAATTTGCGCTGATCTTTACGCCCAACGCGTGAAACAAGTTGTACTGAGCCAATGTTGGAAGAGTGTATCAAAACCTCACCCACTGTCAGCCATCGGTTTTCTCCACGATAATCGCTGATTTTGCGCCTTTGTATCGTAATCGGTTTCGTTGCATCGAATTTGTCTGTGACTTTGACTTTGCCGCTTTCTAAACCAAGCGCCGTGTTAAATGTTTTGAAAACAGAGCCGGGTTCATAAGTGCCCAATGTCGGAAAGTTAAATAAAGCTTTGTCGCCCAAGGGAATGCTGATGTTTGGATTGTAATCAGGTAAAGATACCATCGAAATCACTTCACCCGTGTTAACATCCATTAAAACGGCGGCGGCTCCTGCCGCGCTGAACTTTTCAACAGCGGCCAAAAGCTCTTGGCGTATGGTGTCTTGAACTCCCATGTCAATGGTGAGTTCTAATGGCTTTGTCGATTCTGTTAGGCGTTTGTGCATATATTTTTCAATGCCTGCTTGACCGATATTGTCAATATTCGTATATCCTAGAACATGTGCAAATAGGTTGTCATGCAAATAAACACGCTTTTCACTTGTCTGAAATTCTAAGGCGGGAATACCAAGAGCATTAACTTCAGATTGTTTGGCAGGTGACAAATCATGTTTAATCATGACAAAGGTGCTTTTTTTAGTTAATTTGGTATATAAATCTTCATATTTAATTTCAGGAAAGACTAGCGAGAGTTTTTCGGCAGCATCTTTTGCATCTTGTATCTTTTTTGGGTTGGCATACAAATCAACCGTCGGCAGAGATGTTGCAATCACAATGCCGTTTCTATCAACAATGTCGGCTCGAGAAATAGGCGCTTTAACCAAAATTTCGCGTTCGTATAAACCATCTTCTGGTAAGCTGATTTCAATGCCGTGAGGTAAACAAACAATAAAAATGCGTATAGAAATAATCAAATATATCAAGCCAAATAAAACAATGGCAAGATTCATGCGCTTGCGGCAAATTTCAAGAGCTGCAGTATTATAGGTTTCTTCAAACATGATGTTTGAAATATTTAGAGAATGTTTATCTCTAAAGTCATATGCTTTGTTGTTTTTAGATATTCCAATCGATAACACTTTCTAGTCTCTATTAACGCTGCGTTTTGATTAATCTTTTGTATTCTGTTGGAGCACGTGACGAAGCTAGTGCAACAGAAGATGGTTCATTTTTAAATGGTAACGCAGAATAGTTAATAATTTGTTCAGCCCTGATTTTATTTAAAGAAATGTGTTCAGCAGCCAGCTTTCTCAGACGCTCAGGCGTGTTTAGGCGCCCCCACTCGGCCTTTAAGACGTGAATATTGCGTACATCGGCAGTAATATTTTGATTGATACGTTTCAACTCTGTTTCCAATTCGTGCACTTGGTTTTTGAGAATAAAACATCCGAAAATCACAAAACATGTGAGGGTGAACCATAAAGCAGTTAAGGCTGTTTTTGTGTTAATCATGGGCTTCTCCTGTTTTAAAAATGCCATAGCGCAGTTTTGCCGAGTGCGCGCGTGGATTTGATAAAATTTCTTGAGCTTGAGGCAAAATTACATCCGAAACAAACGAAAAAGGTTTATCTAAAGTCTTTTCTGCCTCTTTGTAACGTGAAATATGTACTTTGCGAGGGGCGTTGTTTTTGAAAAAGTTTTTAACAATTCGATCTTCTAATGAATGAAAATCGACAACAACCAATCGTGCACCATTTTTTAAAATTGAAAGGGCGCCTTGAAGGCCATTTTTAAGTTCTTCAAGCTCATTGTTTACAGCAATTCTGAGAGCTTGAAAAGTTCGTGTTGCCGGATTTGTTTGTCCGAATTTAATAGGCAAAACACCGTAAATAATTTCGGCAAGTTCAGTTGTTGTTTCAATCGGTTTTTGTGTGCGAGCCAAAACAATTTTTTGAGCAATTTTTCGCGCTTTTTTTTCTTCACCAAAGGTGTATATGATGTCAGCAAGTTCATTTTGGTCATAAGTATTGACAAGATCATAGGCGCTTAAACCAGACAAAGACATGCGCATATCAAGCTTAGCTTCTTTTGAATAAGAAAAACCGCGTTCAGCTTGATCGATTTGCATCGAAGAAACACCAATATCAAAAACAACACCGTCAACCGGACAAGAAATCAGGCTTGAAATATTTGAAAAACAGCCTTGTATGAACTCAAATCTCGAACCATATACTTGCTTTAATTCTTGTGCGCGTTCTAAGACAGATGGGTCTCTGTCAAGGGCAATGACTTTGCAGTTGGCCTTGTCGAGAATGGCTTGTGTGTAACCACCGTTGCCGAAAGTTGCATCTACATATATACCGCCCTCTTGCAGATGTAAAGCATCTAAAACTTCAGAAAGCATAACGGGAATATGTTTTTGAGCCTCAAACATTTTATATATGTTCTCCCGTTTTGCGAACGTTCAAGATAGGTCTTTTGCTTAAAACTTCGGCTCTAATACGGTTTTCTTCAGCTGCCCAGTTTTCGGGATTCCAAATCTGAAATTTGCGTCCTTTACCAACAAAAACAGCGGTGTCTGTGATGCCAGCATGCGTTAAAAGCTTTTCGCTTAAAACAATGCGTCCGGTACTGTCAAATGTAAAACGTCTGGCATCGCCGAAAATAAGGTTTGTTAAATCATCTTGAGCTTGAGAAAAAAAGTCATTTGAATCTTCAATTTCGGCGGCAAGTTTTTCAAGCAAATCTTCAGCACAGCCCTCAATGCAAGGCGAAATTAAGCTTCGATAACAAACAATTTCAGTGCCAAGCTCTTTAACAATAGCTCGATAGTCTGCAGGCAGAGAAACACGGCCCTTAGAATCGACCTTGTTGTAAATGGTGTCCATAAAAAGGAACGTTTTTCTCAAAACCATATCTCCCGATAAATTCAATTATGATTATGGTATATCATGGTATTTTATGGGAATCAATGGAAAATTTTAGGAAATTATTAACTGTTCTTTGTTTGTTCTTTTTGTTTTGGGCAAATGCCTTAGAAAATGAGGGAGAGTTTAGGTAAAAAAAATTTTTTAATTTTGTGAACAGGCTTTAGAATGTCGCTTAGCTTTGAAAAAATCTTTCAACATTTGAGCTGATTCGTCAGCCAAAATACCGGTGATAATTTGTGGTTTGAAATGACAGGTTTGATTTTCAAAAAAATGTACACCGTTCTGCACTGCGCCGCCTTTAGGGTCTAAAGCGCCGATAATAAGTTTTTCAATGCGGGCAAAAGAGATTGCGGCAGCACACATTGTGCAAGGTTCCAACGTGACATACAACGACGTATTCCACAAACGCTTTACAGCCAGTTTTTTGACGGCTTTTTGAATAACAAGAATTTCGGCATGTGCTGTTGGATCAAGTCCATGTTCGCTTTTGTTGTGTGCCCGAGCAATAATTTTTCCGCTTTTGTTATCAACCAAGACGGCGCCGACAGGAACTTCATCTAGTTTTGCTGCTTTTTGCGCTTCTTTAAGAGCCAAAAGCATATATTCTTCGCTTGTCATAAATACCCTTTGATTTTTAATCTAATTTGCTCTATAGTAGGGCAAAATGGATAAGGATAAGTTAATATGGCGCAAAGATTGGCAA
This sequence comes from uncultured Pseudomonadota bacterium, assembly GCA_902797315.1. Lineage (GTDB taxonomy): Bacteria > Pseudomonadota > Alphaproteobacteria > RF32 > CAG-239 > UBA1254. Next base: position 3,190 of record CADBSM010000037.1, on the reverse strand, counting down.
AATTTATGGCAAGGAGCGGTGTTTGCTCACGAAGACAGGCTGAAGAATATATTTTGCAGGGCAGAATAACTGTTGATGGTCAAACTGTTGAAACACCTGCTTTTAATGTTGAAGGCAATGAAACTATTTTGTTTGATGGTGAAAAATTGCCAGCGCTGGAACAAACCAGAATGTGGATTTATTATAAACCTGTCGGGCTTGTGACAACACATAAAGATGAAAAAGGAAGAGCAACTGTATTTGAAAATTTGCCGCCTCATATGCCTCGGGTTGTTAGTGTCGGAAGATTGGACCTTAACTCGGAAGGGTTGCTTTTGCTGACGAATAACGGCGCTTTGTCGCGTGAACTTGAATTGCCTCAAAATGCATGGTCTCGAAAATATCGTGTTCGTGTGCATGGGCAAATCAATGAAGAAAAATTCAAAAATATCGAACAAGGTGTAAGTATTAACGGCATTTCATATGGTAAGGTCAAAATCACCATTGATGAAAAAATAGGTACAAACACTTGGCTGACGGTCAGTTTAAATGAAGGCAAAAATCGGGAAATTAGAAAATTGATGCAGTTTGCCGGTCTAGAAGTTGCGAGGTTAATCAGAATTTCATATGGACCCTTCCAGCTTGGAAATTTGAAAAAAGGTGAATTGAAAGAAGTGCCATTTAAAGTATTAAAAGAACAACTTGGCGGAAGGTTTGAATTGTGAGAATTATTGCCGGAAAATATCGAGCTAAGCAGATTTACTCACCCTCAAATCTATCTGTTAGACCAACATCAGACAGGGCTAGGGAAGCTCTTTTCAGTATTTTATATTCTCATTTTGGATCTATGGAAGGTAAAAGTGTTTTAGATATTTTTGCTGGTACGGGCGCTTTGGGTTTAGAAGCACTTTCAAGAGGTGCCCAAAAAGTTTGTTTTGTAGATATCAATACACAAACGCTCTTGCAGAATATTCAACTTTTTGAAAAAGAAAAAAACAAAATTGAGTTTATCAAAACAGATGTTCGAAATTTAAAGCCTTTTCATCAAAAATTTGATTTTATCTTTTCTGATCCGCCATATGATCAGGGCTTAAATGAAAAAGCTTTTGAACAGCTTTTGTTAAAAGGTGCTTTAAAAAAAGGCACAGTTTGCGTTGTTGAAAGCCGCAAAAATGAAGAAATATTTCTGGCTGACGCTTTTGATTTGATTGAAGAACGAGTTTATGGTATGGCTAAAATACGTATTTATGTTTTTGAAAAAAATGCTTGACAAAATGCTTGCACATTTTAAAAAAATGTGATATCTTTTCCGAAAGTTTACCACTGAAGGAGTGTTTGTAAAATGGCTAATACATATTTGGAAATGACACAGGTTAATCATAACTTTGAAGAATATTCTGCCGACAGCATTAAACAACAGATTGAAAAGATGCGTCAAAAGCTTCAAACAGCAGAAGTTGATGAAGCAGACAAAAAAGAAGTTGATGACATTAAAAAAGAATTAGATGCCTATATGCCTTTATTGCAAGATGAACAAAATGCATATGGACCAGAGCTTGCCGTTTTGTTTCGTGTTAGAATGCAGGCAATTAATGGAGAAGATAAAAAGGTCAATATGCAAATTAAAGAAGTACCGTATCGCAAGCCAGATATTGAGCCTGAAGAATATGATGTTGCAGGTAAAACAAAACAGCTTGAGCTTGAATGTACTTTAGAAGATGGAACAAAATTTGGGTTGTCCGCACTAAAATGCGACGGCGATCATAAGCACATGATGGGTCAAGTGCGTATCGATGAAGATGTGATTAAAAACCAAGATGAAGAAAAATTTGCTCGTATTATGGAATTCTGCCACAAATACGGCTTTTCGACATTTGGACTTGATTTGCCAAGAAGAAATGGTGAAATTGATGTTGATGAAAAACTCAAAGAGCTGATGGAAAAATATCAAAAAAATCAGGCGAAATTAATGTCTGAAAATCCTGGTCCAAAACCAAGCGAAGATGAAAATGACAACAGCGGGTATGAACCTGAAAGTTATCATCTCTCAGAGCCTTCTTTACAAGAAGAAATACCGAATCAAAGCACTTCACAGGCGCCTGTTAAAAGTGCTGGGAATAAACTATCGCTTGATGGCTTTTGCCAAAATATGCGCAATTATTTAGAAAAAGATTTGCATAAAAAAAGAAATCGTTCTTATTGGGAACACACCAGAAAAATCGGTGGTCGAAGAACTTATGTCTTCAGTGTTTATGATAAAGAAGATCCAGAAAATTATAAAAATGATGGTAAAGAAGATCCTAAAAAGCCAGGAGTTTATAATCCGACATATTCGTATCGTTTTTATGCGTCACAAGATAAAAATGGCATGTTCTGTTTTGGGTATGCTACACCAGGCGGAAAGCCGATGGATGCAACAATTTTAGGTGATTTTGTGGGTGAAATCCAAAAAACTGGTATTACGCACCTTAATTTGAAGAACATTCCCAATTGTGATAAAATGACATGGCTTGTTGCTTGTGCTGAAAAGGGTATTGTGCCGACAGGTATTAGCCTGGCACCAGCTAAAATGGATAAAATGTTACAGGCGGCGAAACTTAAGCTTTCAACGCAGGATTATGCCGAATTTGAAATGCGTTTGATGGAACAAATGGAGGAAGATGCTGTCAAAAAAGGTAAAGAGCTTCCTATTAGCGATAAAGAATATATCAGAAAACATAAAAATGAGGCTCAAAAGTTGCTTTCAAATCAACAAGATTTGCTTGATGCCGCAAACTTTAACCAAAAATTTGAAAACTTTAGAAAGGCTTATGAAGCTTCAGATGGTTTGTATAATATGGTTGATGAAGCGATTCGAAACGGAAGCTTGAATAAAAAGACTGGTGCTGCAAGCGTTGTTGCTGCAGCTCAAACATTGGCTAGAACATTTGATGTCGTGCTTGGATCTGATAATAATTTGGATGCCACATTGGGTGAGCGACTGGAATATCTTGAGCAACATCCAATTAAAAATGAAAAAGGTGACATTGCCATGCTCCGTTTAAGCAAAGAAGAAAAACAGGCCATTTTAAGCATTTCTCCTGCGAAAAAAATTAAAGATTTATCAAAAGAAGATTATAAACTGATATATAAAGCAATGTATGACAGACAGTTCAAGCAGGCAGAGCATGATATTGTTGAAAAAATTAAATATGACGAATCTTCACGTGCG
>CADBSM010000036.1 GCA_902797315.1 uncultured Pseudomonadota bacterium | reverse complement strand
CAAGTATTACGTTGGTAATGACTGCGTTCGGTCTATCCGAAACGAAAGTCTCGACCAGTGGTCTTGGTCCAATAAAAAAGGCGGAAGATTTTCTACCGTTGTTGACGGTTATACCTTCGTTCTTCAGAACGAGGTCCTGACCATCAGCCACAACGGTAAGGTAGTCCTGGAGCTGAAGTAATTTGCTCTAGATGTTTTCGACCATTGCATGGTTGAAGCAACTTTTTAGAACATGTTAAACCTTAAAAATAAGAAAACGGTGCCCTTCAAAGGCACCGTTTTCTGCATTTTAAATAGATTTTCTGCTTGAAATCTTAAAAAAATGCGTTTATAGCTAACAAAAATTTTGGAATGAAACAATAGAGAGAATAAAAGAATGAGTATGCGTAATATTGCCATTATTGCTCACGTTGACCATGGCAAAACAACCCTTGTCGATGCCTTGCTGAAACAAAGCGGTACATTCCGCGACAATCAAAAAGTTGTCGATTGTGTTTTAGACAGCAATGATTTGGAACGTGAACGCGGTATTACAATCTTGTCAAAATGTACATCTGTTGAATGGAATGGAAATCATATCAATATTGTTGACACCCCGGGACACGCTGATTTTGGCGGCGAAGTAGAACGAATCCTTTCCATGGTTGATGGGGTGGTCCTTTTGGTTGATTCGTCAGAAGGTCCAATGCCTCAAACAAAATTTGTGCTCGGCAAGGCTTTGAAAATAGGTTTGAAACCGATTGTTGTGATTAATAAGGCAGATAAACCAGATGCACGTCCCGATGAGGTTTTAAATGAAATTTTTGATTTGTTTGTGAGCTTGAATGCCTCAGATGAACAACTTGATTTTCCGGTTTTGTATGCTTCAGGAAGAAACGGTTGGGCTGTTCAAGATTTAAACAATGAGAAAAAAGATTTGACTCCTTTGTTTGAGCTTATTCTCTCATATGTTAGCGAACCAAAATGTGAAAAAAATAAGCCTTTTTCAATGCTTGTAACAACCCTTGAGGGTGACAAGTTTTTGGGTCGTATTTTGACTGGAAAAATTTGGTCTGGAAGTTTGAAGTTAAATGATCCTGTGAAGGTGATAAACGAACATGGCGAAGTTGAAAAGACGCGCATAGCAAAAATTTTGGCCTATAAAGGTTTGGAACGTGTCTCTTTAGATGAAGCTCACGCCGGCGATATTGTCGCTGTTGCAGGTATTGCAAAAGGAACAGTCGCTGATACAATTTGCGATTATGCTGTTGATACACCTATTAAAGCTCAGCCGATTGATCCGCCGACACTTGCAATGACATTTTCTGTTAATGATTCACCGCTTGCCGGACGTGAAGGAGATAAAGTGACTTCACGTATGATTTGGGATCGATTGCAAAAAGAAGCTGAAAGCAACATCGCTTTGAAAATTTCTCAGACAGACAGAACGGATTCGTTTGAAGTGGCAGGCAGAGGGGAGCTTCAGCTTGGCGTTTTAATCGAAACAATGCGCCGTGAGGGTTTTGAACTTTCTATTTCGCGCCCGCGTGTCTTGATGAAAAAAGATGAAAACGGGCAGCTTTTAGAGCCGGTTGAAGAAGTAGTCGTTGATGTCGATGAAGAGTTTTCAGGAACTGTCGTCGAAAAAATGGGCCTGAGACGTGCAGAAATGACTGAAATGATTCCTTCGCAGCTTGGTCATAAAGTGCGTTTAATTTTTCATGCGCCTTCTCGTGGATTAATTGGTTATCATAGTGAATTTTTAACCGATACTAGAGGTACGGGTGTGATGAACAGAATCTTCTATGCTTATGAACCTTATAAAGGTGAAATAGAAGGTAGACGTACGGGTGTTTTAATCTCATCTGAAAATGGAACTGCAGTAGCTTATGCGCTTTGGAAACTTCAGGATAGAGGTCCGATGTTTATCGAACATAATAGTCCGGTTTATGTCGGTATGATTATTGGCGAACATACAAAGTCAAATGACATTGAAGTTAATCCAACTAAAACAAAACAGCTTACCAATATTCGTGCTGCCGGCAAAGATGAAGCAATTGACTTGATTCCACCTAGAAAATTAAGCTTAGAACAAGCTTTGTCATATATTCAGGCTGATGAGCTTTTGGAAGTGACACCAAAATCTTTGAGGCTGCGTAAAAAAATTCTGGATCCGCTCGCACGTAAGCGCTCAAAACCAGAAGTTGAGGCTTAAAACAAAATTTTGCATATAGTCTTTAAAAAATGCTTGATTTTAAGATGATATGTGTGTATCAATAAAGCCAAATCGTTTTGCTTCAAAATAATATAGGGGCGTAGTTCAGTTGGTAGAACATCGGTCTCCAAAACCGAGTGTCGTGGGTTCAAGTCCTGCCGCCCCTGCCATTTTGAAACAAAAACAATAGGTAATAACTAGAATAGGATTTTAAAAAAGTGAAAGTCAGCCCATTACAGTTTTTTAGACAAGTGCGCCAAGAGGTTAAAAAAATTACTTGGCCTAAAAGAAAAGAAGTAACGCAAGTCACAACAGTTGTTTTGTTTATTGTTTTTTTGGCGGCAGTCTTCTTCTTTGCTGTAGATGTTGTTTTGGCATGGGGCGTTAAGCTTGTTTTAGGATTGGGAGCATAAAAATGGCTGCACGTTGGTATGTTGTGAATGTTTATTCAGGCTCAGAAAAAAAAGTTGCTGAATCGCTTAAAGAACAAGCTGTCTTAAAAAAGATGGAAGATAAAATCTTGGACGTTTTAGTGCCGACAGAAGATGTTGTCGAAATTAAAAAAGGTAAAAAAGTTAGTGCCGAACGTAAATTCTTTCCAGGTTATATCTTGGTTAAAATGGAAATGTCTGACGAAAGCTGGCATGTTGTCAAAAATACTCCTCGTGTTAGCGGTTTTTTAGGCAGCCGTAATAAACCTCAGCCAATCAGCGAAAAAGAGGTTGAACATTTGATGAAACAAATTGAAGAAGGTGTTGAGCGCCCGCAAACGATTGCAAGCTTTGAAATCGGTGAAAATGTTAGAGTGACAGATGGTCCGTTTGCTTCTTTCGTCGGTGTCGTCGAAGAAGTTGATATGGAAAAAGCAAGACTTAAAGTGTCTGTCTCTATTTTCGGTCGTTACACTCCGGTGGAGTTGGAATTTTCTCAAGTTGAAAAAGTTAAATAAAAGCGTATAACTAGCAAATACTTGCAAGGGCTCTTGCTTATGTACCTTTGGTGTACACGGCGCAAGAGCCCTTACTTCGTCTTTGCACGTTATCCGCTTTTATTTTAAAAGCAAACATCAACAATACTCTTTTATGTACCTTTG
>CADBSM010000035.1 GCA_902797315.1 uncultured Pseudomonadota bacterium | reverse complement strand
AAGTGAAGATTACAGGATTAGACAAACAGACGACAAGCAAAGATACAACACTTGGACGCATTGAGCTTGGCGGGCGTTATTGGTTTACTTCTAAAATAACAAGCTATGCAAACGGCAAATACACGTTTGGCTCAAATTATCAATCATATAGCGGCACCCTCGGCTTCTCATATGCTTGGTAAAAAAATAAGCACCTTAGGCATTTAATATCGAGTGGTTAAAATGTGTATTTCATGGTAACCTGAGGTGTTTATAAAAAGGGGCGGGTGAGATAAATATCTTCCCGCCCTTTAGTTGGCAATAGTAGATTGGGTGCTTAGATTTTTTATTATTTTTGTGCCTTATATTTTTCTTTACGCTCTTTTCTGCTCATAGACCACAAGTTTCCAAGCCCGTTGATAGGTTGAACATCAAATTTAGATTGAAAGTTAAAGTCTCGGCTTAAAAACAAAGATGTCGTTTTTGTATAATTATTCATAGGGCAGAAGCCGTAAAAATCAATTTGAATGAGTCCAAATTGTCTTAAAATGGAAATAGCATTTTGATATTCTAAGCTGGTATTTACACGATCGCTGTCATCTAAAACAATGATTCCGCCTTGATCTAGTCTTTGAACAGCTGTTTGAGCACACTGAGCACGCCTTTTGCCGTCAATAACAATCACATCATAGCATTCTTTGTTCTCTAAAATAGCCTTTTCATAGATTTCTCCTTCATCACGCCATAAAATATTAAGAGATGGGTGTTTGAATTCTTTTTGCCATTTTTCAAACCATTTGGGGTTGTCTTCAATGCTAATAACTTTTTGTGCCCGATTGGCCCAAAACAATGAAGAATTACCACAGCCGAATTCAAATATTTTTTTTGAAGTGTAATCGAATTGTGACAGATATTCAATTGCGGGATAAGTATACCAAGGAATAGGGTTTCCATCACGGTCAACACACACTTTTTCATCAATTGTCCGAGATATACCAAAATCTTTATCCCACATTTCTATGAATTTTAAAAATTTTTCACTATACATTTAAGCTTCCTTGAAAAATAAGTTTTGGGTAATATATCACGACTGTCTATAAAAAAAACATTTTTTTTAAAAAGGAGAAACATATATGTATTATCTGAATAAAATTGCTTTATGGCTGACAATTATTGGTGCTATTAATTGGGGCTTGGTCGGGGCATTCAATCTGAATTTAGTCAGTATCATTTTCGGTGACATGAGTCTTCTTGCAAGGATAGTGTATATTTTGGTTGGTCTTGCAGGTATTTGGCTTATTTATACTGAATTTGCACCAGATCAGGTTGTTGTTGTGAAAAACAAATAAAAAAAAGCGGGGAAAGCCCCGCTTTTTTTAGATTAGTCCTTCAGCTTTGGCAAGTCTTTCAATCTCATCGATATAATCGGTGATCAGCTTCAAGCCGTTGGCCCAGAAGTTGGGATCATCAGCATCAATACCGAAGGGTTTGAGCAGGCTCTGATAGGTCTCGACACCGGTGCTTGCAAGCATATCGATGTAAAGATCAGCAAAGTCTTCCAAAACCTCATATTCGCCCTTGGTCTCCCATTCTTCATATGCTTTGATGAGGTTGTTGACAACAAGCCCAGCAAAGGCATACGAATAAACGTAGTAAGGCTGGGAGAATATGTGGGAAATGCCCATCCACATACATTCAGCATCTTCGCCAATGTCAAAGCCCAAACATCTGGAGCTTTCCTCACGCCAAATCTGGTTAAGCCTCTTGGTCGAAAGCTCGCCATTGGCACGTTCACGGTGAGTGCGCTCTTCAAACTTGTAAAAAGCCACTTGCCGATGAATGGAGTTAACCATGTCTTGCACACGGTCAATCAAAAGGGCAAGCTTTTCTCTGTTTGACTGAGCCTCTGAAAGCTGTTTTTGGAAAACCAGATTTTCAGCGAACTCTGAGGCAACTTCAGCAAGTGCCGTCGGGGTGGAATCATTGAGCACACCGACTTGCGCCGAAAGCAGATGGTGCACACCGTGTCCAAGCTCGTGAGCAAAGGTCGAAATGTCATGCTTAGAACCAGTGAAGTTCAGAAGGATGTAAGGATATTCTCCCCTGATGCAGTATGCGCCGCTTGTTTTTCCTTTTTTTGGCGGAACATCAATGATATTGCTATTGATGATGTTGTAGCCGTAAGACATATACTCAAGCGAGAAATCGGCATAAGCCTGCAAAACCTCCTGCACACATTCCCCCCAAGACACCTTCTTTTCAGGCATTGAAACCGGGTTGTTGTTTCGATCGGCATAAGAAATGTCGTTTCCCATCTGAGCCAGAAGTTTGTAAAAACGCTGCGAAATGGGGATATACGAATCCACAACTTCGCCCACCATAGCAAGGAGATTTTCCTTGCTGATGTTGTTTTCAAACAAAGAGCTTTGGACAGGTTCTCTCATGCCATAGAGCTCATCATCAACACGCTTGTCTTTCAAAATCATGTTGTAACACATGGTAAAGACCCTGGCGTTTTCTTTGTAGACGCTGTTCATTTCAGCAAGGGCTTTGCACCGCGTTTCACGATTTTTGGAAGCTGCCATTTTTGAAATTTCGGCCTCGTTCAGGGTTCTGCCGTTCAGGCGGAATTTCAAGCTAGCACAAGTTTCGGTATACAAACGATCCCAGGCCGAAGAAACGATGGATTTCTTGTTGATAATGAAGGCGGCACCCTCATTCAACGACCAGTAGCCGGAGAAAATTCCCAACAGCCACGAAAGCCAGCGATGAAGCTTCGGATGGTTTAAAAACTCGTACATTTTCTCCTGAGGCAAGGCATTCAGCTCAAAATTGATGAAACTCAAATTCTCAAAAAGCTGAGAAATCGTTTCCTGAATTTGAGACTGAAAAGAGGTGGCTTCCTCGGTTGACTTGTTCGTGTCCGCATACAAAAATGCAAAATAGGAAAGCTTACGCGAAAGCGTAATCATGCTTTCATATTTGCGGAGCAGAATCGACAGTTCGAAAGGCTCCATGTAGGCAATTTGGTCACGGTACAGAGACAGCTCCTTGGCAAGATCTTTCAAAGTTTTCTTGTCAATCTCGATCTGAGGATCATTCAAGCCTTTATAAAAGGCGACTGACAAATCCCAGTTGGGAAGATTTTTGCCCAAAGGTTCGATTTGGACCTGAATTTGTTGTTTCATAATAAATGGAGATTATAGGTTTGACATAAAATTAAATTCACATTTTCAATGTACATAATTTTCGAAAATCTGTCAATATGTTTTTTTTGCAAAATGAATATAAAAAGCAACTTGCCTTTTGTTGAAATTTTTGCCAAAATAATAATATGTCATACTGCCATTGGGAAAATACATCACTTGCTAATATTGACTACCATGATAAAGAATGGGGTCTTCCAGTGCATGATGATTTGAAACAGTTTGAGTTTTTGATGCTTGAGGTTATGCAATGTGGCTTGAGTTGGAATACAATTATCAACAAGCGAGAAATTTTTCGAAAATGTTTTAATCAATTTGATTTTAATAAAATTGCCTTGTACACTCATCAAGATATTGAACGTATTATCTCAACTGAAGGTATGATTAAAAACGTAAAAAAAATCGAAGCCGTTATTCACAATGCAAAATGCTTTCAGAAAATAAGAGAAGAGTTTAACACTTTTGATGCCTATTTGTGGGCCTATAGCGATTATAAAACGATTTTATATCACGGGCATGCTCAAGGTTATATTCCTGCTTCAAATGGATTGTCTTTGAAAATCAGTCAAGATCTTAAAAAACGCGGTTTTAAATTTTTGGGTTCAGTGACAATTTATGCTCATTTGCAAGCTTGCGGTATGATTAACGATCATGATGAAAATTGTGTTTGTTACTCTTATATTAATACACATTACCCAACAGTTCAAAAGCGCCAGATTCTGAAAAAAATGTGCGTTCATACTAAAGAACAGACAATGAAATGATGTTTTAAAAAACTCTTGACTTAGAGTATGATCTAAGTGTTAAACTCTGATTGTTTTTATCACAACGGAGAAAAATGATGAAGAATTTTCTTAAAATATTATTGGTTGCCTCAGGGTTTGTTATGACAGTTTTTAACTTAAAAGCACAGGAGAAAGATATGTTCAATTCAAAGATATTAGTGGTTTATTTTTCAAAAATAGGTGAACAATATGCAGTTGGAAACATTTCAGAAGGTAATACAGCTATTATTGCTCAAATGATTGCTTCTAAAACGGGGGCAGATCTATTTGAGGTTAAACTGCAAAATGATACGTATCCAAAAACTTATAAAGCTTTAACAGAAGTTGCATTAGAAGAAAAGAAAACGAATTTCAGACCTGAAATTTTAGGTGATGTTTCAAATTTTGAAGATTATACAACGATTTTTATCGGCACTCCGAATTGGTGGGCAGATATGCCAATGGCTCTTTATACTTTTATTGAAAAACATGACTGGAACTCAAAAACAGTAATACCATTTGTTACCCATGAGGGAAGCGGTTTGTCGTCTATTCCAAGCAAAATAGAAAAAGCGACGAATGCTAAGGTTTTAGAAGGATTGGCTATTTATGGACATGTTGCACAAAACGAGCGCCAAAACGCTGAAAAAGAAGTTGATAATTGGCTTAAAAAATTAGGTCTATAAAGAAAATTGAAATGAATATATTGTCAATTTGTTGTTTTTAAAAGTAGTATACAACTTTATAAAGGAATTGTGATTGAAACTTTAAGACCGCCTAAGGAGCTTTCAGAAAGCCTAATGTTGCCGCCATGTGAAATAACAATATCTTTTGTGATAGAAAGTCCTAAACCGACACCCCCAGTTGATTTGTTGCGAGAACCTTCTATTCGGTAAAAGGCTTTAAAAACTTCTTCGCGCTTGTCTTCGGGAATTCCGGGACCGTTGTCTTCAGTCACAATTTCAACTTGTTTCAATCCGGCTTTTAGAGAAACCTTGATCAAGTTTGCATAATAGCAGGCGTTTGAAATGATGTTTGTAAACATGCGCTTTAATGCTTGCTCTCTACCGCGTAAAGTAACCTTATCAGAATTTGAGAAAAACTCAATTTTGTGTTCAGATGTGTTGAATTTATCAATAATACCTTTAATTAAAAGATTCATATCAACATATGTGTTTTCTTCAGTTCCTTCGCCGCGAACAAAGGACAAATAGCCATCCAGCATTTTTTCCATTTCGACGACATCTTCTAAGAAAGCTTGTTTTTCCTCCATTTGTGCATCCATTGCAAGTGCCAATTTCATTCGGGTGAGGGGGGTTCTTAAATCATGTGAAACACCTGCCAGCATTTGCGTGCGCTCAGACATCTGAATTTTAATGCGCTCTTTCATTTTTGTAAAAGCTAAACCAGCTTTTCTCACCTCAGATGACCCATAAGGTTTGAAAGGGGTATCAATACCTTTACCAAAATTTTCGGCCGCTTCGGCTAATTGTTTGATAGATCTTGCCTGAATGCGTAAAAAAAGTGATGAAACGATAAAAAGAAGCAATGATGTTCCTATCATCCACGCAATAAAACCAAAAAGTGAGGAGTTGAAAATATTTTTAGTTGGAGCTGAAAATTTATACATGCCGCTCTTTGTTTTGACAAACGCTACAAGCGTTCTTTCACCTTTTTGATATAGATGTGTTTTCAATTTCGGAAATTCTTTTTTGAGTGAATTTTCAAAAAAACCGGTAACAATTTTGTTGTTTTGGTCATCGCTTATCTCTTGAAAGGAGCTTCCATTTTGTAAAAACTCAACATCTAGCTCATAAAAACGTTTTGCAAGCTCTTGGATTTTTAAAAAAGATTGAGGATTTTTTTCTGACAACTCAACAACAAAAGCCATGTTTGAACTTAAATTATCTGATAGTCTGCGACCAACTTTACCCCAACTGCCGTAGAAATAAGCAACAATTGAGACAACTTGTACAACAATCAACGGAACAATAATCAAAAGCATCGTTCTGAAAAAAAGCGTTTTAGGTAAAAGACGTTTTTTTAGCCGAAGTAAATTGTTTTCTATTTTAACAGGAAAGATAATGCGCAAATTGAATTCCTTTTTTACTCTGATAACAACATATATCCTTTACCGCGCACTGTTTGAAGATAACGTGGGTTTTTAGAATCTTTTTCAATTTTTTTCCTGAGTCTTGTGATTTGAACGTCAATTGATCGAGGGTTGTTATCGGCACCTAAAAGTTCGGCTAATTTTTCACGCGTTAAAATTTGACCTGTTTTATGACCTAAAATTGTCAGCAATTGTTGTTCAACATTTGTAATGTGTATTAGGTTACCTGTTTGTGTCTTTAGCTCTTTTGTAATAGTATCATATGAACAAACACCAAAATTTAATATACTTTGGATCACAGTTTTTTGCGGTATACGTTTCAAAATGCTTCGAATACGTAAAACAAGCTCTTTGGGTTCAAAAGGCTTTGGCAAATAGTCATCAGCACCATTTTCAAAACCGACAATCCTGTTAGCCGTTTCACCCATAGCTGTAAGCATCAAAACCGGAATAGTGCTTTCTTTGCGTAGAGCTTGCAAAAATTCAAAGCCATCCATTTCGGGCATCATGACATCTAAAACAATCAAATCAAAACGATACTCTTCCAAAAACATTTGGGCTTCAAAAGCGTCTTTTGCTAAAGAAACAACAAACCCTTCTGTGCGCAAAAAACGCCCGAGCAAAGCTCTTAATCGAGTATCGTCGTCAACAACTAATATGTGCGGTTTTTCTTGTTCCATATTTTTATGACTTTACAGTTTTTGGTTTAGTGTTTTTTTTTTT
>CADBSM010000034.1 GCA_902797315.1 uncultured Pseudomonadota bacterium | reverse complement strand
CGTGGCGAAATTGGTAGACGCGTAACGTTGAGGTCGTTATGAACTAAGTTCATGAAGGTTCAAGTCCTTTCGGCCGCACCATAAAAATGTACCTTTAAATTTAATCATTGTTTTGTTTATGAGGAGGTCAGCCATGCTCAGAATTTATAAGTCAGAAGATGGCGGAAAACTTGTTAAGCTTAAAAAAAACAAGGTTACTTCTCTTTCTTGGTACAATCTTATTAATCCAGATGATGAAGAGCTTTTAAAAGTTTCAGAACAACTCAAGCTTGATTTTGATATGCTCAAAAATGCGTTGGATTTAAACGAACGATCACGAGTCGAATTTGAAGATAATGTTCTTTCGTTGATTGTGAATTTTCCTTTGTTAGATGAAGATGGTCAGTTTGACACCTTGCCTTGCGGTTTGTTTTTTACGAAACGCAACTTTATGACTATTTGTTCTCGTGACAATCGCATTATTAGCTCATTTAATAAAAATACAGCCAAAACCTTTGATACGCGTGTACGGGGGCGTTTTTTACTTAGCATCTTGTCTAAATGCACGCAGTTTTATTTGAAATATTTGGCTATTTTAAATCAAAAAACTGAAGAAATCGAATATTCGCTTCGCAAAACAACAAATAACAAAGCTTTGTTTGATTTGATGGAAATCCAAAAAGCGCTCGTCTATTTTACAACCGCTTTAAAAGACAATCATCTTGTTTTGCTGAAACTATTGAGAATGTTGCGTTCAAAAGCTTTTGCAAATATGATTGCTTTTACGGAAGATGATTTAGACGCCTTAGATGATGTGATTGTTGACAACAAGCAGGCAATTGAGATGGTAGATATGCACCGTTCAATTTTAGAGGGTATGATGGATGGTTTTGCCTCTATCATTAATAACAACTTAAACCTTGTCATGAAATTTTTGGCAGCAATTACAATTATCTTATCAATTCCGACGATGTTGGCCTCATTTTGGGGAATGAATGTCCCTGTGCCTTGGTCGTCACATCCGTATGGTTTTTTAATTGTGATTTCATTGTCAGCTTTGTTTACAATTTTGACGATTATCTTTTTTAGAAAAAAAGGTATGTTTTAAAAAAAACTGTATATTTCTTTGCAAATATGCTGGTTTTATTGATAAAATCAGCATATAACTTGTTTCAGATTTGTTTTTTATGTGGAGAAAAAAAGTGATATTACCCTTGTTTGTCGCGCTGTGTGTGTTAGTTGCTGATCAGCTTTCAAAATATTATGTTTTTCAATTTGTTGTTGAAAATGGTTCACCCTATGCGGTTTTTAATCACTTTAATATTGTTTCAGCTTTCAATAAAGGTGTCAGTTTTTCAATGTTTGATGATGCCGGAATTTTGGGTAGGGTAGTTTTGATTGTGTTCGCACTGGCAGTGATTGCCTTTTTGCTTTATTGGATGAAAAATGAAGTTTCGGCTTTTGTTCGTATATGCCTTGCCATGATTGTAGGTGGAGCACTTGGAAATGTAGTTGACCGCTTAAGAATGGGTGCTGTCTATGATTTTTTAGACTTCTATGTCCAAACCTATCATTGGCCGTCTTTTAATTTAGCTGATACTTTTATTTGTTTAGGTGCTTTTTTAATTCTCGTGCATACATTATTTATTAAAAAGAAAGATTAATAGGAGGAAAAAAATGAAAAAAACATCACTGATTTTAATACTTGTTTGTGCTATGCTTGTTGGGTGTTCAACTGCAAAAAAATGGTTAGGCTTAGATAAAACAAATACACCAGACGAAACGAAGGTTGAAACGCGAGCACCTCTTGTGTTGCCGCCTGATTTTGATGAACTTCCTTAAATTGATTAAAGCATTGATGAAGAAACTATTTTTTCTTGTTTTTTTTCTTGCATTTTGTTTGAAAACGACTAGCGCCAAGGTCTTTGATGCAGAAGAATTTTATTTAGACAACGGGTTGCGTATCATTGTTGTTGAAAATCATCGAGCACCTATAGTCAAGATGATGCTTTGGTATAAAGTTGGTGCTATGGATGAAGTTGCTGGCAAATCTGGCTTGGCGCACCTTTTAGAGCATCTGATGTTTCGTGGAACGACAAAAGTTCCGGCTTCTTTTTTTAATCAGTTAATGCTTCAAAACGGTGTTGATTTTAATGCTTTTACTTCAAAGGATTTTACAGTTTATCACGCCTTAGCAGATATTTCTCGTTTAGAGCTTGTGTTGGCGCTTGAAGCAGACAGAATGAAAAACCTGCAAATTGACGACCAAGCTTTTGTCGGTGAACAAAAAATTGTTTATCAAGAACGTCAACAACGTATTGAAAACAATCCTCAATCGCTGTTTTATGAAGAAGCACTCAATATTTTATGGAACAACACGCCATATGGGCATCCCGTTGCGGGTACTTTGGCAGAAATTGAAGCCTTAACTAAAGAAGATGCACGCTTGTTTTATCGCTCATTCTATCATCCGAACAATGCTGTCTTAGTTTTATCGGGGGATATTGATGTTAAAACGGCTCAGATTCTGGTAGAAAAATATTTTGGAAAAATAAAAAATACCAAAGAAAAGCCTGTTCAGTTACCTGTTAAAAATAAAAGAAATGGCACATACCAGATTACTAAAGAACTAAATGAAGTTCAAAGCACAAAAATAAGCTTGTCTTACATCATAAATTCAGTCATTGACGATGAAAGGCGGGCTTTTGCTCTTAGTGTTTTTTCAAGTTATTTCGGAGGGTCTTCAAATTCTTATATGAAAAGGCATTTAATTAAACCACAAAAAGTTGTTTCAGCACAAAGCTCTGTCGATATCTTTTCAAGATTTATGGGCGTTTTTAACATTTCTGTTCTTCCAAAACCGGAGCTTTCAGATGATCAAAATGTCAAAATGCTTGAAGATACAATCAATGAAGCGCTTCAAGGTTTTTCACTTCAAGATCTTGAGGCAGAAAAAAAGAAAATGTTATCGTGGTTTGTATATACCAAAGATAATCCAAAAGAAGCCGCTTATATAGTGGGACAGATGGCTGCTTTAGGTATGTCTCTTGAAAAAATTGAAAATTATGAAAAATTGATTGAAGATGTCACTCTAGATGATGTCAAAAGTTCTGTTGAAAACATGATCAATAGTGCCGCTCGAATGATAGCTGTTGTGAAACCTCTTCAAAGGAAAAACAATCAATGATACGTCAAAATTTAAAATTAATTCTCGGTAATATCCTTTTTTTAGGATTGTTGGTTTATGCTCTTTGTTTGTTTTTTGTTAGAGCCAATTCATTTAATGCCGATGAAATTGTTGCAAAATCTATTTTAGCCGACAAAAATTTTTCGGTCAAAGTTGAAGAAATTATTTCGCCTCAAGGGCATAAGGCGTGGATGGTTGAAGATCATAGTCTTGGGCTTGTGGCTATCAATTTTTATTTTAAGAATGCAGGTTATGCATTTGAAGATGAAAAAAAGAGAGGTTTGGGCAACTTTGTCTCTAAGCTGTTAACGTATGGTGCCGGTCCATATGATGATGAGAAATTGCACGATATTTTAGATATGAATGCTATAGAGCTTGATTTTTCAGTTAATTCTGATGATTTTAACGTTTCTATGACTGTACCTGTTAAAAATCTTGAGACAGGGGTACGGCTTTTAAACCTTATCTTGACCAATCCTCATTTTAACAAGGCAGATATCGAAGTCGTACGTTTGCAAATTTTGGAGGCGATTCGAATGCAATCAGAGCAACCGGAAAGAGTGCTTCAGCAAGCTTTTAAAAAAGCTTTTTATAACAATCATCCAAAATCAAGAGATTCTTTTGGAACATCTCAATCTATTCAATCTCTTTCGCAAGAAGATATGTTCTCATTTATTGAAAATCATTTTAGAAAAGAAGATCTTGTGATTGCTTTAGCTGGTGATCTTTCACCGCAGAATGCGGCAGATGTTATAGATCAGCTTTTCAAAGGTTTGAAAGATAAAAAAAATAATTTTTTACAATCAGAACTTCAGCCTCAGTACCATTTTGAAAAAAAGAATATTGAACGAGACATTCCTCAGATTTTGGCTCGCTTTATATTGCCTGGTGTTGAACGTTTGGATAAAGATTTTTATGCACTATACATTGCAACTGAAATTTTCGGTGGGTCAGGTTTAACATCAAGACTCAATCTTGAGGCTAGAGAAAAAGAAGGTTTGACTTATGGGGCTTATGCTTTTCTTAATCCTGAAAAAGGCGCCCCTCGCGTTGAGGGCGGTTTTGCAACATCAAAAGAAAACTATGAAAAAATGGAAGAAATTCTTTTTTCACTGGTCTCCAAAATGGCAGGCAAAGGTGTTACAAAAGAAGAATTTGAGGCTGTTAAAAGTAGTATGCTGACCTCTTTTAACTTGCGATTTAAGTCACTTTCAGATATTTCTTCAATGCTTTTGTATATGCAAAAAGAGGATTTAGGTCTGGATTTTTTGCAAAAAAGGAATGAATATGTTAGCAAAACAACTTTGGAAGATGTGAATAAAGCATCTTACAAATTTTTCAATCAAAAGCCATCTCTTATTACGATAGGTAAAATGTAAAATTACGGAGGACGAATATATGTTTCACACAGATAAAAACAAAACGAAAGCGTGGAAAAAATTAGAAAATGAATATAAGCGTTTTAAGAATGTGCATATGCGTGATTTGTTTTTCAAGGATCATGACCGTGCGCTCAAATACACACTTGAGTTTGAAGATTTAATTTTTGATTATTCTAAAAATCGTTTTGATGAAAGAGTGTTGTCTTCTTTGGTTGATTTAGCAAAAGAACGTGGGCTGGAGCAAAAGCGTGATGCTATGTTTTCAGGCTCAAAAATAAATTCAACAGAAAACAGGGCTGTGTTGCATATTGCACTGAGAAACAAAAAAGACAATCCGATATATGTTGATGGTCAAAATGTTATGCCTCAAATTTCAGAGGTTTTGGATAAAATGAAAAAGTTTTCTGAAGCCGTGCGTTATGGTGATTTTAAAGGCTATACGGGCAAGAAGCTGACGAATATTGTCAATATCGGCATTGGCGGGTCTGATCTTGGACCTGTTATGGTCTGTGAGGCTTTAAAAAAATATTGGCAGACAGGCATTCATTGCTATTTTATTTCAAACATTGACGGTACGGCTGTTTATGAAACATTAAAAGACCTAGATCCTGAAACAACCCTCTTTATTGTTGCCTCAAAAACATTTACAACGATTGAAACACTGACCAATGCAAGAACATGCCGAAAATGGCTTGTTGACGCTTTGGGAGAACATGCTGTTGACAAACACTTTGTGGCGCTTTCAACAAACACTGAAAAAGTAACAGAATTTGGTATCAACAAAGACAATATGTTTGCTTTTTGGGATTTTGTCGGCGGTCGTTATTCGCTTTGGTCAGCCATCGGTTTAACCATTGCCATTGCTGTTGGTTTTGATAATTTTGAAAAGCTTTTAGATGGTGCTTATTCAATGGACCAACATTTTAAAACAGCTCCGCTTCATCAAAATATGCCTGTGATAATGGCTTTACTGGGCATTTGGTATAACAACTTTTTCAACATTCATCGTTATTGTGTTGTTCCGTATGATGAATATTTGAAATATTTGCCGGCATATTTACAACAGCTTGATATGGAAAGCAATGGCAAAGGTGTTGACCGAGATGGTGATTTTATCAAATATTCAACAGGACCTGTTATTTTTGGCGGTGCGGG
>CADBSM010000033.1 GCA_902797315.1 uncultured Pseudomonadota bacterium | reverse complement strand
TTTGCTTTTGAACTTGCTTGCCGTCAATCGTTTCTGTAACGATTCTTTCAACCTGAGGCAATTTCATTTCCATCGTCATGTCCTTTCGTAAAAAAATTGTTTGTTTTGTCTAATTGTAACAAAACCAACGTTTAATTTCACCAGCATTTGAAAAAATGTAAAAATTCTAAACCATTGAATTCACGATGAAATTTTTTTTAAAAAACAAAAAAAGGTGTTGACATTAAACGTTGGTTTAAATTGACCGGCTGAAATGTCAAAAAAAACGCTGTTTCAAATGGTTATATTGTACTGATCTGAATTAGAAAGTGTGGAATTAAAACATTTTGGACAAGATAAAAAAAGAATGGAAAATATTTTGAAATTTTTGTTGTATCAATAAGTTAGATGATTATGAATCTCCTCTGAGCAATAAAAAAAAAGAACCACGTTTTTAAACGTGGTTCTTTTTTTTATGTCTGTTGATTATCGGTGCCGCTATAATGATGTAGAGGACCATGATAATCAAAGGTGCACATAAAATGGCACCGATCAGTGCTACAGTTCCAAAAAAAGGGACAAGCGCCGCCATTGGAGCGACGTAGTGAGCTATAGCATACAAAAGAGCTGCAATAACAGCTGTAGGAAAAGAAAAACGAAACAGCTGAATAACAGTCCCGACAATGATAGAAATAGTGTTTGGATCCATACTAAATAATTTTTTTATAATTCAATTTGAGGACAGTCTAAAATAAAAAGACAAAAAAAGCAAGACTTTTATTTGTAAAAATTATTTTTTCTTGATTTGTTGCCTGATTTGCCAAATATTTCTGGGCTTCTTGCTTTTTTAAATATGGCTTGATTTTTGTACAAAATATTGTATACTCCTTCTCATGTTAAATGAAGAAATTTTAATTCAGGATTTAGATTATATCTGCGCTCACACAAATGCCCAATGGCTTTGTTGTCAAGATGTCTATACCCTTAATATTGCAGAAGATGAAGCGAGATTTCTTAAAATTTTTCGAGATGCCGGATTTATGAAAAAAGATTTGCTTTTAAGACACACGGCTTGTTTGGAATATGGCGGCGGTTTGTGCTTTAATTGTCAAGATCTGTCCGGCGGCGGCTATGTGGTTCCTGTGGCTTCTGAACATAAAGCTCCGCTGGTTTTTTCGGGCTTCGAGACAAATTTTGATCAACACACTATCTATCATGAATGTGCTCATCTCTATCAACGAAAATATTCTTTATTTCCTTATCAAAAAATTTCTGATTTGTCTTATAGAAAGTATCTTAAAGAAGTTCACGCAAACACTTTCGCTTCAATGGTGATGCTTCTTCGAGCCCCAGATGTTTTGACTTTTAAACAGCAACAGCTTTATTGCTTGGCTCAAGATATTCAAAGAGTTAATCAAAATTCTAAAAATAGTCGTTTTTATTTATCTTTACCTATCCTTTTGGAACTTGTTAAAAAAGTTCGACAAGAAGGGCGGGCGAGTGTGCGGCAAAATTTTTCAAAAAAAGGGGCGCTCGATTTTGAAAAAATCGCTTTCTATACCGAAAGTTTTGTGAAAAAATATGCCTACTCGCAATTTGAATTTGCACAAATTAAAAACAATGCCTCTTTTAGCTCTTACGAGCGTTTGAAACAAAAAGCCAAGGCTTGGCGTATGCTTGGTGAACGCTATATGTGTATGGAAGAAGAAAAACATCAAAAAAGAAAAGAATATTATCGAGCTATTGCGATTCAAAGGAAAGCGCAGACCGATATCAAAATTAAAGAACTTCCGGAAATTGATGAAGAAGCTAAAATCCTTAATGCAGTTTGTGCTATTGATGTTTTAAATACACGCCTTAATCAAAATTTTAATGTCTATCCGGGGCTTGATGCTATCATCTCAAAAAATGAATATTATCTCTCAGAAATATCAGATGAAAAAAAGAAAGAAAAAGCTTTGAAAATATATGATCAAATAGCACAGATACATCAAAAATGGAAAAAAAATATACGGTTTAAAAGGCTCTGTTCTAAAATAGATCATCCAGATACAAGAGATGAAGTTTGGAAGATGAAATTTAAAAAGGAAAAAGAAATTTTTCAAATGTTTCAAAGCTCGAAACAATATTGAAAAAAAAGCCACTTAAGTCGTTTTGCTTAAATGGCTTTTGAGAAAATAAATTAGTCAGAAGTTATTTTCGCCTTAAAAATGATGGGATATCCAAATTTTCCATTTCTTCATCTAAGAATTGTGATGGGGCATTGTCTTCTGACAGATGTGGTGCTTGAGGCTCTGATAATGTTTCAGAGATTGCTGAACTCTGCATGTCTTTTCTGTTTTTGCGTGCACGTGAAATGCCCAAAATTTTATCAATGAATTTTGTTTTTGAAGGAGTCTCAATTACAGGCTCTTCTTGAGGGGTTTCTTGAACAGTAGGTACAAAAACGGGTTCGCTTTGTTCCGGGAACAAGACAAGCTCTTCTTCCATATTGCTGATATTTGTTGATGCAGAAAAAATATCTTTGTCTTCCGGCATGAAATCTTCAATTGATTTTTCAATGTCTTCAAAGTGTTCAGTTGTTCCGGTTTTATTGATAATTGCGTTAAAAAGAGCTGAAGCTTGAGGCATTTCGGGGATTGATTCTGATTTTTCAATTTCATCAAAGTCTTCAATTGTTTGATTGACTTCTTGCTCTATCTTTTCAGGAAAAAATTCATCTTGAACTTTAGCAGATTCTGTTTCAATGATAGATTCTTGCTCTGTTAAGCCAATGTTTTCAGCTTGGCTTTCTTCTTTTAATGTGTCTTCAAGCTCTGTTGTTGGTTGAATGATACTTTCTTGATTTTTTGAGATGACTTCTTCAGTTTCTGTCGTCTGTGGATTAGCTTTGAATCGTTCTAAATTGTAATCAATGTCTTCACTCTTAATTGCAAAATTAGAGTCTTCTTTGGTGTTGGCATAACTTTCTGAGATATATGAAGTTGTATCAAGAGCTTTTTGCTTGAAACGAGAGCCAGGTTTGCCCTCAATGCCTGTAACTACAATCGAAACCCGAATTTTGCCGTCTAGTGAATTGTCATAACTTGAACCGAAAATGATATTAGCATCTTCGTCAACTTCTTCTTTAATAATATTAGCAGCCTCATCAATCTCAAGCAAAGTGATGTCATTGCCACCCGTGATGTTAATCAAAACACCTTTTGCTCCTTTCATGGAACAATCATCTAAAAGTGGATTCGATAAGGCTTGTTCGGCAGCAACACGAGCTCTGTTTTCTCCTTCGGCTTCGCCTGTGCCCATAATGGCTTTGCCCTTATCTTCCATAATGCTTTTAATATCTGCAAAATCAAGATTAATTAATCCGGGCATCATCATTAAATCGGTAATTGAACGAACGCCAGAATAAAGCACATTGTCTGCCATAACAAAAGCGTCTGCTAATGTTGTATTTTTGTCGGCAATACGGAATAAATTTTGGTTTGGAATAATGATTATGCTGTCTACTTCCTGAATGAATTTTGAAACGGCTTCTTCGGCAGTTTCCATGCGCTTTTTTCCTTCAAAAGCAAATGGTTTTGTAACAACGCCAACCGTTAAAATGCCTTTTTCTTTTGCTATTTTAGCTACAACAGGAGCTGCGCCAGAACCTGTTCCTCCGCCCATGCCGGCTGTAATAAAGACCATATTTGAGCCTTCTAATTCACGTTCAATTTCGCTGCGTGCTTCTTCTGCCGCCATTTTTCCAACTTCAGGACGTGCGCCGGCTCCTAAACCTTGTGTGATTTCTAAGCCTAACTGAATTTTGCGGCTGGCTGTCGAGTGTGCAAGAGCTTGAGAATCTGTATTGGCAACTATGAAATCAACGCCTTCAAGATTTTTAGCTATCATGTTATTGACGGCGTTTCCGCCGCCGCCGCCAACACCTATAACAGATATACGTGGTTTTAAATGTGTAATTGGTGTGTCAGCAACAGCTAAATTAATCGACATTTTTCTCAAACTCCTCTAAAAAACATTTTTATTTATGAGTTCATATTAATCTCAAATAAATTAAGGTTTCGTTACTAAATTAATGAGCTTGGGTATTTTTTTAGAAGTTTTGCTTAAACCAACTCAAAATCTTTTTGACGCCACCTATGTTGCCTAAACTTATTGGAGAAGCGGAAGGTGTGAGTGGACGATATTCCTTACAGTTAATCGCAAAAAGCAACATTCCTAGAGCTGTTGAATATTTCGGATCATATAAGTAGGTTGGAATATTAGGAATGTTACGAGGAATTCCCAAACGTACTTGTTTGTTTAAAATAAGTGCGGCAACATCTCTGATGCCAGATAAAGAAGAGGTTCCGCCAGTTAAAACAACTCTATGGTTGCTGACGTCTTTGAGACCATGTTCGTCCAGTTTTTTTGAAACCATCTCAAAAATTTCTTCTACACGAGGTGCAATAATATTAATTAAATCAGATTTTGGAACTTGTCGTATCGAATTGTCATCTTCTTCTCCAACGGGATAAACATCAATACTTTTAAGTTCATCCTGTGAAATTAAAAAAGCGCATCCGTGTCTGATTTTTAAATCTTCAGCATGTGCAAATGAAGTTGTAAGCCCCCATGCAATGTCATTTGTTATATTGTTTCCTCCGACAGGAAGTGTCGAAAAATAGACCGGAAATCCATTTTTAAATGTTGTAATGCTCGTTGTGCCTCCCCCAATATCAACGACAGTTGCTCCCAAATCTTTTTCATCTTCAACCAAGCAAGCTAAAGCAGATGCGTAGCCTGAAAAGGTTTTTAAGGCAATCTCTAAATGTGCATTTTCTATAATAGTTGCCAAATTCTTATATAAAAGTTGAGGATAAAAACCGTAAAGCATATCAAGACCTAATGTCTCAGCATAAAACCCTAGCGGATCTTTGATGGTATCCTTTCCATCTAATATGTAATTCATGGGGACACAGTGTATGATTTCTGTCTCTGAAAGTTTGAGTTTAGAAGGACTTTGGGATTTCAGTTTTTCGATATCTAGCTCTGAAATTGGTCTGTTTTTGTGTAACTGAATGTTGCTTGTTTTAATTTGACTGTGCGTTTTATCTCCTGACACATTGACAATAAGGCTATTTATACGCTCTTTAGCCTTTTGTTCGGCATCTTCTACGGCATTGCAAACAGAAAGAGTGGCTTGGTTAATGTCGGTAATCACACCATTTTTTATGCCTTTCGCGGCATTGTAGCCATAACCGACTATCTCTATCTTTTTATCCTTAGGGCTGACGTGTGCAATAAGGCAACATACTTTGGACGAACCGATATCCAAAGTTGCTAAAGTTGTTTGTCTTGAAAAAGAATGATTCACTTCTTAATTTGCCCCGCTGTTGTTGATTTAGTCAGCAATGTTGACTGTTACCTTATCCTTGTATCTTAAATCAATGAAAGTTAATTTACGCTTAAAAATGCCGTATTTGTGATGTAAAATTAAAAGTTTTTTCCATGCTTCTTCAACATTGTTTTCAGGTAATTTAACAACAATTCCGTTTTCTAGATCATCAAAAACCAAATCCCAACGAGATGAAGCGTGCAGAACAGCGGCTTTGATGCGCTCATGAAGGTCAGGTGTTTTCGATGTGATCTGGTTGAGCTTGAAAAATTGTTTTGCGGCATCCGAACCTACCAAAATAAGATATGGTCTCGTCGGTGTAAAATCAACATCTAATATGTTTCCTTTTTCATCAACGGGATAAAACTTTCCATCCTTTTGAAATAAAGCAATAATTTGTTTTTCTTTAATTAATATATGTAAAATATTTGGAAAATAAGAACGTTTGAGGTATGCTTGTTCTACCCATGGAAGAGTTTCGATTTTTTCTTTTAATTGTTCTAAATCAACCTCTAGAATGCTTTTAGAACGGCTTAAATTGATCTGCTCATTTAGCGCTTCTTTTGAGGTGTAATGACGTCCCTCAATAACAATGTCATCAATGGAAAATCCGTGAAAAGTTGAATATTGAAAAAGACGTGTAAATATATTCTGAATGTTTTTATCTATCAGACTGTCACGTAAGGTAATTGTTATTAAAACAACACATAAAATGAGGCTTATTAATAAGCTGTTGCCGGTTAAACGAAGTTTGGTTTTGTTTTGGTATACAAAACGATTCTCTGTTTTTAAAGGCTCTTGATGTTTCTGTGTCCTTTTGTCTTTCCAAAAAAAGAATTTCATCTGCGCCGACCCACTTTTTGTATTTCCCATTCTAACGTTATGCCTGTTTTGTCTTTGACTTTTTGCACAATAGTGTTGCCTAATTTTTCTATATCTTCAGCTGTCGCACTTCCATCATTGATTAAAAAATTGCAGTGTTTATCTGATACCTTTGCACCGCCAATTTTTAGATCGTTGCATTCTGCTTGCTTAATCAGCGCCCATGCACTAAGACCTTCAGGATTCTTAAATGTTGAACCGGCAGTGCGTTCATTATAAGGCTGACGAGCTATTCTATATGCTTTTTGTTCGTTTATGATTTGTTCTATCTCTTGCGAATCTTTTCTTTCCGTCTTTAAATTTAACGCGATTATAATCCAATCTTTTTCTAGCTTAGCATGTCGATACGAAAATTGAAAATCTGAATTTGTGACTTTGATAATATCGCCTTGGCGATTGATAACGAGAGCATCTATTAATACATCTGATAAACTTTTTCCAAAACAACCGGCATTTGTTTTTACAAGACCACCAATGGTGCCAGGAATAGAACATAAAAACTCTAGTCCGCCAATCTGGTTTTGAATGAGAAGCTTCGCGAGAGTTGTGTTGTTCAGGCCTGCTTTGCATGTCAAAATATCGTCTTGATATTGAACGGTTTTGAAAAATGGTGATGAAAGTTTGATGACTACCCCCTCAATACCTCCGTCTCGAATGAGTAAATTAGAACCTCCACCGAGAACAAAAAGTGGAAAATTTTTGGGATAATGCTTCAAAAAATGACACAAATCATCTAAATCTTGAGGGAAAAATATAACATCTGCTTTGCCTCCGACACCAAGCCATGTATGCTTTGAAAGATCTTCGTTAAATGTGTATTTTCCGCTGATTTTAGGTAAAGCTATTTTGATGTCTTCTTTTGTCATTGACTTGTCTCCTAAAATATATCCTTGTCTTCGGCAAATGAATTTCGACGCGTTAATGCTAGCAATATGCCCATGCCAAGTGCTGAGGCAAAAAGTGAAGATCCTCCATATGAAATAAAGGGTAAAGTCATACCTTTGGTTGGCATTAAATGGAGTGTTGAAGCCATATTGATGATGCTTTGTAAGCCGAATGAAGCAGCTAAGCCGGCTGATGCATATGTGATGAATAAATTATTGTCAGAAAGCGATAATCGTAAGGCTCTAATAACAATAATTGCAAAAAGCAAAACAATTAAAAGACAAAGCCATACCCCAAACTCTTCGCCGGCAACGGCAAAAATAAAATCTGTGTGTGCGTCGGGTAAATGCAATTTGACAGTTCCTTCACCAGGGCCGCGTCCAAGAAGATTGCCGTTTTCAAAAGCTTCCATTGATCTGCGAACTTGATAACTGAGCTCTCCTCCTGAAAATAAAAATTGTTGGACTCTGTCGTGTACGTGTCCAAATGTAAAATAAGCCCCAACAGCACCTAAAGCGCCCAAAATTCCTAAAATTGTTACAATGAGCATAGGAAGACCAGCTAAAAAAAGCTGAAAACCCCAAATGGCTGTGACGACAATTGTCATTCCGACGTCGGGTTGCGAAAGTAACATCGAAATAGTGATTAAATATAAACCAAGAGACAACATTGTTCCCGGAAAATCATCAAACTTTTTACTACCTTCTAAAAGCCAAGCTGAGACAACAATAAACGTTGGTTTAATAAATTCTGAAGGTTGTAATGTGAAGCCTAAAATACGAATCCAACGAGAAGCACCTTTTGTAGAATGTCCGGCAAATAATGTGACAACCATCAATCCAAAAAAAACAATGTATAAAATAATTGACATCCTGCGAATGTTTTTTAAACGCATCGTTGATACGCTGAATAATATAATTAAAGATAAAGCAATAAAAATAACTTGCTTTTTGATGAAGTGGTAGTCTGAAAAATTGTTGATTCTTGCTACGGCAGGACTGGCTGAAAAAACTAAAAATGCGCCAATGAACATAATCAATAGTACGAGGGCTAAAGTTATCTTATCAACAGTCCACCACCAATTAGAAATTCGGCTTTTATTTAATCTTGAAAACGAAACCATATCTCATGTCCTAAAATTTAATTAAAGACATGAATGATAAGAAAGCACAGATGAAACCGGTGAACCAAAAAGTGAGAACCACTCTTTTCTCAGACCATCCGCCTTGCTCAAAATGATGGTGTATCGGTGCCATCTTGAAGAACCGTTTGCCTGTTTTTTTATAGTAAAAAACTTGTATCATAACAGATAGAGCTTCCATAACGAAGACAAAGCCAGCAATCGCAAGTAAAAGTTCTTGTTTTAGTATGACTGCTGTTGTTCCCAGTAAAGCTCCTAAGGCTAAAGATCCTGTGTCACCCATGAAAACTTTTGCTTTAGGTGCATTGTAATATAAAAATCCTAGGCAAGCCCCAACTACCGATGCACTGACAATACACATCTCGGCACTTCTCGGTATGTATGGAAAATTGAAACTTTGTGCTACAGGTGTGCCAATGATATACGCCATAATCGCAAAAAATGTAAAAGCTAAGATAATTAAACCACTGGCTAAACCATCTAACCCATCACTTAAATTAACGCCGTTTGAAGTTCCTGAAATGACAATCACAGCAAAGGGAATGTATAGCCATGATAAGTTGAAAACAAATCTAAAATAGGGTATATATAAAATGTTACTTGAAGCTGTTGGTGTGGCCGCTGTTATAATTGTTGCAACAATGACTGCTGTTAAAAATTGGGCAAAAAGTTTTCCTTTTACTGTTAAGGCATTCGGTGTTTCTTTGGTTACTTTAATGTAATCATCAATAAAACCTGTTAAACCATATACGACGATAACCACAAGGCTCACCCATACAAAATGATATGTGATGTTAGCAAATAAAAGAATAGATAAAATCATTGCCCCTAAAATGAGTAAACCTCCCATGGTTGGGGTGCCTTTTTTTGTTTTTAAATGTGATTGAGGACCATCAGTTCGGATGGGTTGACCATGATGTTGCCTCTTGTGTAACAAATGTATTACAGGGCGGCCCAATACTAAAACAAATATCAACGAAAATAAAAAAGCACAAACAGCTCTAAGCCAAATGCTTGTGTCTGTACCAAACCAAGAAAGTAACATTTTTTGTGTCCTTATTTTAACCAATAATGATACAGGTTAGGGTAAAATATTAAAATAAGTCTTAAGATGAAACAATCTTTAGCGTTTATATCTCAATTTTTTTGTTTTTATTTGTTAAAATACGCAGAATATTCGAAAGTTTATCCTTTAAGCTCTGTCTTTCAACAACGATATCAACCATGCCGTGTTCCTGAAGGTATTCTGCTTGCTGAAAATTCTCAGGTAATTTTTCACGAATAGTTTGCTCAATGACTCGCTGTCCTGCAAATCCAATTAAACTATCTTTTTCGGCAATATTAATGTCTCCCAACATTGCAAACGAAGCTGAAACGCCGCCTGTCGTAGGGTCTGCTAAAATTGAAATAAATGGAATGCCTTTTTCTTTAAGTAAATTAATAGCTGCAACTGTGCGAGCCATTTGCATTAAAGATAATATGCCCTCTTGCATACGTGCTCCTCCAGAAGAAGCTATGGTAATGAAAGGAATCTTGTTTTTTAAGGCAAGATCCGCTGCTTTTACAATGCCTTCGCCGACCACAGTTCCCATCGAACCACCCATGAATGTAAAATCCATTACAGCAACAACGACTTCGATACCACCTATCTTGCCAGTTGCTATTTTCAAAGCATCTTCATTTTCGGCAAGTTTACGATTGCTCTTTAAACGATCGGTGTATTTTTGCGAATCCTTGAACTTTAAAGGGTCATCAGGTAGTTTTGGTAACTCAATTAATGTGTATTTTTCATCATCAAAAAGCATTTTTAAGCGTTTATCTACATACAAACGTAAGTGATATCCGCAATTTGTGCAAACATAAAGCGACTTTTTTAACTCTTTTGAAAAAAGCATTTGAGAACACTTGGGACATTTAACCCACATGTTGTTAGCTATTTCCTTAGGGGTTGTTTTCTGAATTTTAGGGCGAACAATGTTGATAAACCAATTCATTTTTAGAACTCAACTTTTAGTCTTTTTTGAATGTAAACAAATTTTTAAGCTTTGTTTTGGTTTGTTCGCGCTCCTTCAATTTTATGTGTTCAAAATTTTCTTGTAAATTTGAAAAATTAGCGCTCAGTTTTTCGTGTTCTTTGTGTAGTTGCTCATGGCGTTTATTCAGAACTTTGTTGTCTTTTCGGTTTTGTCTGAGTTTTGAACGTAATGGAGCATTGGCCACATAGCCATCTAACCTTCCAACGATATAGCCGATAAAAAACAAGGCAATAATTAAAACACTTAAAGAAACGGTAATGCTGATGTTAAAAGGCGCAATGGTAAATTTTGTGAACTCATTATTGATAAACGCCAACACAACAACAATAACAAAAACAGGTAATGCAATAAGTGTTCGAATAAAACTCATGATTTTCTCCCTAAAATTTTATTTATCCTCTTTGTTGAGCATGTTATGCAGTTCTTTGCCTGTCTTGAAGTGAATAATGTTTCGGCTTGACACTTCTACGCGCGTTCCTGTCTTGGGATTTTTAGCTGTTCTTGGAGCACGTTTGCGAACTGAAAATGCTCCAAAGCCTCTGAATTCAATGCGATTCTTCGCTGCTAACGCGTTAATAATTTCCGAAAATATGACGCGAACCACATTCTCAACATCTTTAACCGTTAAATTCGGGTTTTTTTGGGCAATTCTTGCAATCAATTCTGATCTTGTCACTTTATCCTCTTTCATTTTGTTCAACTATTATATTCTCATAAATACAGTTTTCAAATATTAATTTCCAGCTTTTTTTTTATTTTATACAGACGTCTGCTGCTTTTAAATAAAGTGGTTTTGGAAAATCAAGATGATTATTCTTGAATTTTTCAATACCCAAAAGCCCTAGAGTTTGGACGTCTGGAGAGTTGGATTCTATAATAAAATTAGGTTGAATATTCTGAGTGTCTAAAAAGCGTTTCGCTCCGTCTCCTATTATGCTTAAAGACTGATCTTTAATGTCGGCTAAAATCTCATATGCAAATGCCGTTTTAGGACTTGAAACCAATTCTAAGTTTTTGTCAAAATAAGCAACATAAAAGTCTTCGCGCTTAGTTTCGATCAAAACAACATTGAGATCAGAAAGATTTTTGGCGGGAATTTGTGAAGCGTACACTTCAAAAGCATTGATCCCACATATTTGTATTGTGCTGAGGGCAAGCTTGAGGCTTTTGGCAAACGTAATGCTCGTTCGAAGACCTGTAAAGGAACCGGGGCCAGTGCAAACAACGGCTAAATTCAAATCTTTTGCTGAAAGATTTGAACTAGCAAGCATTTTTTGAGACAGGATAATTAATTGTTCACCCTGACCGTAAGGCATCTCTTCCTCATAAATGTTAAAAACACTTTTGTCTTTCAAAAGAGCTATTGAACAAAAATTGGTTGTAATGTCAAACGCAAGTGTCCACATTTTTTTCCCATTTCAAAAAAAATATTTACCTGAAGAGGTTTATAATATAAAATTTCAATGCTTACAATCTTTATTTTGTGAAAAAGTAGAATAAAAATGGATTTTGATGTTGTAATGGGCTTGCTATATCTGTCGCTAATTGTTTGCGCGATTTTGTTTGCGGTTACTGTCGATTTAAGAAGCAAAGTTTTGAGGTTGAGACAAAAAAATTATTTTTTGAATCGTGACCGAGAAAGATATGCGGAAACAATCTATGCCTCTAAAGATGGGTATTTTGCTTTCATTTATCCTGATGAACGAGTTAATGATCCAATAAAAACAATGCGCGAGCGCTGTTCGAGAAGGCTGGCTGTGATGCTTAATCTTAAAAAGGGACGTCAGTCTGATTTTGAAGATGTCTTAAATACTTTATATAAAGACGATGCTAAAAAACTCAAAAAATATCTTTCTCTGATGCAAGAAGAAGGAATTGTCTTTGAAGACACTTTTTATGTCAAAAGCATTAAACGTCATATGCGTGTTTTTGGTAATCGAATTAACGGTTCTGATGGTAATTTGTACTGCGACATGCTCTGGTTTCGTGATTTGAGCGCTGAACTTTCTCAAATAGAGACAATGCAAGAACAGATTGTAGAAAAAAATCAACATATTAAATTGTTTGAAGATTTGTTTGATAACATCAATCTTCCAGTTTATTTGCGTGATGAAAAATTGAAAATTGTCATTCAAAACAAAAGGTACACCCAATTGCTTGATAATCTTGCCGGCAACCAAACACCTGAGAAGTCTGAGTGGCAAAAAATTGCGGAAGAATTAGCTAAAACAGCTATACAAACTAATAAGTTTCAGAAAAAAAATGTGCAAATTGTTTCAGAAGGTGAAGCTCGCTGTTTTGAACTGACAGAAACCCCATTTCATAATGCAGACAGACTAGATGATATAGGAACAGTTGGTGTATTCGTCGATATGACCGAACTCGATATGGTTAAACGTCACTTCAAGATCCATCAGAATGCCCATTTGGAGGTTCTATCAGCCCTTGGTACAGCTTTTGCTATTTTTGATTTGAAATCAAATCTTATCTTTTATAATAAATCATTTATGCAAATGTGTCATCTTAGTGTTGAAGAATTGGAGCAAAATTTGTCTTATGTCTCATTTTTGAATCTTATCAGATCAAAAAGATTGCTTCCCGAAGTGAGTGATTTTAAAGCCTACGCA
>CADBSM010000032.1 GCA_902797315.1 uncultured Pseudomonadota bacterium | reverse complement strand
ATTAGCTATATTGACAGCGAATATCGTACAAAAGCTTTGCTTGGTTTCAAATACGCTTTCTAAAAGTTTGTTGCTAAAATAAAAAAAGCTCTCCGATTTCACGAGAGCTTTTTATTTTAGCGACAATTTGTTGTATTTTGATGCTTTGATTTTTTTTAAACCTTGTTGTACAAGCTCAATATTCAAACGGAATATTATCTTCGAATGTCAAATTTTTCAAAAGATTGGCTTAAAAAAGAAAGTAGTCTATCATCGCTTATCAATTCTTCGCAAGCACTATCTGTCGTTATTGTGTCTCCTTCAACAGGTCTGTATTTTTGTAAATAATATTCTTTGACATTCATTTGTTTTAAAAAATGGCCAATTTCAAAAAGGTCTTCAATATTTAATGTTCGAGGGTCACAAGTGGTTCGGCATTCAAATTTTGTGCCGCAATCTACTAAAATCTGAAGACTTTTTTGAACATTTCCATAGGCATCAAAACCACCTGTCAAAATCTTATATTTCTTTTTAGGACCTTTTATGTCAAGGCCGATCCAGTCAAGCAACGGTAAAACCTTTTTTAAGGCATCTGGACGATAACCTCCGGTGTGGAGCCCGATAATATATCCCAACTCTTTTACTTTTTGAATAGCGTCAAACAAACCATCTTGTACCAAAGGCTCGCCACCCGAAAAAACAACAGCATCTAAAAACCCTTTGCGGCGTTCTATAAATTTGAAAAACTTTTCAAAAGTCCATTGAGGATCAGGGACTTGCTCTAAAGATTGAAGCCCTTTGTTATAGCAAAAAGGACACCTCCAAGGACACCCCTGTAAAAATGCAACGGCGGCTATATGAGAAGGAAAATCGACGATGCTGAAAGTTTGAACATCGCCGATTAAAAGATTTTTTTTGAAATCAGACATCAATTATTCTGCAGCTAATTTATCTGCGTCAATGTGCATGACAGCTTTTTCTTCGCAAAAGCAAAGGCGTGAATAGTATTCGCTCTTTTTACCTTTGTTGAATTCTGAAACAGGTCTGTGATAGCCCATCACACGTGTCCAAACTTCGCAAGGCTGACGCTCAGCATCTGTTAATTGAACATCATTGAAATTGATAATATTGGTCATTTTTTTTCCTTTCCATAAAATAAAATTAAAGTTTTAAGCAACATTTGAGTTCGTGGCTTTAAAGGCCTTGAGTTTTTCTGCCTTCTTCTCTTCATCGCAAATCGGGCAGAATTTGTGTTCTCCATTCAAATAACCATGTTTCGGACAAATGGAAAACGTTGGTGTAATTGTAATGTAGGGCAGGCGATAGTTTGTTAACACGCGTCTGACTAAATCTCGGCAAACTTTTGCAGATGAAATGCGTTGATTCATATAAAGGTGTAACACCGTACCACCTGTGTATTTTGTTTGTAAGGTTGATTGTAAATCAAGCGCTTCAAAAGGATCATCGGTGTAGCCGACAGGCAATTGTGAAGAGTTTGTGTAATAAGGATCTTCTTTTGTGCCAGCTTGAATAATGCCGACATAACGCTTTTTATC
The DNA here is from genome assembly GCA_902797315.1 of uncultured Pseudomonadota bacterium. Lineage (GTDB taxonomy): Bacteria > Pseudomonadota > Alphaproteobacteria > RF32 > CAG-239 > UBA1254. The sequence continues at coordinate 7,678 of CADBSM010000032.1, read as the reverse complement.
TTCTCGAGCAAAACGATATGTTGCACTTTCAGCAGGTGTTGCTTCTAAGTTGTACATATGCCCTGTTTCTTCTTGCATTTTAACAAGTTTAGCACGGATATAATCTAAAAATTTGACAGCAAATTCTTGACCCCAATTGTCGGCAACACTATGCTCATCATTTGTGAAGTTTCGAATCATTTCATTAATGCCGTTAACTCCAATTGTTGAAAAGTGGTTGCGTAATGTGCCAAGATAACGTTTTGTGTATGGATACAAACCATTGTCTATTAATCGTTGAATGACTTTACGTTTAATTTCTAAAGAAGTTTGTGCTATGTTTAACAGCTCATCTACGCGAGCAAATAAGCCTTGTTCATTACCTTTGTATACATAGCCAAGTCTGGCACAGTTGAATGTGACAACCCCAATAGAACCTGTTTGCTCAGCAGAACCAAACAAGCCGTTGCCTTTAGCAAGCAATTCTCGTAAATCTAGTTGTAAACGGCAGCACATTGAGCGAATTTGTCCTGGTTTTAAAACAGAGTTAATAAAGTTCTGAAAATAAGGCATGCCATATTTGGCTGTCATTTCAAACAAAAGCTCTGTGTTTTTATTTTCCCATGGAAAATCAGGTGTCATGTTATAGGTTGGAATTGGGAAGGTAAACGGACGTCCCAAAACATCGCCCTCCATCATGACCTCAATATATGCACGGTTAATCATATCCATTTCATTTTGTAATTCGCCATAAGTAAACGGCATTTCTTCCTGACCTTCAATGATCGGTAAGAAGTTTTCATCATGACCTGCAATGTGACCGCCGATATATGGGTGCTGATCACGTAAATCTTCAGGGCATACCCAGTCAAAAGTGAAGTTTGTAAATGGTGTTTGAGAACCCCAGCGTGAAGGAACGTTTAAATTGTAAACAAGTTCTTGCATGCATTGTTTGACCTCTTTGAAAGACAAATTATCTTTTCTGACAAATGGGGCTAAATAAGTGTCAACAGATGAAAATGCTTGAGCCCCAGCCCATTCGTTTTGCAATGTGCCCATAAAATTCACCATCTGACCTGTCGCTGCCGATAAGTGCTTTGGCGGATTAGCTTCGGCTTTGCCTCGAACCCCGTTAAAGCCTTCTTTGAGTAATGTCTTCAAAGACCAACCAGCACAGTAGGCAGCAAGCATATCCAAATCGTGGATATGAATGTCTCCGTTGCGATGCGCTTCACCAACCTCGGCAGGATATACATTGCTCAGCCAATAATTGGCTGTTACCTTGCCTGAAACGTTTAAAATTAAACCACCGTTTGAATAACCCTGGTTTGCGTTGGCATTTACGCGCCAGTCAAGCCGCTCTAGATATTCGTTGATGGAACTCTCAACATCAATCATAGTCTTCTTGTCATGGCGCATCCAGTTTCTTTTTTCGCGATACAAAATATAAGCCTTAGCTGTTTTGAAATAGTTCTCTTTGATTAAGACTTTTTCAACCAAATCTTGTATTTCTTCAATCGAAATAATGGGCATTAAATGTGTTTGAGCAATCTCAAGCAAAACTTTTTCAGTTAAGGCATGTGCACTCTTCTCGCTTAGCTCACCTGTTGCAGTGCCTGCTTTAAGAATGGCATTGTATATCTTAGAAGCATTAAAAGGCGCTAAGGTGCCGTCACGTTTTGACACATTATCTACTTTTGCAGAGCATTCAAATTTTAGTTCATTGTTTGTTTGTTCAGACATTTATTTTTTTATCCTTTATGGTCAAATTAATTTCAAATTGTTGGGTTTATTAAATTGTTTTATGTGATACAATATATTGTGTTAAAAAAAAGTAAATAAACAATATATAGTATGCACAAATTTTTTTTAAGAATGCAAAATGATTTTTTTTAAGCTAAAAAAAGTCTTACAAAATTAAAAAAAATCCTCAAGTGGAAAATCATTTAAAAAGGCAAAAAAGATTCTATCTTATTCTAAATAAAACAAAAAATTTTTTTTAAAAAGTGGATAAATTTCTTAACAAAAACAAAATCCTCAAAAATCAATAGATTAGAGCTAAGTCTATGATTTTTCGCTAAATATTTTATATTTTTGCAACCAAAATAGAATGTTTAAAGAAAGATACACAAAAAAATATGTATCGAATCGATTTTATTTTTCAATGAAAAAAGTTGAGGGACCATCGTTTAAGAGCTCAACTTTCATATCGGCACCGAAGACACCATTTTGAACAAAAATGCCTGAATTTCGGATTTTCTCTGAAAAATATTGGTAGAGTTCATTGGCTTTGTCGGGCAGAGCTGCATCTTCGAAACCTGGGCGGTTGCCTCGCGTTGTGTCGGCGCAAAGTGTAAATTGTGAAACAATTAGCATTTGTCCTTGTTTGTCTAAAACAGACAGATTCATTTTGCCCTGTGCATCTTCGAAAATTCTTAAATGAGAAATTTTATGGGCTAAAAAATCAGCTTGTGTCAATGTGTCTGATTTTTGAACGCCTAGAAAAACCAAAAGTCCGTGGTCTATTTTGCCGACAATTTCTCCTTTGACTTTAACGCTGGCATAAGAAACACGTTGTATAAGTGCTTTCATCTTTCTTTCCTTTCTTAGTAAAATAAGTATGAAAAAATGACGGCAGAAACAAGACCTGCAAAATCTGCAAGTAATGCACATGGTAGTGCTGCTCCTGTTTTGGAAATTTTAACAGCTCCGAAATAAACAGCTAAAACATAAAACGTAGTTTCAGTTGAGCCCTGCATAACAGAACTTACAAATCCTTCAAAACTATCAGCTCCGTAATTTTGTAATGTTTCAATCATCATGGCTCTTGCGCCACTTCCTGATAAGGGTTTCATGAAAGCAGTTGGTAAAGCAGCTATAAACTGAGAGTCAAGTCCTGTGAAAGACCAAAGCTTTGAAAGCCAATCTATAAATAAATCCATTGCGTTGGAAGCTCGCAAAACTGCAATGGCGCATAACATCGCAACCAAATATGGAATGATTTTAACGGCAATTTCGAAGCCTTCTTTAGCACCTTGAATGAAAATTTCATAAACATTTAGCTTTTTAATTAAGCCGGAGATAATAAAAACAACGATAAATCCAAATAAAATCAAATTGGCAATCATTTGTGTGTGAACAAGGCGTATCTCTGGTGTAAGTGAAGAAAAATATACACCGATTGCTAAAATCAGGCCGATAAAGCCCAATAGATAGGATAAAACGACTTTGTTAAAAATATTGAGCTTTTGTGTTAGAGCAACGCTTAAAAAGCCAACTAAAGTTGAGACCGAAGTTGCCAACAAAATCGGGATAAAAACACTTGACGGATTGATCGATCCAAGCATTTGTCGATACATCAAAATGTTAATCGGAATGAGTGTAACAGCAGAAGCGTTAATCACCATAAAAAGTATCTGTGCCGGAGAAGCAGTGTCTTTTGAGGGATTGAGCTCTTGGAGCTCGCTCATGGCTTTTAGCCCCATAGGTGTGGCGGCATTATCCAAGCCTAAAATGTTGGCCGCCATATTCATCACAATTGAGCCAATCGCTGGATGAGAGGGAGGGACTTCCGGCATTATCCTTCGAAATAAGGGTCTTAATGCTTTAGCTATCAAATTTGTTAGGCCGGCTTTTTGACCAACATTAAGCAGTCCGAGCCAAAAACACAACATTCCAGTTAAACCAATTGAAATTTGAAAACCATTATTAGCCGCTTCAAAAAGCGCTTTGATGACTGCATCAAAAATTTGGGTGTCACCTTTAATAAAGGCAAAAAACAGAGCACTTGCAAACGCAATTAAAAAAAATGTACAAAAAATTAAATTTAACATTTTGGTCCCTTATTTGTATGACTGTAAAACTTATTTGTATTGTAAAATAGCTTGAAAAGCTTAATCATTTATTATAAAATTCCTTTTATTCTGTATAAAATATCTTTTAATAAAGGATTCCAAATGTCGATACTTGTTTTTGTTCTTCTGATTTCTGTTTTGTTCGGATTTTATGCGCTCTATGTGTCTCTTATGAAAAAACGCAACAAGCTTTCAGAGGCTTCGGCAGATATCGATGTTCAACTTAAAAAACGCTACGATTTATTGCCTAATATCTTAAATATTGCAGCCAAATTTATGGATCATGAAAAAGATTTGCTCGAAAAAATAGTGGAGCTTCGAACAAAAGCTGTTTCACAAAACTTCAGTCAACACCCACAAGAGCGATTGATGATTGAAAATGAATTGGAAAGTAATCTTAAAAATTTTTGGATTAGTGTTGAAAATTATCCTGATTTAAAATCAAATCAAACAATGGTTCAGGCAATGCAGACATTTAGTGAAGTGGAAGAACATATCGCTGCTTCACGGCGTTTTTATAATTCTGCTGTTGCTGATTTGAAGAATGCAGTTGAAATCTTCCCTTCATCTCTTGTGGCTTCTTGGTTGGGTATTAAACTCGATATGCCTTTTTTTAAGGCACAAGAATTTGAAAAAACGCGTATAGATGTAAAGGATTATTTTAGGAAATGATAGAAGAAAAAGATACATATGATTTATTAAAACAAGACTTTGAAAAATACTATCAACAGACGCTTTTACCTTTTTTGAAAAGTAAAGAAAATCTACGTAAAAAATATTTGTCTCGTTTTTGGTTGCTGCTCTTGCTTGCCTGCTTTTTTGTTCCGCTTTCGATTATTGGTATTTATGTTCTAAATCGTTTTTTTGACACGAATATCAATGAGGGTTTGATTTTTATGTTGATGGCCGTATTTGCATATTTTATCAGAGGGCCATATGCAACATATAAAAAACAGATCAAAAATGAGGCGATGGAACCCTTTGTTCGTTTTTTTGAAGGCTTTAAATATCAGCATTCAAAGGGTTTAAATGATGAAGAAATTACGAACAGCCGCATTTTCCCGCCATATAAAATGGCCTATGCCGATGATTGCTTCGAAGGTGAACATCTGGGTGTGAAAGTGCGTGTGATGGAAGAAGTTCTTAAAAACATACGCCGGACCAAAAGAGGACAAGAAGAAGTGACGGTTTTTCAAGGAATAGCTATAGAACTTGATATGAACAAAAACTTTGTTGGGCAGACTGTTGTTTTAAAAGATAGCGGTTTTTTTAATCGCTTTAAAGGCTTTGATGATTTGGAACGTGTGAAACTTGAAGATCCGGCTTTTGAGAAGGTTTTCGAAGTTTATGCTTCCAATCAAACTGAGGCGCGTTATATTTTGACACCGTCATTTATGGAAAATATACTTGATTTAAAAGAAATATATGAAGGCAAGTCAGTTCAACTTTCTTTTTTGGATAATAAAGTTTTGATTGCTATTGAAACAAAACAGGATATGTTTGAGCCGTATTCTTTCTTCAAATCAAATATCAATAAAAAGAAGTTTGATGTGGTTGTTGATCAATTTATTACCATTTTTTCAATTATTGATATTTTAAAACTCAACCGAAGGTTAGGGCTTTAAAAGATTTGTAGTTCTACTTCATCAAGAACAGCTTCAAAGTTTTCATTTTGCGGGGATGCAATATAAGCTCCAACTTTTATTTGATCAACGCAAGGCAGATAAAATTGTCGTAATCTGATGTATTTTTGCTCGTCTGTTGAATAAAAACAAACAAAATCATTATCCCTTCGTTCAATTTTATAACTTATAGATGTTGGTTTTTTTTGTAAAACGCAACCAGCCCAATCAGAATGTCCAGAAACTGTTAAACATGTTCCGATTTCGGGATTGTCATTTGTTTGACACAGTAATGAAGCTTTAAACCAATTGCGCTCATCTAAGCGAACCATTAAACCACATTGCTTAAACAAATCCGTTCTATCAAAACGCCACTTAACCCGCAAAACAAAATTGCCATCAACTCTTTTGAAAAACAAATGCCCATTATCTTTTTTAATTTTATGCTGTTGGCTCTGCCAAAAATCGGTTTTGGGGTATGCTAAAATTTTCATTTCCTGATCTAAGAAAATGACATTTTCAGGCTCATTATACCATTCAAAATCAATTAAGTTTTCAAGTTTCATTAAACTTCCTGTCAGGGATATCCCCCATTTCGCTTAAAACTTGCTCTAATACAGAATTTTTTGTTTTAGGAGCCATAATTTTGAGAAGCACAATTTCATCGCCGCAACCCTTTGTTGTGTTAACGCCTTTGCCTTTAAGGCGTAATTTCTCGCCAGAAGATGAATAGGGCGGGATGGTGAGTTTAACAAACCCTGTTAAAGTCGGCACCATAATTTTTGTGCCTAAAACAGCCTCTTTCATGCTAATGGGGAGTTCTAAAACAACATTGAGCCCATCCAACTTAAAATAGCGGTGGGCACGAATGTGAACGGTAATAAACAAATCACCGTTCTCGCCGCCGTTTAAGCTTGAATTACCCATGCCTTTCAGTCTGAAACTTTGTCCTTCTTGAGTTCCGGCTGGAATTTTAAGGTTAAAACGTTTACCTTCAGAAGAAATAACTTTTGTTGCTCCTTTGGCTGCATCTAAAAAGTCGATGTCAAGAGTCATCGTTGTGTCAAGGCCTTTGGTTGCAGTGCCAAAAGGGCTTGAACGTCTCCTACCGCTTCCTTGAGCGCTGGTTTTGAATGCGCCTAAAATATCGTCTCCAAAAATAGAAGAAAAATCGAATCCACCACCGGAAAATGGATTTTCGGTGCTGCTCGAAGAATAAGATCTAAACCCGCCGCCAAATGGATTCTCTGTTCCGTTAAAGCCAGACGAACCAAAACCGGATGAAGAAAAACCCGTTGGTTTGCCATCAGAGTCTATCTCGTTGTTGTCATATTTTTGACGCTTATCTTTATCGCCTAAAATGTCATATGCACACGAAATTTCTTTGAATTTTTCAGCCGCATTTTTGTCATCTTTATTCAAGTCCGGATGATATTTGCGGGCAAGTTTCCGATAAGCAGACTTAACCTCTGCCTCGCTTGCTGTCTTCGAAACCCCCAAAACATCATATAAATTTTTCATCTTTTCAGCCTAAAAACAAATTTCCCCAAATTCTTATATAGGAAATTTATTTTACCATTACAAGTCAATGCATTCAAAGGTTGCGAGTCTTGAATGATTTGGACGCATGACAACTTCAAGAAGCTTTGCGTTTTGTCCTTTTAAATCTTGACAATATTTAATGGCTGCAGAAGCGACTTCATCAACACGTACATTTTTATATTCATATGAAACAAAGTTTTGATCATGTTGTTTTAAGATAATATTTTGTTTGTAACGCACAAAATCAGCATCATAGGAAGCAGGAACTTCTTGAACAATATCGTTTGTTTGTATCTGCACAGGTTGATCGCTCGGAAGATAAACGGGCGCTTCAACAACATTCTGTGGTATTGTGTTGGACGGGTTAGTTTGTGGCGGTTGATCGGCAATTAGCGGACCAGATTGATATGACAAACCGCAAGCAGCAATCAAACTTAAAACAAGCAATAAAATTGTATTTTTATTCATGGTGATAAACCTTCTGATATTTTCTCCTTAGCCCAGCTTAATACAGGATAGTTAAATAAATTATTAATTAGCCTGTTGTTATTTTTTTTTGCTGGTTTCGAAGAAAGTTCTTGCAATAATCAAAAGATTGTCATAAAGTGTAATAAATTTTGAATTGCGGGGATTGAAATGAAAAAAAGTTTATGGGTTTTGCTTGATAATCGTATGGGAAGT
>CADBSM010000031.1 GCA_902797315.1 uncultured Pseudomonadota bacterium | reverse complement strand
GACGCTTTTAATTGCTATTCTAGTTTTACCAATAATCCAAATTTTAATTATTGGTCAAGCTGTTACTTTAGAAGCAAAAAACGTCAAATTGGCCATTGATAGCGAACCGAACGATTTTATCATGACGCGAATTCAAGATCACGCTATCGCCTCACAATGGTTCAATCAGATTGAAGCCCTTCAATCAAGCGCCATAGAAAGTGTACAGCAAGGGGCGGCAGATGTTGCTCTTATTGCACATAAAGATGGTTTATTTAAGAGTATGCTGCGCAATGAAGGAGAACTTCAAATTTTAATTGATGCTACAAACGTCATACAAGCGCAAAGTGTTGATGGCTATTTAAGGGGGATTATAGCTTCTGTTTTATCAGACGAAAAATTTGCAGTTTCATCAAACAATCCTCTTAATTTTAATGTACGTTTAATGTTTAATCCAGAGCTCAGTACCCAATGGTTTTTTGTACCTGCCATGATTGTTGTTCAGGTATTTATGACGATGCTTTTGCTCACCACTGTTTCCATTACTCGAGAAAAAGAAAACGGAACAATTGAAACGTTAATATCTGCACCCATTTCTAAATATGACATTATTTTAGGCAAAACGATTCCCGCTATTATCATGGCTTTTTTTAATATGGTTTTAGTTTTAATTTCTGGTATGATTTTATTTAAACTACCCTTTGTCGGATCTGTTTTCATGTTCATCTCCGCTTTTTTAATATTTTGCATACCAGGTTGTGCTATTGGCGTTTGGCTTTCGACATACACATCGACGCAACAACAAGCCATGCTTGGAATGATCATTGTCGCTTTTTTAGCCATGATGCTTTCAGGCACCATTTTTCCAAGTGAGAACATGCCTGATGTATTACAGTGGGTCACCTACATAAACCCCTTAACGCACTACACCTATCTCATTCGCAACATTATATTAAAAGGTGCAGGTTGGCCATATTTTGCCAAGCATGCAATAGTGATGATTATAAGCGGTGCAGCAATGGCTTTGCTTGCGATAAAACGCTTCAAAACAAGCTTATAAGCTGATTTTTATAAATAGCAAAAAACTTTTAAAAAAGTACTTGACAAGAACTTGATTTTCAATTATTAAAGGCAGCAAGTGAGAACAGAGATGTGCTCACTCTGTCCAAGACTGTAGGCGGATTTGCTTTTTATCCTTAATTTCCTACATAGACGGAGTTTTAAACTGGTTTATTTTATAACCCTTTTTTCTCCCCTTCATTAGGACAGATTTGGTTGCCTTATTTAACGGCAAGAGATTGCTTTTAGATTTGGTATGGTAAAAATTTTTAGTGGAGACACCAAAGTGAACCGCGATGAAAAGAAACAATTACTCGACGAGCTTCATGAGCTTTTAGAAGGTTCTGAAATTGTTGTTATCTCTCATTATAAGGGATTAACAGTTGCAGAGGTTTCTGAGCTCAGAAATGCGATCCGCAAAGCAGGCGCCGGGTTCAGAGTTACAAAAAACCGGATTACTAAACTGGCTCTTAAAGACACAAAATTTGAAGGCTTAGCTGATTTATTTACAGGTCCAACAGCAATTACTTATGCTTCAGATCCTGTAGCTGCTTGCAAAGCTTGTGTTAATTTTGCTAAAGAAAATGAGAAGCTCGTCGTTGTTGGCGGAGCAATGGGAACAGGCGTTTTATCTGTTGACGAGATTAAGCGTTTAGCCACCATTCCGTCAATGGATGAACTCAGAGCTAAACTCATTGGTCTGCTACAAGCACCTGGTGCTCAACTCGCCAGAGTTACAAAGGCCTACAGCGAAAAAGAGGCAGCTTAACGTTTTTTGTAATTTTAAAAAGTTTAATTTAATTTTATTTGGAGAAAGAATATGGCAGATTTAGCCAAATTGGTCGATGAATTATCAGCTTTAACAGTTATGGAAGCTGCAGATTTATCAAAAATGTTAGAAGAAAAATGGGGCGTTTCAGCTGCTGCTGCAGTTGCTGTTGCTGCTCCTGGCGCTGCTGGCGCAGCCGCCGCTGAAGAAAAAACAGAGTTCGATGTCGTCTTGGCCGATGCCGGCGCTAACAAGATTAACGTCATTAAGGAAATCCGTGCAATCACACAACTTGGCTTGAAAGAAGCTAAAGATTTGGTTGATGGTGCTCCTAAAACAATTAAAGAAGCTGCTCCTAAAGCTGAAGCTGAAGAAATCAAAGCTAAGCTTGAAGCTGCAGGCGCTAAGGTTGAATTGAAGTAATTTAACTTTAACAACAAAAAAACTCCGCATCCTGTATGCGGAGTTTTTTCTTTTAAGCTTAATGATTTTTGGTATGATTTTTTTTCAAACGCTCTTCTATCAAATTAATCACCGTTTGAATTTCTGTTTGTTCATCCATATCCGACGTATCGACAACGATTGCATCTGGGGCTGGCTTCAAAGGAGCAGCGGCACGTTCAGAATCGCGTTTATCGCGTGTCATCATGTCTTCCAAAACTTTTTGATAACTTGTCTTAATTGATTTTGCCTGAAATTCTCTAAAACGCCTTTGTGCTCGTACCTCAAGAGACGCCGTTACAAAAAATTTGAGATCAGCATTCGGACAAACAACTGTTCCAGTATCACGCCCATCATAAATAGCACCATTTGCTTTTGTGCCGTCTGCAAAGACAGGATTTAAAGAAAAATCCTGTTGCATTTTGAGCAATGCTTGTCTAACAGAAGAGATTGCAGACACTTTAGAAGCAGCTTGGCCTCCAATATCCGATCGAAAATCGGGGTGTGTTGAAAGAGACATCATTCTTTCAAAAGTCATATTTTGTGCAATTTTCAGTGCTTGCTCCTCGTCTTCTGGAATATAACCTTTTAAAACCATTTCCAAACCAACAGCACGATAAATCATTCCCGTATCAAAGTAGGCAAGATGGTAGTGTTTTGATAAAGCTAAAGCAAGTGTTCCTTTACCTGCGGCGGCTGGGCCATCAATTGTTATAATCATTTTTTTTCTCATAAAGTTGTCACATATTATTCTTTCATTAACACATATCTTGATATAATTCAGTCAGTATTTTTCATTTATGCATAAAAAAAATGAGTAAAAAAAATCGAATTCGTCTTTTTGCTTACGAGCCGTTAGAAGATGGCTGCATTTATACTTGCTCTTCCGATCAATCACACTATTTAAGCAATGTCATGCGTCAGAATGTTGGTGATGAAATATTTTTATTTGACGGGCAAAATGGAGAATTTAGGGCCCATATTTCAAAAATTTCGAAAAAAGAAATTTTGTTGCAAGTATCCGAAAAAGTCTTCAATTTTGAAAAAGTTCCAGATATATGGTTGCTTTTTGCCCCTGTCAAAAAAGAAAATACCGACATCATTGTCCAAAAAGCTGTTGAGCTGGGTGTTTCGAAATTATTACCTATCAAAACAGAATATACTATTATTTCTCAAATCAAGAAGGAAAGAACACTGAGCCAAATTATAGAAGCTGCAGAGCAATCTAGGCGTCAAGATATCCCTTTGCTTGAAAATTTAAAAACTTTAGAGGAGACTCTTTCATCTTGGGATCACAGCAGAAAATTAATTTTTTTAGATGAAACAGGAGAAGGCTCTTGTTTGAATGAAGCTATTTATCATATGGAAGAACCGATTGCTTTTTTGGTTGGACCTGAAGGCGGCTTTTCAAAAAAAGAATTGGAAATTTTAAAAAAAATGCCTTATACTATGGGCGTGTCGCTAGGAAAACGTATTTTGCGTTCTGAAACAGCGGCCATTGCTGCTTTGTCTTGTTGGCAAGCTTTTCAAGGTGATTGGAATAAAAAGAGGAAAGCATGAATGTCTTGATTGCTGATGATCATGAGTTGTTTTTAAAAGGATTAGAGCTCGTTTTAGGCATGCATTATCCAGATGCTAACATTTTTTGTGCACATGATTATAACGAATTGTTTGAAATATTAAAAAAGCAGACTTTCTGCCTTGTTATAACCGATTTAGCTATGCCCGGAGCTAATCCGATGGAGGCCTTAAGTAAAATTCATACACTGCTCCAAGATACACCATTAATTGTTATATCTGCTGTTTTCGACCCTGAGATTATCCAAAAGACTTTAGACATTGGCGTGGCAGGGTATATTCCAAAATCAACTTCAAACCAATTGATTGTCAGTGCCATTAATTTGGTTCTGGCAGGTGGAATTTATATTCCTCGCGAGTTAATAGAACAAGCAGCACCTCGCTTTCAACATAATGAAATTTCAGACTCCCTTTCTGTTGAGACTGCAACTACAGACAGAACAAAAAAGCTAACTGAGCGACAGATTGAAGTATTAAAACTCGTCATCAAAGGCCTGTCAAACAAACAAATTGCATATGAGCTTGGTTTAACAGAGGGGACAGTTAAAATTCATATCACAACAATTTTAAAATCATTAGGTGTTTCCAACCGAACCAGTGCAGTGATTGAAGCTGTTCAGCGAGGATACATTTCTAAACAAGAAGTGACCCATTAGGAGATTAAAATGGCTGAGAACAAAGGAAATCTGATCAAAAATTCAAAGGTTGTTAAAGAGCCGAATTATCTGAATACTTTATACGGCTTTTTGTACAAAAGAAAGAAAGTTCGATCTATTTTGAACGACCAAAGAGTACAGAATTTTTTGAGTTTAGGTTATCGAAATAAAATGATTGAAGATGTACTTGAAGACGTAGCTACAAACAGCAATGTTTTACAAATCGGGTGTACTTTTGGCAATCAAATTTCTAAAACTGCTGAAAAAATAGGTAAATACGGCTCTTATACCATCTCAGACATTTCAGCAGAGCAACTTAATTTCTGTCATGAACAAAATAAAAATCAAAAAATTAATTATCTGCTTCATGATGCTCGGAAAGCTTTTAATGAAAAATTCGACACCGTAATTTGCCTTATGCTTTTGCATGAATTACCTCCTATTTCACGTTATAAAGTCATCAACAATGCTCTTGAAGCAGTTAAAAAAGATGGAAAGGTTATTTTTATAGATTACGATAATCCTTCAAAATTTAATTTGTTGCGTATCATCTTAAAACCATTTAACAGATTGTTTTTTCCACTAACAGAAAGCTTGCAGCTAACTGGAATTCAGGCTTATGCACAAAAAAGCACTCATTTTTTGTGGTACAAAAAAAACTATGGGGCAAAAATGTTTCAAAAAATAGTTGCTGTGCGCCGTATTTCTGAAGACAAAAAACCTCAGGTCAAACCGAGTTTTTATTAATTTTTTATGACGTTTGCGTAAAAACACACCTTTAGGGTTGAAAAAACAGATAATATGTGTTAGACTATGTTCATGTACTGTTAGAGCTGCTGGAAGGAACACGATCTATGAAATTGTTGCTATTTTTGGTTATGTTGACATTTTCTGCCCAAGCGCAAGAAGAGTTTAGCCCATATTGTTTTCAAGACAATATCGATGAGTGCGAAGAGTTAGGATACACGGAAACAAGTTGTCCGCATGGCGGATCTGCTTGTCCTTTTGATAGCTCGAAATGGAAATGTATTGATTGGCAGTGTTCTGATTTTAATTTTTATGAGACCCCTCCTGAAAGAACCTCCTGCTCTCTTGTCACAATTAAAGGCATTAATTGCTATAGATGTTTGTGCGATGAAAATTCCATCAACATGAATGCATGTGAAGGCAAAATTGACAAGTTGATGAACAATCAAGAACAATGTGCAGAACTCGGCTATATTCATTCTGTCACAGATTGTAACCAATACCTGCCTTGCCCATCTAACCCTAATAAAGTGCGTTGCATTGATTCGTTTACATGCCAAGAGCGTAGCTGCTTACAACAACTTGAAGTGCCTCTCAATGCTGATCCAGTGTACACTCTTAAGCACTGCTCTTGTGGTGGGTCAAAACCTGTTATATCATCATGGAATTGTAAGGAAGGCTTTTTTAAAGAAGGCTCTAACTGCCTCGCTTTAGAATGCCCTTCTCAAGAGTTTGACAACGACAATATTGTGGACTGTTATTCAGAAAACAATGGAGACGGCTGGGCAAAAGTTGCAACAAACAAAATCGGAAACAAGCAATGTTACGCTTGCACATGTATCCGCCCAACATATTGTATTTACACTGAAGAAAACAAGGGCTCCGGTGTTTTAAGTGATGTTTGCTGTGACGGTGTTTCTTATAAAAAATGCATTGATGCTTGTCCTGCTGACAGACCTTTGCCGCCCTATGCATCCCCTGTTTTAGAGTCCTGCAATGCCTCCGGACAGAACAAGTCCTATATTAAAGGTTTCCGTTGTGATGAAAACGAAGGCTACACGAT
>CADBSM010000030.1 GCA_902797315.1 uncultured Pseudomonadota bacterium | reverse complement strand
TTCCTGAGGGAAGTTTGATTTTTCTTAAAACAGGATCAAGCGTTGCAAAAAGCATATCAGCCACCATCACATTTTCTTTTGTCAGTTGCCTGAATAAAGACGACTTTCCTGCATTTGTATAGCCGACAAGTGCAATTAAAGGATATGGAACCTTGCGTCTATTTGCACGCTGTAAATTTCTTGTTGTTTTGACTTTTTCTAAATCTTTTTTGATTTTAATAATTTTATCATCTATCAAACGACGATCCAATTCAATCTGTTTTTCACCCGGTCCACCTAAAAATCCGGCACCGCCACGTTGACGTTCTAGGTGCGTCCAACTACGTACAAGCCTCGAACGTTGGTATGTCAAATGAGCAAGCTCAACTTGCAATTTTCCCTCATTTGTCTGAGCACGTTCTCCAAAAATTTCTAAGATAAGTGCTGTTCGATCTATTGTTTTAATTTTTAATGCTTTTTCTAAAGTTCTTTGTTGAATCGGCGAAAGTGGAGAGTCAACAATCAGCAATGAAGCTTCTTGCTTCTGAGCTATCTGAAAAAGTTTATCAATATGAAATTGCGAAAAATAACTGCTCGCTTTTATATCTTTCAAACGTATAATTTCTGAATGCACAACATTAAGTTTTATAGCTAAAGCGAGACCAATAGCTTCTTCCAAACGATTTTCAGCAGGTAAAGTTTTTTTTAAGCCCACAACATCAGGGCATACAACAATCGTATTGGTAATTATTTCTTTAATTTCAAGCAAGGCTAAATTTCTGCCATATCTATGGCTTGGCTCGGCATAATTGTCGATACCGCATGTTTGAAAATCAGCTGTGTATGACCGTCCCGACGTAACAACAAAGAGTTATCATCAAAAAAGGTAATAACACCTTGCAGTTTAACGCCATTAATCAAAAAAACAGTTACAGCTATTTTATTGTCTTTAATATCATTTAAAAAATCTGTTTCAGCACTTTGGAGCATTTAATAATTCCTTTTTTTACTATACCAAGTATTTTAACAATACGCACATTATTCAATGAAGTAAAGCGTGTTTTTTTTTAAAGGGGATAAATAAGCTATTTTTGATAAGAAGCTCTCAAAATTCGATCATTAATCGCACGCCCGAGACCTATTTGAGGAATCGGAGCAATCGCAATTTTATTATATTTTGTTTGAGAATCTGCCAGCCTCATAAAAGAGAACAAATGAGCTGCAGCTTCTTTTAAATCTCCTGAAGGGCTCAAATTGAGATCACACTCATTCACACATCCAAAGCCAATAAAAAATTCATCGTCTTGTTTTTGAGTGGCATTAATTCGCAATGGGTGGCTAGGAGCATAGTGTCTTAAAAGCTGACCAGGCGATGAAGGCATATCCGGGTTGCCATGCGAAATAAGAACCTTTTCATTTAAAAAATCTTCAAGTTCTTCCTTACTTACACCTCCTGCTCTTAGCATAACGACATTTTTTTCTGTCAAATCAATAATCGTCGATTCGACACCAACGCTACATGCACCGCCATCTAAAATCATATCAACATTTGATCCTAAACTTTCAAAAACATGTTCTGCTGTTGTTGGCGATATTGTCTGAGATTTGTTAGCAGAAGGCGCCACTATAGGCACACCGCTTTTTTTAATTAAATCAAGCGCTACTTGATGGTTTGGCATTCGAACCGTTACAGTTTTTAGGCCGGCACAAGCCAAATCCAGTGCTGGATTGTTATCTATGCGTTTTAGAACAAAAGTTAAAGGACCAGGCCAAAAACGCCTCCCTAAGGCAAACACTCTTTGATCTGTTAATGCATATTCTTTTAAAAAATCAATCTCTGCAATATGTGAAATCAAGGGGTTAAATCTTGGTCTCCCTTTAGCTTCAAAAATAGAAGCCACAGCCTTAGAATTATAGACATTTGCCCCCAAACCATAGACGGTCTCTGTTGGAAAAGCAACAAGCCCACCGTTTTGAATAATCTTAGAAGCCAGATTGATTGATTCGTTATTTGCTATAAAAACACCACTCATCTTTTGTCGCTAAATGTGTAAAATTGAACCTAGAGCATATGAAAGCGTTACAAAATCATCAAGCTCTTCACCATCATTTCTGTCAAGCAATAAATATGCTGACTTTTGTGTATCATATGCCAAAAAGCAAAACTCATCATAACCGATAATAGCCTTTGTTTTTGAAGTATTGTGAGCCCTGTTAAAACGAACGACATCAATTTCTTCATCTTTAGGCTCTATGCCAAGAACAGCAAAGCCATCACCTCTTATGCCATTATAAACTCTTAAAAAATCTAAAAATTCAGAAGGAAGCAATGGATATCCATGCTTTGATAATTCCTTTTGTGCTGAAATAACATCAAGAACTTCCAAAGGAATCTCTTTTTCAAGATAATTATTTTGTTTCAATATTTCGAGCAATTCTTTCATCTGGATGCACTTTCTATTAGGAGTTTTCGTATCATTTTCCGCTTATAAACGCGATTAATTCTCCTT
>CADBSM010000029.1 GCA_902797315.1 uncultured Pseudomonadota bacterium | reverse complement strand
GCGCAAGAGCCCTTACTTCGTCTTTGCACGTTATCCGCTTTTATTTTAAAAGCAAACATCAACAATACTCTTTTATGTACCTTTGGCGTACAGGGCGCAAGAGCCCTTACTTCGTCTTTGCACGTTATCCGCTTTTATTTAAAAAGCAAACATCAACAATACTCTTTTATGTACCTTTGGCGTACACGGCGCAAGAGCCCTTACTTCGTCTTTGCACGTTATCCGCTTTTCTTTTAAAAGCAAACATCAACAATACTCTTGCCTATGTACCTTTGGTGTACAGGGCGCAAGAGCCCTTACTTCGTCTTTGCACGTTATCCGCTTTTATTTTAGAAGCAAACATCAACAATACTCTTGCTTATGTACCTTTGGCATACAGGGCGCAAGAGCCCTTACTTCGTCTTTGCGCGTTATCCGCTTTTATTTTAAAAGCAAACATCAACAATACTCTTTTATGTACCTTTGGTGTACACGGCGCAAGAGCCCTTACTTCGTCTTTGCACGTTATCCGCTTTTCTTTTAAAAGCAAACAAAAATAGCTCAACTTTTTTTTCGAATCACCGCTTCTAAAGCTTTATTTTTATCGATTCGTTTTTTTAAAAATCAGAATTTTGCTGATTTTAGGGCTAAAAATGAGCTTAAATGTTAACAAAGACCTAAAATGAAGGCAAAATTAAAAAAAATGTTGCATAAATTTTGAATATTTATTTGACATTTCATGTAAAAAGGCTAACATTTTCTTGTGAGGTGTAAAATCCTTATTTAACTTATAGAAAGGAAAAAAATATGAATAAAACAGAATTCGTTGCAAGTGTTGCAAAAACAGCTGGTGTTACAAAAGCTGAAGTTTCTAAAGTTTTGGCTGCTGGTATCGCTGTCATTACAAAAGCTTTGAAAAAAGGTGAAACAGTTCAACTTATCGGTTTTGGTTCTTACTCTGTTGTTAAACGTGCTGCTCGTAAAGGCCGCAACCCTGCTACAGGTAAAGAAATCAAAATCCCAGCTTCTAAAGCACCTAAATTTAGAGCAGGTAAAGCTTTAAGAGACGCTGTTAAATAATGTTTTAACATATAACTTAAAGTTAAAAAAAGCGCTGAGAAAATTATTTCGGCGCTTCTTTTTTATAAAAAACCTCGTGATGAATACGAGGTTTTCTTTTTGCAACTGGAAAAGCTAATGAATAGATATTATTCTTCAATAATGATTTCTTTAACTTCCATCACTTTTGCGTTTTCAGGCAACTCTTTGTCAAAATTTATATCGTGTGGAGCCTTATGAGGACCGTGATGATGATCGCCCCTTTTGAAGTGATGTTTAGGGTGCTTTGGTGCATTCTTTTTAATCTCTTCAAATTTTGCTTTTTGTTCAGGTGTTAAGATTTTTTCAAATTCTTCCATGTTGGCACGGCGTTTAGCATCCATCTTTTGGCGAAGGTCTTTCATCTCATTCATTAAAGGTTCAATTTCTTTCTTGCCTTGTTCGCGAATTTTTTTAGCCTGTTCTTGTTGTTCGGCAGTTAAATCAAGTTTCTTGGCAATTGTTTCTGCCATTTTTTGACGCATCTGCTCGCGGTTAAATCGGTGTTCTATTTTTTGAGGCTCTCCATTCGCACTTTGAGCATAAACAATTTCTGGTTGTAAAAAACCAGCACTGATGATTGTTCCTGCTAGCATTAAAGATAAATATTTGTATTTCATGAGTTTTCTCCAAGTAAAAAAGTTAAGTTGGTTTTTAATGTTTCACGTGCGTGATGCAGTCTTGATTTAACAGTTCCCTCAGGAATTTTCAACTTGTTTGCAATTTGCTGAATTGAAAATTCTTCAAATTCTGAAAGCACAACAACATCACGATATATTTTGGGTAATTGGTCGACAGCTTTTAAAACAATTTTTTGGCGTTTTTTGCGGTCTATCCTCTCTTCGACACTTGATTTGACAGAGGCATTTTGAAGAATTTCTTCGCTGCATACCTCTTTTTTTTGAGTATTATAAGCTTTTGATCTGAAATAATCGCGGCAAATATTGGCGGCTATGGTACAAATCCATTGCTTAAATTTGCCTTCGTCTTGGTATTTTTCCATGTTTTGCCACGTCTTGATATAAACCTCTTGCTCTAAATCCTCGTTGTCACATCCGAAAAATTTTCGGATAACGGCCTTGACGTATTTTTTGTTTTCTATGATAAGTTGTTTCATTTCTTAAACCAAAAGTAATCCAAATTCATCGACAGGAAGCCCTAAATCTTCAATGATTGAGCCTAATTCTGCTTGATAAATTTCATCATTATAGATGTCGTATATTGGGCTTAGTGTTTTGTTGGAGCTATAAAATGTTATGGACCAAGCAAAACAACACGCAAATAATGCAGAAAAGGCAGCACCAATTCTGCGGCTTCTCTTGCGTTTGAAATATAAAGGCTTTGCCTCTTGTAACAACTTGTCAATGTCTGTCATGTCAATTTCTCCTAACAATGATATATAACGAAGAAAAAAAACAAAAGGTTCATTTTAAAATTTTATGATTCGCAAAGTTTCTTAAATTCTTCAATCTTTTGGCTATACAGCTCTTTGCTCGTTCCTTCTAAAGGTGAAAATTTGCGGGCAATAACAAATTGGGGTAAAAGGTTTTTAATTTCAGAAATAGGCTTGTTCCATGATGTGCTTCTAATTCGAATTTGTTTGTTCTGACCGGCGGAAACTTTTGCTGTGATTTCGCCGCTTGTTGCATCTTCAAATTCTGTTAACCTTAAAGGATATACATCTAAACTGCCGGGAATTAAAAATTCTATTGTCTCACCACTTTGAATGAAATTGCGCACTTCAAAAATAGCGTCGTCCCCATCCCATCGAACAATAGATCCTGAAAATAAATATTCTCCAAGAGTTCGTGTATATGCATAATTTTGGCTCAAATTGGTTAAATGACCATCAAAAAAGCCCAAGCAATAGCCCCTGTTTTGAAGAGTGTACAATTCTTTCATGTACTTATCAGGTGACCAATTTTGAGGGCTGTTAAAATAATCATCAATGGCTTGGCGATAGGCTCTGGCAACGGTTCCGGCATAGTATTCGGTCTTGTTGCGTCCTTCAACTTTTAGGCTGTCAAGATTTAAATCTAAAATTTGATCTAAACGCGGCATCATGCACATATCTTTTGAATTGAGCAAATAACCGCCGTGCTCATCTTCTTGAATCTCGTAGTATTCTTCGGGTCTAAAGTCTTCCTTTAAGAAAAATTCAAATAAATCTTTGTTGTGTTCATTGATTTCAATTTGTTTTAATGTGCCATCTTTAAGTTTGAGGTTTAAAGTGTAATGCCAACGACAACAATGCGCACATTTTCCTTTGTTTGCGCTTCTGTCTGCTAAAAAGTTTGATATCAAGCATCTGCCTGAATAAGACATACACATTGCACCGTGAATAAATGTTTCAAGCAAAATGTTGGGACAATCTTTTCTGATTTGCTTTGTTTCTTCAAAACTGACTTCTCTGCCTAAAACACAAAGCTTTGCTCCCATCTTTTGCCAAAACTGAACGGCAGCTGTTGAACAGACATTGGCTTGTGTCGAAACAAAACGATTAAGCTCGGGAGCATGCTCTCTTAAATAATCAAAAACGCCGGGATCAGCAACTAAAACACCATCCGGTCTTAAATCACGAAGGGTTGCAACAAACTGGGGTAATTTTTCGGCTTCTTTGTTATGAATAAATAAATTCAGTGTCAGATAAATTTTCTTGCCCTTCTGGTGAACAAACTCAATACCTTCTCTGATGTCTTCAAGCGAAAATTGAGATTGTGTCCGAAGGCTCATGTCTGGTGTGCCGGCATAAACAGCATCAGCACCATACATAATCGCTGTTTTAAGTTTGATGAGAGATCCTGCGGGTAGCAAAAGTTCTGATTTTGACATTTTTATTCCTTTATGTTGATATCTGTTGTATAAGCTTTCAAAGAACCAACGGGCGTCGAATCAATTTCGATTTTAAGCAATATCGGAAGCTTGCTTTTTTTGTCTTCGGACAAGTAAAAAGAAACATGCCTTTCAGACGTCGATTGCCACAATAAATCACCCTTGGTAGCATTGTCCTGATGAATGAAAAGAGAACATTTGTAGGCCTGTTTGTGAGCAGGCAAGTCTTTGTCGTTTAGCTCGACCTTGCCCAAATCTTCCATAGCGACGTGATAGACTTTTTTGCCGTTGAATACTGTTTTGTTTAAAACACAAGAATTTGTTTTTTGAAAATTTTTTAACAGCATAATAAGCACTGTCTGCATATCATGCGTATCAATTTCAATGTTTGGGATTTTCACGTCAACTTCTTTGATGTAGCCATCTTTAGAGCTTATTCGCGAAGTTAAAAGACCTTTTTTGTTAAATATCAAATGCTTTGTTCTTAAATGTGAAGATGAACGCATTTCTTGGTGGTATCTGTTTGTGATAAAATGATTTTGTGCTATATGTCCTTGTGTGAAATATTTGGCCTTAAAAGTGTAAAGCTTATCAAACAAGCCGGAAGTTTTAATGTCTGATTGCATACGATAATCTGCATTTTCAAAAGAGTATGAGGCTACAACTTCAGCGGCATCAAAAACGCCAATGCGAACGGCAAAAGTTTGCTCAACCGTTTCACTATGGGCTATTGATGAACACAAGGTTATTGAAAAAAACATATAAAAAAATTTTTTCATGCTGTCTTTTTTAGTCTTTCTTAAAAATTTTTTTCTATACTAACAAAAATTTTAAAACAATAAAGGGAAAAATGAAAAAAGTTTTAGTATTAGGCGGAGGTTTTTCCTCTGAAAGAGAGGTGAGCCTTGATGGAGCAAAAAGCATCTTTGCTGTTCTGAAAAATAAAGGCTATGAGGTTTTGTTTCATGACTTGGTGGATACATGGGCTTTTTTGAAAGTTTTGAAAGAAGAAAAACCTGATGTCGTATTTAATGCTTTGCATGGCAATTTTGGTGAAGATGGTGAAATTCAGGGTTTGCTTGATATGCTTTCAATTGACTATACACATTCGTCTCTCAAAAGTTCTGTTTTAGGCATGAATAAAGATTTGTGTAAAGAAATTGTCTCAAAGCATGGCATTAAGACGGCAATGAGCGAAACAAAAACATTTGAAGATTTTCAAAATTATGGAACAAAGCTTGATTTTCCATATGTCGTCAAACCTTCTTCCGAAGGCTCGAGTGTCGGTGTTTTTATTGTGAACTGTTTAGAAGATCGGCTTAAAGTTTTTTATAATAATCCGGATTTAAAATTGATTATTGAACAATATATTCCAGGGAGAGAACTGACAGTTTCCGTCGTGAATGATGAAGCTTTGGCTGTAACGGAATTGAAATCTTCAAATGATTTTTATGATTATCAAGCAAAATATACCGATGGTGTGACATCGCATATTCTGCCGGCTGTCTTGCCTGACAAAGTTTATGAAGAGGCTTTGGATACGGCCTTAAAGGTGCATCGCCTTTTGGAATGCAATACGGTTTCTCGTTCGGATTTTAGATATAATGAGACAGATGGCTTAGTTTTTTTGGAAATTAACACAAACCCAGGTATGACTTCTTTATCACTCGTGCCAGAACAGGCAAAATATAGAGGAATAACATATCAAGATTTGTGCGTCAGGCTTGTGGAGAATGCAAAGTGTCGCAAAATAAAGTGATTATTGTTGCTGGACCCACTGCATCTGGTAAATCCGCCCTTGCTATCGACATCGCTCTAGCTCTTGACGGGGTTGTAATTAATGCTGATTCAATGCAAGTTTATAAAGATATGCCGATTATTTCTGCGGCACCGTCAAAAGAAGATAAGCAAAAAGTTGAACATCGGTTGTTTGAAATTTATGATCCTTCTTTTCATGGCAATGTTGTTGATTGGTGTGAACGAGCTGTTCATGAAATCAAATCAGTGTGGAAGGAAAATAAAATTCCCGTTGTTGTTGGAGGTACGGGGCTTTATATCGAAAATTTAATAAAAGGAACGACTCCTATTCCGCAGACATCTGCTGGCGTTAGGCAAGAAGTTCAGGAGTTTATCAATCAGAAAGGACTTGAGGCTTTGTGGCAAAAAGTATGGCAAGTTGATCAGCAAAGTGCCTCAAGAATCAAGCCGAATGATGTAACGCGCCTGAAACGCGCTTTAGAAGTTTATCTTGATACTCAAATTCCACTTTCTGAATGGCATCGGAAACCATTGGTTCGACAACTTAAAGAGGCTCAGTTTTTTGTTGTTAAAATTTGTCCGTCAGTTGAAGAGCTTGACGCGCGCTGTTATAACCGCTTTGATAAAATGATTGAAAAAGGCGCTATTGAAGAGGTTCGAATATTGGGCGAGAGAAAACTAAGCCCTGATTTGCCGGCAATGAAAGCGCTTGGTGTCCCTGAATTAATGGCTTATGTTAATGGCAAAATCAGTATCCATGAAGCTGCTCAACAAGCTAAACTTCACACACGCCAATATGCTAAAAGACAGCGTACATGGTTTAAAAATAGGCTTAAGGCCGATTTTGAACTGAAAGAATGTTATCGTGGCAACTTGCCTCAAAATATTTTAAAATTGTTGGAATAAAAGATTTTTTATTGACTTTCTCTTAAATAAAATCACATTTTGTTACAAAATGTAACATTTTTGTGAATTTCGTTAAAAAGTTCTTGCATTTTTGCTTTTTAAAGTGCTATATGGCCCTGATATGTTGCATAAAGTTTAACGAGACGGAAAGGAAAACTAATGAAAAAACTTTTAACATTCACAGCATTGGCAACAATTTTCGCAGCTACACAAGCGCAATCTGCAGGTTTCCACCTTCGTGAGCAATCTGCTGCAGCTCAAGGTAATGCTTTTGCCGGAGCAACAGCCGGTGCTGAAAATTTGTCATATACCTATTTTAATGCTGCAGGTTTGACACGCCAAAAGGGTACAAACATTAATCTTGGCGGAACATACATTGCACCACGTGCTCAAGCTAAAAAGGTTTATGACCACACAATTGGCAAAAGAGGCGAGAACGTCGATAATATTGTGCATTCGGCAGTTGCCCCTAATATGGCTATTTCGCACCAAATCAACGAAAAAGCATTTGTCGCTTTGGCTCTTAATGTGCCATTTGGTATGATTACAAAGTATGATGAAGCATGGGTCGGTGGGCAGCATGGTGTGACATCAAAATTAACAGCTGTTACCTTGACTCCAAGCTTTGCTTATAAACTGACAGATAAGTTGTCGCTAGGTGCTGGTATACAGGTACAATATTTGAAAGCAAGATTAACAAGTGCCCCCATGCCCGGTGTGATTAATAGCTCTGTTGAAGGTAAGGCTGTCGACTGGGGTTGGCAAATCGGTGGTTTGTACGAATTTAATGATCAAACGCGTATTGGTTTAGCTTATCGCAGCAAGGTTGCTCATAAACTGAAAGGCAAACAGAAAGTTAATTTTGCAGGATCTAATATGTCTGTTATGCCTGATATAGACATTTATGCACATTTGACAACGCCGGCTATGCTGTCTATGGGTATTTATCATGAGTTTAATCAAAAGTGGGCAGTGATGGCCGAATATCAGCGAGTTTTCTGGAGTTCTTTCAGAGATTTGCATATCATGGATTATTCTGGTCAAGATCGTTTAACTTATGAAAAATGGCGCGATACAAACTTTTTTGCTGTTGGTGCAAGCTATCAAATTGACAATCAATGGAAATGGCGTGTTGGTATGGCTTATGACCAAGCAGCAGCCCGTTTGCAACACAGAACGCCGCGCATTCCAGATTCTGACAGACTTTGGTATTCAACAGGTTTGAATTATCAATACAATGAAAAATTGAGTTTTGATTTTTCATATACCTATATTTATGCGCATAAGGCCCATATGGATACGGCTTTAACGGGTAATGGCGGTAACAGAATTACAGCTGATTATTCAAATTCTGTTCAATTGTTTGGTTTGTCGCTGAATTATAAGTTTTAATTTTGAGACAAAGTTTTATTCATAGAAAAAACGCCTTTGATTTTTCAAGGGCGTTTTTTTTGGTTTTATTGAGATAAATAAAGAAACTAGAAGATATAGTTGTTTTTTTAAAACTGACTTTAACTAAGTTGTGAAGATGGATGAAAAAAATGATGACAATCAAATTAAACTTGTTAATATAAAGTTTATTGATAATCTAGAGTAGATGAAAAATGCAACCACTTTATAAAAGAATTCTAATCAAACTATCTGGAGAGGGTTTAATGGGAGACAACGCCTTTGGTATGTCTTCAGAAGTTTTAAGCCGTATTGCCGCTGAAATTAAAAAAGTGTATGATCTTGGTGTAGAAATCTCTATTGTTGTCGGTGGTGGAAATATTTTTCGCGGGGCTAAAGAAGCCTCGAAGGGGATTAGTCGGAGCGTGGCTGACCAAGTTGGTATGCTTGGTACAGTTATGAATGCGCTGTATTTGCAAGATTGTCTTGAAAAAATAGGATTGCCGGTTAGGGTTATGTCAGGCTTGAACGTTCCTCAGGTTTGTGAGCCTTATATGTATCGTAGAGCATTAAAACATATTTCAAAAAAAAGAATTGTTATTTTTGCCGGCGGAACGGGAAATCCGTACTTTACAACTGATACGGCAGCTGCTTTGAGGGCTTCTGAACTCGAGTGTGATGCTTTGCTGAAGGCAACACAAGTTGATGGTGTCTATTCGGCAGATCCTAAAAAAGATTCCTCGGCAACACGCTTTGAAGCAATTTCTTATGATGAAGTTTTAGAAAAAAACTTGCGCGTTATGGATTTAACTGCTATCACTTTAATCAAAGAAAGTCATATTCCGGTTGTGGTCTTTGCCTTAAAGGCTGAAAATGCCTTTGTTAATGCGGTCTGCGGCATGGGTGTATATACGAAAATTCAAAATTGAAAAAGGAAAAATTAATGTCAGATATTAGTCAAATTAAATTAAATGCTTCAGAACGTATGGAAAAAACTATAGAAGCTCTTAAAACGGATTTCGGTGGTTTGCGTGCTGGGCGTGCACATGTCTCTCTTCTTGATGGCATTATGGTTGAAGCTTATGGATCGTTAACCCCTATTGCTCAGGTGGGAACCGTTAGTGCTCCTGATGCAAGAACCCTGTCGGTTAGTATTTGGGATAAATCGCTTGCAAAAAATGTTGAAAAAGCTTTGAGGGAAAGTGATCTTGGTTTGAACCCTGCTGTTGATGGAACACTTATTCGCATACCAATACCGCCATTGAGCGAGGAACGCCGTAAAGAATTATCTCGTATTGCTGGAAAATATGCAGAACAAAATAAAGTTGCTGTTCGAAACATTAGAAGAGACAGTTTAGATGAAGTTAAAAAGCTAAAAAAAGACAATGTCATTTCAGAAGATGAAGAAAAAAAAGCCGAAAACGATATTCAAAAATTAACAGATGATGCTGTTAAAAAGATTGATGAGATGCTTGCCTTAAAAGAAAAAGATATTATGCAGGTTTAAAAAGGTTGTCACAAAGATGAATAATGCTTTAGAACATCTGGCAATTATCATGGACGGCAATGGGCGCTGGGCCCTAAAACACAGGCTTCCTAGAAATGTTGGGCATAAAAAAGGTGCTGAGGTTGTTGTCGAGATTGCAAAAGCAGCTAAAGAACTTGGCGTTAAATATTTGACCCTTTATGCTTTTTCAACTGAAAATTGGAAGCGTCCTCAAGAAGAGGTTGATGCTCTAATGTCGCTTTTAAGACAATATCTCGATAGGGATTTAAAAGAGTTAGAAGATAACGATATCCGTATTTTGTTTATCGGTGAAAGAAGTATGCTTTCAAATGATATTCAAAATAAAATGGCGGAACTTGAAAAACGAACCGAAAATCATCGCAGTGCGACGCTTCAAATCGCTTTGAGCTACGGGTCTCGGCTTGAAATTATTCGTGCAGCAAAACAAATTGCAAAAAATGTTCAAGAGGGAACGCTTTCTATTGAAAATGTTGATGAAAAGACTTTTGAATCTATGCTTTATACCAAAAACATACCGGATCCAGATATCTTAATCAGAACAAGCGGAGAAAAAAGGCTGAGCAATTTTCTTTTGTGGCAATTAGCTTATACGGAGTTTTTCTTTACAGACACTTTCTGGCCTGATTTTACGAAAGAAGAACTTGCTGACATTCTTAAACAATATCAAACGAGGGAGAGAAGATATGGCAAAATCTAAAATCAAAAATACGAGTAATTTAACCAAAAGAGTGCTTGCAGCGCTTGTGATGCTGCCTGTTGTCGTTGGCGCTTTATGGCAAGGCTATCCGTATATTGATATATTGGCCTTAATGGTTGGTGTGCTTCTTTCTTGGGAGTGGTCGAATATGGTGAGTTCACGTAAACCTAGTGTCTATTTCGGGGCTTATGTTTTGGCTCTTGCTGTGTCGATTTTTGTGTATAGTACCAATGCTATTATCGCAACAATCGTTTTGGCAACGTTGTTCGTGTTCTTAAAATCGCGCAAAGAAAATGAAACATTTTTGCTAACGCTCGGTGTGCCTTATATTTCTATCGGTATTGGCTCAATGATGTGGATGTACCATGATATTTTTACATATTCTCCCTATAATTTTTATATGACCTTATGGTTTTTGTTGATGGTGTGGGCAATGGACGTTGGAGGCTACATTGTCGGATGTAATTTAAAAGGACCAAAACTGGCTCCAAAAATTAGTCCGAACAAAACATGGTCTGGTTTGATTGGTGGTATTGTTTTGGCTGTTGCTGTTAGCGAAATTTATTTTAAGATATTTGCACACTACCGCATCATACGTATCGACCATGGCACAGAACTTTTCTTTGCTGTTTTGGGAGGGCTGATTGCGCTGGTTTCGCAGATTGGTGATTTGATCGAATCGGCTATTAAGCGTCATCTGAAAATTAAAGATTCTTCAGATTTAATTCCTGGTCATGGCGGTATTTTTGATAGAATAGATGGTTTGATTTTTGCTGCGCCCTTTGTGTATTGGGTTTTTGCTTATGCTTTGTGGTATTTTTAAAAACAGGTGCTTGATATGTGGTTTTTAGACATCATTTATTACGTTATTCCTTTTATTATACTCCTTGCTATTTTGGTGTTTGTTCATGAGTTTGGACACTTTATCGTTGCCAGAATGCTCTCTGTTAAAGTCAGTGCTTTTTCAATCGGCTTTGGTAAAGAGTTGTGGGGTAGGGAAGATAAACATGGTACACGTTGGAAAATTTCAGTGATTCCGCTTGGCGGATATTGTCAGTTTTTGGGCGATGGAGATGCATCATCTTCAACGACAGAAGCCCTGAAAACTTTGTCTGAAGATGAAAAAAAACATACTTTCGTTTATCAAAGTCCTTTTAGAAAGCTTCTTATTGCTTTGGCTGGTCCTGGATTTAATTATCTTTTGGCTATTCTTATTTATTTTTCGTTTTTTGCGATGTTCGGAAAATTTAATATTCCGCCTGTGATAGGTGAAGTGATGCCGGATAGCGCTGCTCAGGCAGTCGGTCTTCAAAAAGGAGACAGAATTTTAAGCATTAATGGTCATGATATTATAGAATTTTCAGATATCTCTCGTGAAGTGATGATGGCAACAGATCATAAAGTTTTTTTAACCCTTCAAAGAGGCGATGAAGTTCTTTCCTACGACGTGGTATTAACGGAACTTGATAAGCCATTAAAAGATGAAACAACTAAAAAACAGTATATGCTGGGCGTTCGTTCTCTTGGTAGTGTCGAAATATCAAAAGAAAAGCTTTCTCCAGTTGATGCTATGGTCGAATCACTAAAAGAAGTTTATGATGTGACGGCGACAACGCTCCGCGGCGTAGGACAGATGATTGCAGGAAAGCGTTCAAGTAGTGATGTTGGTGGTATTTTGCGTATTGCAGAAATGAGCGGAGATATCTCCAAAACGCATAATTTGACGGATTTTGTGCTTTTTTTGGCGTTGCTGTCCATAAATTTAGGACTTATTAACCTTTTTCCGATACCCCTTTTAGATGGTGGACATATCTTGATTTGTCTGCTAGAAATGGTAACTGGACGTGAAATTAAGGAAAAAGCAAAAGAATACTTATTCAAGGCGGGCTTTTTGCTTTTGCTTGCTTTGATGGTTTTTGCGACATGGAATGATGTTGTGCATCTGATAGGCCGCTTTTTTAACTCATAGAAAACAAGGAAGATACATGAAAAAGACACATATTTTCACAATTGCTGCACTGATGTTGAGTTCTTCGATGGTTCGTGCCGCTGATTTTAAAGTAAACTCTATTGAAACAGAGGGTTTAACTCGTGTTGAAAAAGAAACAGTTATTGCCTATTTAGGCTTTAAACCTGGACAAACTGTTTCGCAGGAAAAATTGGATAAAGCTTTCAAAAATTTGTATTCTACAGGTTTGTTCTCTGATATTAAAATGGATACATCAAATGCAGGTGTCTTAAAAATAGAGCTTCAGGAAAATCCGCTGATTAATAAACGTGCTTTTGATGGCAATAAAAAACTTGATGATAAGATTTTGGAATCAGAGGTTCAAAGCAAACCTAATTCTTTGTATAGTAAATCAACCGTCCAGCAAGATGTGCTCCGCATTATAGATGTGTATAAAAAAGCGGGTAGATATAGTGTTTCTGTTGATCCAAAAATTATTAAAAGAGATGAAAACAGAGTCGATTTGGTCTTTGAAATTGATGAAGGCAGTGAAGCTAAAATTGATAAAATCAACTTTTTCGGTAACAAACACTATTCAGGACCTGATTTAAAATCTGAAATTGTGAGTAAAGAAAGTCGTTGGTATCGCATCTTTTCAAGTGCAGAAAACTATGATGCTGAAAAAATGAATTATGACAAAGAAATGTTGAGACGTTTTTATAATGAACGTGGTTATGCCGATTTTGAAGTTGTTTCTGCGGTTGCTGAATTGGCACCTAATAATAAATCATTTATCTTAAATTTCACAGTTGATGAAGGTCCTCGTTATAAAATCGGTAAAATTGATATTAATTCAGCACTAAAAGATGTGAATACGAAAAAACTATTAAAAGAAGTCGAGTTTTCAAAAGGAGATTGGTACAACAGTAAATTAATTGAAAAGTCTGTTTCGAATATGACAGATGAGTTGGGTAAAAAAGGTTTTGTGTTTGTTGAAGTGTCTCCACAGCTTAATCGTAATGCTGATAATACCATTGATGTGACTTTTGATGTTGCTGAAGGTGAGCGCGTCTTTGTGAACAGAATAAATATTACAGGAAATACGCGCACATTAGATGAGGTTATTCGTCGCGAGTTTCGTTTAGATGAAGGCGATGCTTTTAATGTTTCAAAAATTCAGGATTCTCGTCGTAATATTGAAAATTTGAACTATTTCAGCAAGGTCGATATTCAGTCAGTGCCGATTGATGCTAGTAAAGCAGATATTGATATTAATGTCGTAGAAAAATCGACCGGCTACTTCAATGTTGGCTTAGGCTATTCTACCACAAACGGTGCTTTGGTTCAGGCAGGTATCACCGAAAATAACTTTAGAGGTAAAGGTCAGCAAGTTAGTTTAGATGCTTCTGTTTCGCAACGTACAAAAGATTATTCTTTAAGCTTTACGGAACCTTATTTCTTGGGACGTCGCTTAAGTGCTGGTGCTGATGTCTTCTATACCGATGAAGATTATCAAGATGAAAGCTCTTATGATACATCAAGCATTGGAGCAAGAGGTAGATTAGGATGGAATTATACTGACGATTTCTATCAAACGCTTCGCTATACGATAAAAGAAGATGAAATTAAGAATATTAAAGACAGTGCTTCTTACTATGTTAAAAAAGAAAAAGGCAAAACTGTCGGTTCAATTATCGGACAAACGCTTTATTACGACAAACGCGATAGTGCTATTCGGACAAAAGAAGGCTATTATCTGTCCTTTGGCAATGATATTGCAGGTTTGGGTGGTGATGAAAAATTCTTCAAATTTGATGTCAAAGCTTACCAATTCTATACAATTGCAGATTATTGGACATTTAAATTCCATGCCAACGGTGGTTATATTGTAGGTTACGGTGGAAAAGATGTTCGTCTTTCAAACCGTTATTATCTTGGCGGCAACAATTTACGCGGTTTTGAGTTTGGCGGTGTTGGTGCTCGTGATAAATATACGAGTGATGCTTTAGGGGGTAATTGGATGGTTTATGGTGGTGCTGAGCTGACTTTCCCAATTGGTTTGGAAGAAGTTGGTATCAGAGGTCGTACATTCTTTGATATGGGTGTTCTAGGCAAACCTGATGATATTGATACACGTATTGTCGAATATTCTTCTAAACCTAGGGGATCAGTTGGTTTCGGCTTTGAATGGTTCTCTCCAATGGGTCGAATTGATATCGACTTCGGTTTCCCTGTTATGAAAGAAGATTATGATAAACGAGAAGTTTTCCGTTTGAACTTTGGTACGAGTTTATAGTCAATATAAGGATAAAAATATGGTTGATACACGCTTTTATCGCAATAATGGACCTTTTAGCTTGGCCAAAATTGCTCAGATAACAAATGCTGAGCTGGCTGATGCTTCAAAGTCTGAAATATTGATTGAGGCTATTTCG
>CADBSM010000028.1 GCA_902797315.1 uncultured Pseudomonadota bacterium | reverse complement strand
TACGTTTTGCTATTCGTGAAGGTGGACACACAGTTGGTGCCGGTGTTGTTTCAAAGATTTTGAAATAATCCTGACCTACTGAAAACCCTTTATTAAAACAATCCCCTCAAATCTTTTCAAATTTGAGGGGATTGTTGCATTGTTAATTGTATTAAACGCCTAAAATGTCAAACAAGCTTGTTTGTTATAAATATATTAATATGTAAAATTTATTTTTCCAACGAGTTAGCATCAACAAAGAGCTCAGGACTGGTTTGTAATATTTCTCTTGAAAACTTTTCTGAGACACTCAAAGGATAAATGATAGAAGCTAATTTAAAATGCTTTCAGATTGTTTTTGAAGCTCTTTGATGCGCGTTTGATCTTGAGGGTTTCCTAAAAGCTCGTAGATATCAAGAAGCCTGCGGCATATCTCAAAATGATCTTTACATTTTTCAAGCAAAGAAATATTTTCCGTGTTTAAATGATTGAGCGCTTGTTCAAGATAGTAAGCCTCTTGATGTAAATCCGTTGCCGTGTTTGCAAGGCTTAAAAAAGCCTGACGGCGAAAAGCATCATCTGAAACCAAAGCCAAAGCTTCAAGTGTCTTTTTGTAGTTGTATTCATCTGCCAAATCTTGATACGCAATAAGCATTTTTTCTAAAACTTCACGTTCTTCTTCATCAGAACGTGCAAAATTTAAGGCATTTTGAAAATATTGAATGGCGTAAATATCATTATTATGTGGCAAATCATTATTATTTTTTTGCAAAAACAAATCGCCTATTTGATTGTATGTCCAATACAAAACCTGATTGCGTTTGAGAGAATCTGTTTTAGAACATTTTTTCGAATCGGCACAAAAATTAATGACTTCGTTATAGGTTAAAAGTTTATCATCAATGTCAGACATGTATTTTGCCTGTTCATATGCTTCACGATATTTTTTAAGCAAATCAGATTCTTTATGAAAAGATTTTAACGCTTTAGGCATTCGTCTGTTCCGCCCGTATGAATGCAATAGGTGCAATTTTGAAGATTATACTCTTTATAATTAGCACACTCTTCACAAATACAGCCCTTGTTCATATGTATGCAGTTGCTTTTTTCAAAGGCACAAAACATTTTTTCAAAATGTGTGCGGCCAGCAAGATTTTTTGTAGGCAGATTTGCAGCAAAAGGTGCATTTTTGAGCTTGCACGTTGTTGAATAAGAAGGACAATTCAAACAAATGCAACGTGAGATGTTTTCGTTTGTTTTATCAACTTTGAGCATATTTTTTTCCTTTCAAGAAGGAAAAATAAGTCTCCGCTTTGAAAAAGCAATCAAAACTTTTGGGCTATAAAAAAAGCGCTGCTAAGTTTTTTATACTTAAGCAACGCTTTAATCTTATCTTTTAATTGCCTTTAATTGACTTTAGGCCACATAAAATGACCAAAATCCAAAAGGCAATCTTCTGTACGCTGTCAAAGTTTAAACCAAACAGCGAGAAGAACGCGCCAACGGCAAGGCTGAGCAAAAAAGCTGCAACCACCATACCGATGACGGTTTTGATAAAGTCAACAACCCCAAAATCTTTGAGGATGTTGTAGGCAACCGCGATTAACACGATGATGCCTATGATTTGAAGTATACTCATATTTTTTTAATTTATTTCTTGAGGAAAATCCTTTGCAAGGAAAGATAAGAAAACCCCTCAAAGGCAAAAACCTCTGAAATAATTGCCACAAAACAAACACACTAATTTCTTATCAGAATTTAGTATATCTCTTCTTTAAAATTTTGTCAAGAGCAAAACATCAACGCTGTTTGAGTGTAAAGTTTTTAAGAAAAACGATTAAATCTTGAAGCTCTTTTTCATTTAAATGTGCGATAGAAGATAAAAGATTATCTTCCAAATCTTGACGCGTCTGATTTTTAGGATTTAGATCTTTTAATAAGTTATAACCTAAGGCATGAAAAATTTTATACAGTGTGTAAGATCTTGGACTTTGTTTGCCATTTGCAATTAAATTGACTGAGGAATAGTCTGTTTCGCTAAGCTCTGCCAATTTTTCGATAGAATACTTTTTTTCATAGCGCAATTTTCTAATTGCCGTGCTAATTTGTTTTTTAAAATCTTCTTCATTTAGCATGAAACACCTCATCAAAAAAATTACGGTGAGTATAGAATATTTTTTAGCTTG
Organism: uncultured Pseudomonadota bacterium; assembly: GCA_902797315.1. Lineage (GTDB taxonomy): Bacteria > Pseudomonadota > Alphaproteobacteria > RF32 > CAG-239 > UBA1254. The sequence goes on along the minus strand of CADBSM010000028.1, from coordinate 8,553 downwards.
ACATTATTGTCTATACACAATATATATTATTGTAAATTTGCAATAACACGTTTGGAAGTTAAAATGCTAAAACAAGAAATCGAAATCAATATTGTAAAGCAAAACAATATCCCATATGTACCGAAAGTTTCAGTTATTGTTCCTGTCTATAATGTTTCAAAATATTTACACCAATGTTTAGATGGCATTGTTCATCAAACTTTGAATGAAATTGAAATAATATGTATTGATGACGGCTCAACAGACGAATCTTTCAATATCTTGCAAAATTATGCCTCTAAAGATGAGCGCATGACAGTGGTACACAAAACAAATTCAGGCTATGGGCATTCAATGAACATCGGTCTAAAACTGGCCAAAGGTGAATATATCGGCATTGTTGAAAGCGATGACTGGGTAGAAACACAAATGTTTGAAAAGCTTTATCAAAAAGCTACCTTACATCATCTTGATGTTGTGAAAAGCAATTTTTATGACTATTGGGCAGAAAAAGACCAATTGTCTCAGAAAGTTTTTGTGATGCCCGAAAATGATTTGAACGAGGTTATCAGACCGCAAGAAAGGCAAAATATTTTTTGGCAAATGCCTTGTATTTGGGCAGCAATTTATCGCCGACAGTTTCTTGAAGAAAATGATATTCAGTTTTTAGAAACACCTGGAGCCTCATATCAAGATACGGCATTTAATTTTAAAGTGTGGGCTCTGGCACATAGGGTTTTGTTAATCGATGAAGCCTTTTTACACTATAGGCGAGACAATGAACAATCTTCCGTCAACAGCAAAGGAAAAGTCTTTTGCATTGCAGATGAATATCATGAAATTGAACGTTTCTTAAAACAAAAAAATATGACTCATTTGCTTGCCTTGATGAATAGGTTGAAGTTTTCGACCTATATGTGGAATTATAAAAGGTTGTGCTGGCCGCTGAATTGGCATTTTTTAAAATTTATGTCAGAAGAGTTTAAAACAGCCAAACACAATGGATTGCTTGATAAAAATCTGTTTTCTAAAGAATATCGAAAAATAAAAAAAATAATATCTTATCCCTTTTTGTTTTTCATTTCTTCTCAGCTCAAATATTATCGTCAAAAGAAAAGAGGCTAAAATGTCGGCTCCCGAAATTTCAATCATTGTTCCTGTTTATAATGTGCAAAAATATTTACAAAAATGTGTGGATTCTTTGCGTTTTCAAACATTGAAAAACATTCAAATTATTTTGGTGGACGATGGATCAACAGACTTATCTGCTCAGATTTGCGATGAATATATGAAGCAAGACAAAAGAATTGTGGTTATACACCAACAAAACCAAGGTCTATCTTCTGCAAGAAACACGGGCCTAAAATACGCCACGTCTCCTTTGGTAACCTTCGTAGATAGTGATGATTGCGTGAGCAAACAGACTTATCAGCAAGCCTTGTCTTGCATGACAGATGATATTGATCTTGTTTGCTTTGGTATCGAAGTTGTAGGAGACGCTTTGATGGAACATCGTCAAGCTGATCAGGAATATTATAAGCTTCCTTTTGAAGGATTACACAAAATAGAAGAAAATGTTATTCTTAAAACGGACAAATCTGTGTGCAATAAAATTTTTAAAAGAGATCTTATTAAAAAATTTCATATTCAATTTCCTTGCGGACTGAATAATGAAGATTATTGCTTTTTTGTAAAATATGCCAGCATTGCCAATAAAGTTTACTTTTTAAATCGTCAATTTTATCAATACTTAAGACATTCCGGTTCAATTATGGCTGAAACATTCTTAAAATCACCCAAAGCCATAGATCATCTCAAAATTATGGAAGATATTTGTGCTTTTTATCAACAAAACAACTTAATAACAAAACACCGACATATGGTTGCGGCTTTTTTCAATGACTGTTTTTCCTATGCCTATAGATACACACCGAACACTGAACGGACTCACATTTGCAACTTAGCTAAAGCAATTATTGAAAAATATCATTTGCAAGTTAGTGATTCTATCATCAAAAGAATTCGTTTTTTAGAAAAGGGATACAACGAATATCGGTCTTTAAAAATTTTTGGAGTTCTGATTGGTGAATATTTTCGTAAAGGAGACAAGAGAGTTTATAAAATTTTCAAAATTCCGACACTGAAAATTCGATCTAAAGATCATGAAATCTATAAATATTATCTTTTTGGATTTCCGATTTTTGTTGTTCGGCGCTTTAAAGCGACTTCAAAATGGGTGTGAACTTTTATTTTAGTTTTTGACGGACTTTCATTAAAATTTTGCCTAAATGATTTTCACCCTCACCGTTACAAATTCCCCAAAAAGTATCACCCCAATCGTTTCCCTCTTCTAAAACAGCATCTTGTGTTTGAAGAAGCATCTCTTTGAGCTCTCGTGATGTGCTGAATTTTTGAAAAACAAGATCTTCCATAATTTGTAATTTAACATCTTCCCAATCGCTACGCTCGCAATCGTGCGTTAAAAAATATTCTTTTGCCTCATACGGTGAGAGCTTTGCCAAAAGAAGCTGTTCTTCTTTGTTTTTTAGTTTTGCTGCCTGATAAGCATTTTCGACACAATCAAAATGTATACCGTTATAGACAACATCCACCTTGATAGGATATTTTGAACCATCTTTGCGATGCGGATAAAAGTTTGATAAAAAACGTGTTTCCGTGCTTGTGAAATTTTCAATTTTTTTCATAACTACATCTCTTTTGTAAAAAACAATCCGGTTAGCATACAATACCAGCCGGATTGTTAGACCGCTTGATCTTTTTAAGCTTTCAAATATTTTACACTGACAATCTGTAATACGAGCATAACACAGAAAAAGGCCAATGTCGAAAGATTGAGGCCAAAAAAGCCAAACAACATGAATATAAAGTAAACGCCAATAAACAAGACTGTGTTTAAGCGCATCTTCGACTTAAAAGTTAAATCTTTTTTGTTTAAAACACAGGCAAGACCCGTACAAAAAGCATAGAACAAAACCCCAATCAAAAAGTAGATAAACATCAAAACGGGGCCTAAAACAGCAAGCACGCCAACTGTCCAATTAATACCTTTTTGCATCAAAGGCATATAGTCTTGTTTGGGCAATTCGATGCTATTTGTTAAATTTTGACGACGAATTTGCTTATCTGAAACGGTATAAAAATAGGACTTTGTTAAATAAAAACCAGTCGGACGCTCGCCCTCTTCAAGCATATTTGTTGTCGTATCAATAACAACAGAAAAGGGCTCACCCGCAATGTCATAGCTGAAAGCTTTAACCGTGTTTTCAGGCTCTACAACAACGCCGTTTTCAATTTTGATAGGTAAAATATCATCAGCAATTTTTTGAATATATGGTGTAACCTGCGGCAAAATTTTGCCAACGTTATAAGCTGTCCAAAATGAAAACAAGAGCGCAAAAACAAAAAGCCACAAGGCGCCAATGCCTTTACCTTTTTGAACATAATTAAGTATTTTATTCATAATTAATCTCCTATTATTAAAAAAACACATCTTGTTCTTTTATATATCATAGAAATTAAATTTTTTGTAAAAAAATTGACTTTGTTCTATATTTTCATGTATCATCAGTTATAATGAAAGCAGGAGATAAAAACATGGAATATATTGTCTTTGGTGTTCCTAATGGTTTTTGTGACACGGGAACAACAGATGAAGAAAGAAAATTTATTGAACAATTCTATCGCCCGCAAACAGGAAAAAAAATGTTTATCCACAAGCGTTTTGATCATAAAGTGTTTTATACGTATGCTGTTTATGCCGAGAAAAACAAATCTTTTTGCTCTTTTAGCGGACGTTCCGGTTCTTTTTTGGGACTAACGGTCATTCTTGATAAACAATATTGTCAGGATTTTAACAAAATAAAAGCCCTTTGTGAAAATATGTATACTCATTTGGTCTCATGCGGTTTAATCACCGAAGATGCTTTAGGCAACAAAAAATTTATGACCGATAGTTTTGGAAAATATGATCAAAAAATTGAAAAATCTTTTGCCTCAGCCGTTCAGGAATCTGGCTTAAGCCAAGATGACATGAAGCCATTTGTTTTTGAAAAATTAAAAGGGACTTATCGGCTTAATCCCGTTGACGCTGCACAATTTTATCCATCAATAATAAAGTTGCCCTACAATATGGAAATCTCTGAAAATTTCCCGACACAAGCTTTTCTCAAAAAGAAGGCGTCACAAACCCTATAAGCCACTGACAAAAAACATCAGTACAATAGCAGCAAAAAAGCCGGCAAAAACATCGTCAAGCATAACGCCCCATGCGCTTTCAATTTTTGTATCAGCCCACTCCACAGGACCAAACTTGGCAATATCAAATAAACGGAAAAGCCCAAAACCTAAGGCATATAACAAAAAGGCTTTCCATGACAAGTTATTTTGCAAATAATTTGCAATCAGCAAAAAGCTTGTCAGCTGCCCTGCTGTTTCATCAATCACAATTTTGCCTGGGTCTTTTTCTTTTTCGTGAGCAATAACATTTTTAACAGCATAAACTCCTACAAAAAAAACTATTAAAGCTGCATAAAAAACACCGCTAAAGCCAAAAAAATATGCCATTAAAAAAGCTAAAGGCAATGTTGCAAGCGAACCAAAAGTACCTGGTGCCTTTTTAGCCAAACCAGAACCAAAAAATGTAGCAATTAAAAATGAAATTTTTTGCGTCATGAAAGTCATCCTTTAAAAAAATAGCCTATCTGTATTATAAAAGCTTAAAATTAAATTGCAATGAGATTTTTTTGCTTTATATTGCTAAAAAAAAGAATGGAAAAAATAAATGGCTCAAATTGTAACTTTCGGTTGCAGAATTAATGCGTTTGAATCAGAGGCTATGGCTGAAAAGCTTAAAGCTTATGATCATTTAATTGTGGTCAACACATGTGCCGTCACAAGCGAAGCTGAACGTCAGTGCCGTCAAATGGTGCGTAAACTAAAAAAAGAACACCCAAACTCTAAAATCATCGTAACAGGTTGTTCTGCACAAGTCCATCCAGAATCGTTTTTAAACATGAAAGAGGTTGATCTTGTTTTAGGCAATGCGCAAAAACCTGAAATAGAAAAATATGTTATACAGCTTGGTCAAGAACGCTTACAAACCAGTGATATTATGCAAAATCAAGATATAGACCCTTATATGATTACCGGTTTTGAAGGCCGACAAAAGGCTTTTGTTCAAATTCAGCAAGGTTGCAACCATCGTTGTACATACTGTATTGTTCCTTATGCCAGAGGTAAAAATCGCTCATCAAGTATTGAAAAAGTTGTTGAACAAGTCAAAATCTTGTGCACACAAGGATTAAAAAAAATTTGTCTGACAGGCATTGATCTTTGCTCATACGAATATGGGCTTGCAAAGCTTTGTCAAAAACTCTTAGAAGAGGTTAAAGACTTAGAAGAATTGTCTTTAGGCTCTCTTGATCCTGCCGCCATTGAAGATGATTTCATTAAACTTTTAGCAAAAAAAAAAAAAATATCTCCCCACTTGCATCTTTCTATTCAATCGGGTGATAATCTTATTTTAAAACGTATGGGACGCCGTCATACCCGTGAACAAGTGATCAAACTGTGTCAAAAAATTAAAGAAGTAAGAATTGATGCAACTTTTGGCGCAGATTTTATTTGCGGATTTCCAACTGAAACGATAGAGGCCTTTGAAAATACTTGCAAATTGGTTGATGAGGCAGGCATCGATCAATTGCATGTTTTTCCATATTCACAAAGACAAGGGACTCCTGCCGCTAAAATGGTTCAAATAGACATGGCAGAACGCCGGCGTCGTGCTAAAATTTTAAGACTTAAAAGAGGTAGAAACAATGATTAGTTTTTTTCAAAAATTGGGATTAGGCCTAAAAAAGACATCTGATAAAATCAGCGAAGGTTTAAAAGATATTGTCACCAAGCGCACTCTTGATGACGATTTGTTGCAAGAATTAGAAGATTTGTTGATTTCATCTGATATCGGTGTCAAAGCAAGCGCACAAATTATTAAAAATTTTGGTACGCTCAAATTTGATAAACAAATTTCACAAACAGAAATCAAACAAGCTTTGGCTCAAGAATTAGAATCTCTTCTAAAGCCTTTAGAAGCCCACATTCAATTTGAAAATACTAAGCCTTATGTGATTTTAATGGTTGGTGTGAATGGCGCAGGCAAAACAACAACTATAGGTAAATTAGCTTCAAAGTTTAAAGCGCAAGGCAAACAAGTTTCAATCATTGCAGCCGACACTTTCCGCGCAGCTGCAGTTGAACAACTTGAAATTTGGGCCAAACGGTCAGATGTCAGGCTTTTTAAAGGTGCGCCGAACTGTGACAGCGCAGGACTTTGTTATGATGGCATCAATGCCGCAATAAAAGCCGGCGATGATATTGTTTTTATTGATACGGCTGGTCGATTGCAAAATAAAACCGGATTAATGGATGAACTCAAAAAAGTTGTCAAAGTTATTAAAAAAGTTTGCGAACAGGCACCTCATCTGACGCTTTTAACCATTGATGCCACAAATGGTCAGAACGCTATTTCTCAAGTTGAAATTTTCAAACAAATTGTTGATGTTAATGGACTCGTTGTCACAAAGCTTGATGGTTCCGCCAAAGGCGGTGTTTTAGCAGCCATTGCCAAAGAATGCCCAACTAATGTTTATTATATCGGTGTGGGTGAACAAATTGACGATTTAGATATTTTCAAAGCAGATGAATATGCCCAAACACTTGTTGGTTTGACAGATTAATAAAGCCTTATCCTTGTCCAAATAAACAACACATTACCATCATTTTTAATACCTGGGACATAGGCAGCTTGCAAATCGACCCTACCATAGCCGATACCAATCATTGGAAGCGGTAAGGGCACAGGAATATAGCTATATTCATGACGCTGTGTTGCACCAACGGTAAAACCATAACCAAAACGCAGGTCATGCCAATATTTGTTTTTCAAAAAAGCATAACCGAACATCGTTTCACCATATCCGTTTGAATCTTTAAAATACATGGCATATAAACTGTGCCAATCGCCATCTTCGTCGAAACGAGAGATTCCGAGACCGCCACCCCACGGATTTTCGTTGTATTTCTTGATATGTTCCCTATCATAAGTCAAACGGTTGTGCCAAGCATAGAGGGGAACATACGCATCGTAAGAGTGTTCTTCCCAAGTAGCAATCACATTTGAACGAATGGTGCAATACCAATCACCCAAAGTACTACAAATTCCGGCATATGCTCGAAACGGCAATGTTAAAATAAAGCCAAAACATAACAAGTGAATGATTTTTTTCATTTTTAGTTCCTTTAAAATTTTTATTTTTTTGAAATAATATATTTTAAGTTGCCCTCTGCCGCAATTTTATCAATAACAGCTTTGATAAACTGATCAATTTTCTTGCCTTCGCGATAGTCTGCTGGCGCAACCATATGTGCACGACCATCTCTATTCAAGCCAAAAGCTCTTTCCTTTTGCCCCTCCTTATAGACTGCAAGGGTATGCCCTCCGGCCTTATTAAGCATCGACATGCAGGGAATATCTGTTATACCGTCACCTATATATATCATATTTTCAAAAGGCAGTGGTTTGCATTCTTTGGCGATATGACGGTTGACACCTTCTGTATCTGTCACGTCTAAACACCCTTTGTTAATACGAAACATATATTGCGTTTTAGATGTATAATTTAAAACCATAGCTGGCCAAACTGCCGCACCTGTTTCATTATATAAAAATGACGAAGCAAAAATTTCTGTAAATTGATGGGCAATTGATGTGCCTTCAAGCATTTCTTTCAAACCGGAAGAAATGATAAAATGCTGCAGATTGATACCTTTAGAACGTGCATATTGATTGATACGATCAAAATAAAGCTCCACTCCCGGGAAGAAAGTAATATCTCGCCCATAGGCTTTAAAATCTTCACGTGTCATCGGCAAATTTTTCTTGCGAGACTCATCAATCGTCACTTTCATATAAGTTAAAATCTCATCACCTTTTTGATCTTTAGCTAAATTATTGGCTATACCCCAAAACTCTTGCGGTGTCATGCCAAGTTTTTTAACAAAGCCATATTCTTGCATATTGTTAGGAGCAAGTGTGCCGTCAAAATCATAACAAATAGCCATAGGGATAGGTCGTCTCACAGCAGTTTCCTTTTTAAAACATTAAAATAGCACACCATGTCACAATAGCATTAATAAAAGCCATTAAAACAAGAAGAGATCCTATGTCCTTAGCTTTTTTAGATAGCGAATGAAGATTCATGGAGATGCGATCAATAATGGTTTCAATAGCGGTATTAACACATTCAGCAAACAAAATAAACATCAGAGAAGAGAACAGTAACACACGTTGAACAGAGGTAACATCGAGCATAAAGGCTATGGGTGCCAAAACAACACATATGGCTAAATCTTGACGAAATGCCGGCTCAGACTTCAAAGTTGCAACAAAACCATCATATGAAAATTTAAAAGCATGAAGAATACGTTTAATGCCTTGCATCAGATTTTGCATATATTTGTTGTTCATTTTTTTATCCTCTTAAACTTCTGACAAGT
>CADBSM010000027.1 GCA_902797315.1 uncultured Pseudomonadota bacterium | reverse complement strand
AGAAAAAAGGTCTGATTTATTAAGTGAAATTTTCAACCAATATCCATTATCTGTTGCTGTTGGTGGAACATCAGGAAAAACAACTCTAACAGCAATGATTGGCTACATTTTAGACAAATCAAATCTTAATCCTTTAGTTATCAATGGCGGATTATTAAAAAACTATGAAAAACAAAAAGGTATACCAAATGTCATTTTGGGTTCTGGAAATATTTGTGTGATTGAAGCAGACGAAAGTGATGGTTCTATTGAAAAATATAATCCATATATAGGCATCGTTAACAACATTACAATTGATCATAAAAGTATAGATGAGCTTCAAAATCTTTTTTCAAATTTTATTAAACGATCAAGATTTGGTATTGTTAATTTAGATTGCCTTCATTCCGAAGAATTAACAAAGATGAATAATATTAAAACATTTTCAATTAAAGACAATAAAGCAGATATTTTTTTATCTAATATTACCCCTTTAGCACATGGTATATCATACACATTAAACGATAAAGTTTTCACTTTAAAACTTATTGGTTCGTTTAATGTTTCAAACGCTGCTGCTGCTATTTTAACAACATCAATATTAGGTGTTGATATATATCAAGCAGCAAAAATACTTGAAAATTTTTCAGGAACAAAAAGACGTTTAGATATTATTGGTCAAAAAAACAACATAACTGTAATTGATGATTTTGCTCATAATCCTGATAAAGTTAAAGCTTCCGTACAAGCTTTAAGAGATTATGAGGGAAGAATTTTGTTTATGTTTCAGCCACATGGTTTTTCACCAATGCGTTTAATGGGTAAAGAAATTATCGATAGCTTTTCAAAATATATGCAAAAAGATGATATGCTTTTTATGCCTGAAATTTTTTATGCTGGAGGAAGTGTTCAAAAAGATATTTCTTCTAAAGATTTAATTGATTATGCACGTCTTAAAGGTATTAAGGCGGAATTTTTTCAAACACGTGATGAAATCAAAAACAGAATATTAAATTTAGCACAATCAGGTGATAGAATTGTCATTATGGGTGCAAGAGATAATTCCCTTCCTGATTTTTGTAACAGAATTTTAGAAGGGTTATAAAAAATGGAAAAATTAAAAAAAGGTGATAAAATTGCTTTGATTGCACCTTCTGGTTGTTTCGAAAAAAAAGATCTTCAAAATTCAATTACTTGGTTCAAAAAACAAGGATTAAAACCAGTAATTTCTAAACATGCTTATGATGTTTGTTTTTATGCCGCAGGAAAAGCTGTAGATAGAGCATATGATATAAATGAAGCTTTTAAAAATAAAGATATTAAAGCTATTTTTTGTATCAGAGGCGGTGCAGGAAGCTTAAAAGTTTTAGATTTTTTAGATTATGATATCATCAAAAAAAATAAAAAGCCTATTTTTGGTTTATCTGATTCAACAGCTCTGCAAAATGCTATATATACAAAAACAAAAAATATTTCATATACAGGCTTTTTACCAATATATGATTTTAAAAACACTGTTTTAGATAAACAGCTTGAACAATCTTTGATTAATATATTACAAGGTCAATCTTTTTGTTATCATCAATTTGATGTTTTAAAAGATGGATATGCTCAAGGAAATATTGTTGGTGGTTGTTTAAGTGTTTTTTTATCACTTGCCGGAACACCATATTTTCCAAATTTAAAAGATAAAATTATCTTAATTGAAGATATTGGAGAAAAAACATATCGTATAGATTTAATGCTTGAACAAATAAAAATGCAAAAAGGATTTAATCAAGCTAAAGCTTTAATATTTGGTCAATTTGAAAATTGTCCGCTTGCTGACGAAGGTGATGGTCAGATTATTGATATTATTCAAAATTTTGTAAAAGATATAGATATACCTGTTATATATAACTTTCCTTATGGTCATATAAAAAGCCGATTAATAATGCCTATTGGTCAAAAAGTTATAATTAATACAAAGACTTTATCAATACAGTCAGTTGATTGAAATAAAGCACGTTTAAATGATTAATAAAAGAATAGTAGCTAGAAATACCTTTTAAACCAGCAGCATTATAAGCAAGTATTAAACCTATTATCCATAAATTTGCACCAGGTAAAAAGCAAAAACAAAAAGGATAGCCAACTTTAGGAAGATCTGTTTGTTTTTCATGTATTTGAGAAGCAACAGTATCAATATGATAACCTACAAAATAACCTAAAATTCCATTAAATATAATATTTTGTTTAAATAAAAAAGTGATTAAAATAAAAACAATCACAAATATTGGAAAAAAATAAGGTGCAATAACAATCAACCAATTACCATCTCCTATAAAACCCATTTCTCCACCGGATTCATCAGGATTTAATCTAATATGTTTTACTTTATGAAAGGTTATAAAAGCAAAAAAAGCATGTGTAAATTCATGAGCAATAATTTGCATAGAAGTTTTAACAGATGCATCCATCATTGTTTTTGCAAAAATAAAACAGATTAAACCACAAATAAGTGTTATTGTTTTTAAATTAGTCAATTCAAAATATTTGAAAGATGAAAAAAGTGCTGGTAAACACACTACCATATAGATAGCTATTGGCCATTTGAGTAAATTAATAAATCTATCCAAAACAGAACTTATGTTCATCTTGTTTATTCCAACAACCATATAGCATTATTAATTTTATTTTTTAAAAATTTTTCATGTTCTTCTTGTTCTTTATTGTTGATTAAAAAATTTCTCGAAGGTTTAAAATTTTTAATACTCTGAACATTTACTTCTTTTTTTGATATATTTTGTTCAATATGAAAATTCATAGAAGGTTCAGCACCCCCTAATAATTCAAGATAAACCTCAGCTAATAATTCAGCATCAAGTAAAGCACCATGTTTTGTTCTTTTTGAATTATCAATATTAAATCGACGGCAAAGTGCATCAAGATTGTTTCTAGCACCTGGAAATTTTGATTTTGCAATTTCAAGTGTATCAACAACTTGATGATGATTAAGAGTATTAAAACCACCATGCTTTAACTCATAATTTATAAAATTCATATCAAAAGATGCATTATGAGCAACTAAAACACCATCATCACCTACAAAATTTAAGAAATCTTCAGCTATTTGTGAAAATCTCGGATAATTTTTCAAAAATTCTGTAGTTAAACCATGAATTTTGACAGCATCTTCAGGAACTTCTCTTAATGGATTTATATATTGATGATATGTTCGTCCTGTTGGAAGATGATTAATCAACTCTAAAGCACCTATTTCAACCAATTTATCACCTTCATGAGGATTTAAACCTGTTGTTTCAGTATCAAAAACAATTTCTCTTAACATTTATCAACCTTATTTATTATTTCAATTAATCGAACTTTTAAAAGATTTTTACGAACATCAGTATTAATAATGATATCAGCTTTATTTTTGAAAGACAAGAATTCTGTTTGATTTTTTATAATATCATCAAATTGCTCATTTGTAATTTGATCTCTTTGAACAACGCGTTTTTTTAAAACATCATAAGGAGCATATGTTAATATAACAAAATTAAAAAAACGTTCTAATTTAAGCTGATAGAGAAGTGTTGCTTCAATAAAACAAAGACCTTTTTTAACACTTAGATGATGAATATGTTTTTTTAATTTATTGATAAGGTAAGGATGAGTTAAATTTTCAAGTTTTTGAAGATCTTTTTTATTTTTAAAAACATGATTTCGTAACATTTTTTTATTAAAAAAATCACCATTAAAACAGAATGGAAAATTTTGTTTTATGATTTTTAAGAAGTCTTTATTATAATACATTTGTCGACACCAACGATCAACATCATAAACAACATAACCTTGTTGTTTTAAAATTTGACATATTGTTGTTTTACCGCTACCTATAGAGCCTGTTATACCAATAAATTTCATTTTTATAAAAACTCACAAAATTTATACACATTTTATTAACCTTTTGTGTATAAAATATCCTTACATTGGCTTAATTTAACTTTTTATTCATATTTTTCAAAATAAATCATATAACTTATAAACATGTTAATAATTTTATTAACATGATGTGAATCATGTGTATAAAAAAGAAAATAATCAATTAAGTTTTTGATTTTTAAATTGATAAAAAAAGATATAGCTGTTTATATTTATTTTAATAAAAAATAATACACAAATTTAACAAACATATACAACAACAACAAATAATTTTAAATTTATATATAGACAAGATTGGCTGTGTATAATTTTTTGATTTTAAATCCTTGACATTAAAATAAGAGTTTGTTATATATTTTCAAGTCGAATTCTCGATAATCTTTATTTATTCAATTTAATCAATCAAGGTTTATATGTATTTAAAAGAGTTAAAAGAAAAATCACCTAAAGAATTACTAACATGGGCTGAAGATTTAGGTGTTGAAGAAGCATCATCTATGCGTGTGCAGGATCTTGTTTTTGCTATCATGAATAAAATAGCTGATGATAATAATGAAGTTATATACGGCGATGGAGTTATAGAGGTTTTACCAGATGGTTTTGGCTTTTTAAGATCATCAAAATCAAACTATTTAGCAAGTGCTGATGACATATATGTTTCACCGCAACAAGTTAAAAAATATAGTTTAAGAACAGGAGATACAGTTGAAGGCGAAATTAGAGCTCCAAAAGAAAATGAGCGTTATTTTGCTTTAACAAAAATAAATTCAATAAATTTTGAAGATCCCGAAAAATCAAAATTAAGAGTTAATTTTGATAACTTAACTCCATTATATCCTACTCAAAAACTTAATTTTGATATAATTTGTGGTGAAAAAGATTATACAACGCGAGTTATTGATTTAATAGCTCCTCAAGGAAAAGGTCAGCGAGGTTTAATTGTTGCACCTCCACGTACAGGAAAAACAGTTATGTTGCAAAACATAGCTCATGCTATAGCTGTTAATCATCCTGAGGTTTATTTAATAGTTCTTCTTATAGATGAACGACCTGAGGAAGTGACAGATATGACGCGTTCTGTTAAAGGTGAGGTTATTTCATCAACATTTGATGAACCGGCAACACGTCACGTACAGGTTGCTGAACTTGTTATTGAAAAAGCAAAACGCTTAGTTGAAACAAAAAAAGATGTTGTTATTTTACTTGATTCAATAACACGTCTTGGTCGAGCTTATAACGCGGTTGTTCCGTCATCTGGAAAAGTTTTAACAGGTGGTGTTGATGCAAATGCTCTTCAAAGACCCAAAAGGTTATTAGGTGCTGCTAGAAATGTTGAAGAAGGTGGTTCTTTAACAATTATTGCAACAGCTTTAATTGATACAGGTTCTAAAATGGATGAAGTTATATTTGAAGAATTCAAAGGAACAGGTAATTCAGAAATTATTTTAGACCGTAAACTCACAGATAAACGTCTATTTCCAACAATTGATATTACTCGTTCTGGTACCAGAAAAGAAGAATTATTAGTTGATAAGTCAATTCTTTCTAAAATGTGGGTTTTACGACGCGTTTTAATGCAAATGGGAATAACTGATGGTATGGAATTTTTACTTGATAAACTACGTGTTTCTAAAGACAATAATGACTTTTTTAATAATATGAACAGTTAAAAAAAAAGAAAAGCGATTTTAATAAAATCGCTTTTCTTTAAGCCTTAAAAAAAGTGTTGCAATCAATGTATAAATTTTATATTTTTAAATGAGTTTTTTTTTATTTAATAAAGAGGTTAAAATGAAGAAATATATGTTTTTTGTTTTTGTTCTAGTGTTAAATGGTTGTTATAGTTGTCCAGTTAAAAATCCACCTGTTATTGAAAAAACAGAAATTTTAGAACTTGAACAATGTTCATTTTGTCAGCAATGTGAAACACCTTGTGTTGAAATAAAACACCCACGTATTGTTGAAGAATTTGATACAAATATAAATCAAAGAAATTGTGATGATTCTCAATCTATTTGTTTTAATGGCCAATTATATAATACTTTTGAAGTTGAGAATTTAGAAAAATCTGTTTTACAAAAACCTGTTTTAACATATATACCTTCAATGCCTCAATCATATATATTAGCATCAAAGAGATGTTTTAATCATTTTATTGAAGATACATATTCTCTTTATCGTACAAGACCTGATGTTATGATTTATGTAGACAACGGTGAATTAATAGATAAAGATTTACCTGCTGGAATTGAAGAAGGTGTTAGAAATTTTAAAATGCAAATTTTAAATTCTCATACATTCAAACTTACAGACGATAAAAACAGAGCTGATTATATATTAACAACTTCAGCACAATGGTTTGACACGCCAACAAAAGATATTCCAGCAATCAAATATACAATAAACCTCATAAACAATCATGGACAAGTTTTTAAAAGTTGGTCTGAAGTTGTTAAAAAGACGAATGAAGGTTGGTTGTAATGAAATTTTTATGGATATTTTCAGTCTTTTGTTTAGTATCATCATCAGCTTTTTCTCAAGAGTATGAAAGTATTGAGATTAAAGGAAATGCTTGTGAAAAATCAATTGAAGGTGAAAGTCCATCAAGCACACGAATTAGAGCAATTGATAAGGCTGTATTTTTAAGTATTAAAAATTTAGATATTTTATCTGAAGATAAGAAGAAACTAAACGATCATGATTTAAATGTGATGATTTATCGTTTAGTTGATGATTATGTTGAAGACTTAAGTTCAAAAGTTGTTAAATCAGATGAAAATAAAACATGTGTTGAAACATTAGGTTATATACAATTATCAAACATAAATAATGTTCGGCAGGAAGCTTTAAAAACACCTGAAATACATGATGATAATCTTCTCGTTCAAATTGTTGAAGATGTATCAAAAGAAGTTACTTTAAATCCCAAAGATGCAGAAAATTTAGCACTTTTATATGTGAGTGATTTGGAATATTATAATGGTTCTAAATCAAAAAAATATGCTGATTTTTTAAAAGAGGAAATTAAAGAAAACCCTTATTATTACATCACAGACGAAAAAGATTTAGCTGATTATATTATGACACCAAAACTCTTAAAAGCAAAAGTTGACTCTCTTGATGCGACACATAAAAGACTACATATGGTTTTGAGTTTAGATGTTGATGGTTTAGAAGAAAATGTTGTGAATATATTTCAAAACAGGTTTATTTTATTTTCAAACGAAGACAGTGAACAAAGTATAGCTTCAAGACTAATAAAAAAACTCATTATACAAGCTTCAAAGAGTGCTGTACGCCAAATAGAGCGTAAAGAACAAATAAAGCTTGAAAGAAGATCTTTAGGCCGTCAGTTAACAGAATAATTTAAATTAATCCCATTTTTTGGGCTGTGACAACAGCTTGTGTTCTATTTGTTACTTTAAGAGAACGTAAAAGAGCATTAATATGTAATTTAACAGTTGCCTCAGATACTCCCATTTCATATGCAATTTGTTTATTTGATTTACCTTGAGCAATAAGATCTAAAACCTGACTTTGTCTGTTTGTTAAAGTTTTACCAATCATCTTAGATACTGTTTCATTTTGAGTATTTTCTAATGCAGGTGGAATATAGATTGAGCCGTTTAATATTTTTTTCAAAGCCTCTTTAATAATTTTAGAATCAGCCCGTTTTGGTATATAACCTTTAATATTCATATTAATAATTTTTCTGATTTGCCTAACATCTTCAGAAGCTGAAATAACAACGATTTGCAAATCATTTATAATTTCTTTAAGTTGTAAAACGGTATCTTCCCATTTCATATCAGGCATATCAAGATCAACAAACATAAGATTAACATCTTGCTCTTTTTGTAAAATTTTTAATGCTTGAGAAAAGGCAGATACTTGTATAATAACAGTTTCCGGAGCTATTTCTTCTAAAATTAAGGCTAAATGATCACGAAAAAGTGCATGGTCGTCCGCAATTAAAATTTTCATCAAACAATCTCCAAATAACAAAATCAAGTGCGATAGGATATATAATCACCGCAGAAGGTATTTAAAGTACTATTTTAACAAAAAAGTTCTATTTTAGAGTTCGATATATTCAACACCAGCTTCTTTAAACATCTGAGCAGAAATTGGTAGTTTATCACGCCATGTATTTTGTGGTGTATTTTGATTAATAATGAGTTTATTTGTGATAACGGTTTTAATACCGGCTTGAATAATAGCTCTAGCACAATCCACACAAGGTGTATGGGTAGCATACATCACACAATTTTTAACTTGAACACCTGTTAAACAAGCATTAAACAGAGCATTTCTTTCAGCATGTTCAAAGAAATCATATTTTGTCGGACGTTCGAATCGCTCAGGAATATTATCATCGACCCCTCTAACAGGTCCATTAAAACCAGTGGCTCTAATTTCTTTATCTGGACCGACGATAACGGCACCCGTTTTTGTTGAAGGATCTTTTGACCAAGAAGCAACCAAAAAAGCAAGTTTCATAAAACGATTGTTCCATTTATCAGAAAACATAAATAAACTCCTGACAGAAGAAATAAAATACAATGAGATAATTTAGAATATTTTTATTAATAAATAGCTAAAAAGCTTGACTTTTAAAAATTAAAGTTCCAAGTTAAGCAATAGTTTTTTAATTTATTTTAAAGGAGTTTATGATGAGTGCGATTATTGATATTCATGCACGTGAAATTTTAGATTCAAGAGGAAATCCAACTGTTGAAGCAGATGTTGTTTTGCAGAGCGGAGCTTTTGGTAGAGCAGCTGTGCCATCAGGTGCTTCTACAGGTGTTCATGAAGCTGTTGAATTAAGAGATGGTGATAAATCTCGTTATATGGGTAAAGGTGTGTTAAATGCAGTTAACCATGTTAATGATGAAATCTATGACGCTTTAGCCGGTTTAGATGCTGATGACCAAATAGCTATAGATGAAGAAATGATAGCATTAGATGGAACAGAAAATAAAGGAAAATTGGGTGCAAATGCTATTTTAGCTGTTTCACTTGCAGTTGCAAAAGCACAAGCTGAAGAGGCTGGTCTTCCTTTATATCGTTATTTAGGCGGCACAATGGCCAGAACACTTCCTGTTCCAATGATGAATATTTTAAATGGTGGTAAACATGCAGATAATCCAATAGATATTCAAGAATTTATGATAGCTCCAATTGGTGCAACATCAATTAAAGAAGCCATTCGTTGGGGTGCTGAAATTTTCCATACATTAAAGAAGAATTTGAAAGCAGCCGGACAAAATACAAATGTTGGAGATGAAGGTGGTTTTGCTCCAAATTTAAAAACAGCTGAAGAAGCTTTAACATTTATCGTTAAAGCAATATCAGATGCAGGTTATAAACCTGGTGTTGATGTTTATATTGCACTTGATGCAGCTTCATCTGAATTTTATGAAAATGGAAAATATGAGATGAAAGGTGAAGGAAAGTCATATACATCTGATCAAATGGTCGAATATTATAAAAGTTTATGTGATAAATTCCCAATTTTCTCAATTGAAGACGGCATGGCTGAAGACGATTGGGAAGGTTGGAAAAAGTTAACAGAAACACTTGGTTCAAAGATTCAGCTTGTTGGTGATGATTTATTTGTAACAAATCCAAAACGTTTAGCTATGGGAATAGAAAAAGGTGTTGCAAATTCAATTTTGATTAAGGTTAATCAAATTGGTACATTAACAGAAACAATGCGTGCTGTTGAGCTTGCACAACGCAACAAATATACAGCTGTTTTATCACATCGTTCTGGTGAAACAGAAGATTCAACAATTGCCGATATTGCAGTTGCAACAAACTGTGGTCAAATCAAAACAGGTTCAATGTCAAGAACAGACCGTATGGCAAAATACAATCAATTAATTCGTATAGAAGAAGAATTAGAAGATATGGCAATTTATGCAGGTCGTTCTATTTTAAAGAAATAAGAATTGTGATTGAATAAAAGACAAAAAACCGCTTGTTATTCAGGCGGTTTTTTTGTATATAAAAAAACAAAAACTGAATAATATGAATATTTGAAAAAAGAAAAATTTGAGGTTTCTTAGCATTTTCTTTTTTTCGTTTTGTAGAGTCTAAAACTAGTGTTTGCTAAGATATATTAAATTTTATATAAAAACACTGTTTAACACTTTGATATAATAGAGTATGTTTTTTTGATCAATTTAGTTCTTGAAATTTTATCATTTTTGCATATGATTGAGCAAAAAATGAAGGAATGAAAAATGGAAGCATTTTATGATGTTGTTGTCGTTGGTGGTGGACATGCTGGTTGTGAAGCCGCAGCAGCCGCAGCAAGAATCGGCGCAAAAACAGCTCTTATAACACATAAAATTACAACAATTGGCGAAATGTCGTGTAATCCAGCAATAGGCGGATTAGGTAAAGGGCATCTTGTTCGAGAAATTGATGCTTTAGACGGTTTAATGGGAAGAAATGCCGATTTGTCAGGAATTCAATTTAGGATGTTGAATGCTTCCAAAGGACCAGCAGTAAGAGGACCTCGAGCTCAAATAGATAGAGACCTTTATAAAAAAAATATGCTCTCAAGCCTTTCTAAACAAAAAAATCTTGACATTATTGAAGCTTCAGTTGAAGGTTTGATTTTAAATCGAGGTCTTTTAGAGGGTGTTATCACGCAATCGGAAGATAAAATATTTTCAAAAGCTGTTGTGTTGACAACGGGAACTTTTTTAAATGGTGTGATGTTTATTGGTCACGAAACTTCTATTGGTGGGCGGGTTAATGATGTTTCTTGTCGAGGTTTAACCCCATTTTTAAAAGAATTAGGTTTGCGTCTTGGTCGCCTAAAAACAGGCACCCCTGCCCGCTTAAATGGTGAGACAATAAACTATAAAATTTTAGAACCACAAGAAGGAGATAAGTATCCTCAACCATTTTCATATTTAACAACAAGTTTGCCAAACAAGCAGATTAGCTGTTTTATCACACATACAAACGAGCAAACACATCAAATCATTCGTGATAATTTTTCTAAGTGTGCTTTATTTTCAGGTCTAATTAAAGGCGTAGGTCCTAGATATTGCCCAAGTATAGAAGATAAACTTGTTAAATTTGCCGATCGAACATCACATCAAATTTTTTTAGAGCCGGAAGGTTTAAACACAAATGTGGTTTATCCGAACGGTATTTCAACATCTTTACCGGCAGATGTTCAGGAAGCCTTTATTCATACAATTAAAGGTTTAGAAAATGTTGAAATTTTAAGACCAGCTTATGCAATAGAATATGATTATGTTGATCCTCAAGAACTTAATCACTGTTTAGAACTCAAGAAAGTATCCGGTTTGTTTTTAGCAGGTCAAATTAATGGAACAACAGGTTATGAAGAGGCTGCAGCTCAAGGTTTGATTGCGGGTGCTAATGCAGCCTTAAAAGCTTTGAATAAAAAGACAGAATTTTGTATTGATAGAAGTGAAGCTTATATAGGTGTGATGATTGATGATTTAATTACAAAAGGTGTAGATGAACCTTATCGTATGTTTACATCACGTTCAGAGTATCGTTTATATTTAAGAGCAGATAATGCCGATATGCGCCTCACACAAAAAGGTTATGAAATAGGTTTGGTTGGTCAAAATCGTTATCAGCAATTTAAGTTAAAAAAAGACAAGATAGATTGGGTAAGACAATATGCTTTAGAAACAAAGCTTGATTATGCTCTTTTACAAAAGAATGGAATAAACATAAATCATGATGGGACGAGTCGAACCTTATTTCATTTGCTTGGATATTCAAATGTTTCACATGAAACAATTTTAAATGTTTTTCCAAAACTTCAAGAGGTTAGTCCGGATATTTTAGAACAAATAGTGATAGAATCATCATATGCTGGATATATTAAAAGACAACTTGCAGATATTGAAGTTTTTAAAAAAGATGAAAATTTAAAAATTAGAGAGGATATAGATTATAGCTCTATCGGTGGTTTATCTAGAGAAATTGTTTCAAAACTGACAAAAGTAAAACCATCTACAATCGGTGAGGCTTCACGTATTCCTGGTATGACACCTGCAGCAATTACTGCTGTGTTAGGATACATAAAAAAATGATTTAGCCATTTAGTTATCTTACACACACTAACTTTTTTTTCTATAATAGTTGGCTTGAAGAGTTTAAATCGTTTTTAAAAACCATCGACCACGATTATATCATATTAATATGATGAAAAACGCTTTTTTACAAAAAGACATTGACAAAAAAAGAACCTATGTTACAATGTACCTCATCAGTGCTTTATGAAGAAAGGTACAGACGGATGAGTTTTATTTCTATAAAAGATTTACAAGGAAACGATGTTGAAATTAAAACAGCACAAGATTTGCTTTCTTTGGATAAAGGCAGAATGGCAGTTATTGAATATCGTGACGCCATGCTAAAAAAAATAAGAGATAACAAGGCTCAAAACAAAGCACCGTTTGATAACATTGACTTTCCCGATTGCTCACAAAAAAATTTTGGATTAGATTATCAGTATTTCATTTCAAAAGATGATCCAAACGGTATTGAGTTTCAACAAGCAATGACAGAACAAATAAAAAATAGTGACAGCTCAAAGCTTGAAAAATTTGTTTTGTCGCAAAATATGTATGAAACTTGGCCGACAGGTCTTGAAGAAGGTTTTTTGCAACTTTGGTCGGATGATCAAATCAAAAAACCGCTGGATCAAGTTGTTGCCGTTTCAAGACACATGTTTGAAGATTCAAACCAAAAATT